>NZ_JAOVTT010000010.1:0-35308 GCF_027737405.1 Campylobacter sp. VBCF_04 NA7
GACTATACAGATGAGGAAACGCCTTGCTCCATACCGAACCAAGAAGCTAAGCTCATCATGGCTGATGATACTCTCCGTTACTCGGATGTCGGGAAAGTAGGTCGTTGCGGACTTTGTTTTTATTCTTGCTTTAAAATTTAATCAATCAAAATTTAATTAGTTGTAAATTTTCTTTAATGTTATACAATAAAACATGTGCATAAATTTGCATATTATTTGCTTACCATTATGGTGGGCAATAAGTTGCCCACCATACGATTTATACAAAAAAATTTAAAAATCCCCGCGCAAAAATGCTTTGCAGGGGGATTAGATTTTTACTCGTATTCTACCACAGATAGGACTTTTGGTTTTTTGCTTTTTGGATCTTTGACCTTTCTATCTAGAAGCGTTAGCTTTTTTATATGTCCCGTAACTACTATCTCAGGGCAATGATAATCTTCCTCTATCTGTTTGCTATTTTCACTAAATTCTACTTTGCTTAGTGAAAATTCTATATCTATATCAATAACCCTATCGATATAACCAGGTGATTTTTTAGCTTTTAAAAACTCTTTTGCTTCATCTTTTGCCATTTTTAAAATATGCTTATCGGTATTGACATTATCAAAAACTAAAATACCTTGATCGCTACCGCTTAGAGCCCTTGCAATTTTTCCCTTACTAAGATTATAAAAGCTATCTTTGGTTATAAATTTAACAGGAAATTCCTCTTTTTCAAAATCATATTCATCAAATTCTGCTATTGAGAGCATAGAATAAATTTTGTTTGTATCAAGGTTTTTGTGTTGTTCTTTTAGCTTTTCTAATGCTTCTTTTGCTTGTTTGTAGGCATCTGCTCTTTCAAATTCATCATCTTTGACTTTGTAGTATTTTGAGTCATCAAAATGATATAAATACCATGCTCCTGCTATATTATCTTCTATTATATTATTGTTTGCAAGAGCGTGTAAGACCAACTCATCGCTAACATTTCCGTTAAAATCGATAGCTTCCCCGCCAAAACACAATCCGCAAACTAGCGACGCTAAAAGGAGTTTTTTTAACATAATTTATCCTTTAAAGTAAATTTAAGGTAATTATAAAGAGGGCGGGCTTAAACATAGTTTAAAACTGAGATTTTTTGGAAAAATTATGGTTAAATTTGATATTTTTTGTCAAAGTTATCGTGAGAATTGTTAAATTTTGAGCAAGTCTGCAATCAATTTTTGTGCTACGAAAAATTAAAAAGTAAAAAATTAAAATAAAAATAGTATCTAGACATTGTATAAACGAAAAAGGTAAAAATTTTCTTTTACAAGTAAGCGATGTTTTAAATTCAATTAATATAGAACTAGTCTTTGAGTGGAGAGTATGAATATGAATAAATTTATAAATATATTCATCGCCATAATTTTTGGATTTTCTGCCACGCTAAACGCTTCTATGCTTCCGAATTCCAAAATTCTACAATCAAATTTAAATTTGGTCAGTGTCGAAAATCCACGCTGTATTTCAACATCAAACTATGGCAAAGAAAAATTTGGATTAGAAATCAAAGATATTAGAAAAATTAATTTAAAATTTTAAAAAATTTGCATTGATTAAATTTTACTTTTTATAATTAAAAATAAAATTTATCAGTATCATCGCTACCAAAGCTTCTATCAGCGAGGCGACGATCATTGCGTAATAAATCTCTTTGCTTATGAAATTTGCCTCGAAAAACAGCGTCGCAGTCGCAATTAAAAGTGTCAGTGGCATTGAGAGGCTAAGCGCAAAAAGCGCGCCTGCTCGCGCGTGCAGTATCTCCCAAAACACCCCAGCGCACAAAATTCTCGTAAAAATCATTATCCCAGCTAGCAGCAGGCAAAATTTCAAAACCCCGGGCATTAGCAGTGCGTCCAGCTCGACCGCCGCGCCTGTGTGTATGAAAAATATCGGCACGATAAAACCAAAGCCAAACGACGATAGCTTTGGCACGAGGCCCTCTTTGTGCGAGAAAAATGTCGGCAAAAACGCCCCCGCGATGAAGGCCGCGATAAAGATTTCGATATCTAGCCACGACGCGCTCGCGCAAATTAGACAAAAAATCGCCATAGCAAATCGTATGTCTTTTTCGTTTTTGTCATAGTGTGGCATGATTATGGTTTTTAGGCTCGGATACCACCAAAACACCATTTCTAGGGACTTAAACACTAGCGCGATTGCGCCGATAAATCCCACAAGCGAGCCGATTTTAAGCAGCATACTCGCCCCAAAGCCGTCTTTTAGGTAAATCCCCACCACGCTAAGGGCTACGATGCTTACTATCTCGCCAAGCACGCCTACTAGCATGGCTAGATTGAGCCACTCTTCGTCCTTGCCGTAGTCCTTATACAGCGTCGAGAGTAGTCCTACGCTCATAAGTGGCACGGCGATGATGATTAAATTTGGCAAATCAAAAATCGCTACCAAAATCGCGCCCAAGATATAAAGCAGGGTCAAAAACAGAAGCGATTTTTTTAAAATTTGGCGCGAAATTTTAAACAAAAAGCGAAAATCCACCTCTGCCCCAGCCAAAAACATAAGGTAATAAAACCCGATTTTAGAGGCGAAATCAAAGGTAGGATTGGCATAAAGCAGGCCCAAATTTCCAGCGATTATGCCTAGGATTATCTCTGTGGGCGAGACTGGGATTTTTAGCACTTTGGCTAGATACGGCGAGGTAAATATGAAAAATCCTAGCGTGATTAAAATTAAAATTTCGCTCATTTTGGTTAAATTTCGAAATTTAGCCACGCCAAATTTGGCAATGGCTAAATTTGTTTATTCGATTTCCTCTTTAAATTTGCATTTCGGACACTCGGCGAAATTGCCTTTTTTCAGCTCTTTTCGCACCATGTAGGTGTTTTTGCACTCAGGGCATTTGCGCGAAAGCACGGCGTAGTTGCTCACAAAATCGCACTTTGGATAGTTCGAGCAACCATAAAATTTCCCCCTGCGCGAAAATCTCTCGACCACATCGCCCTTGGCGCATTTTGGGCAGATTACGCCGGTGCTGGTGGCCTTTTTGGCTGGGGCTTTGGCAGCGCCTTCGATTTGGCGAGAGTATTTGCATTTCGGATAGCCCTCGCACGCGATAAACTCGCCAAAACGCCCAGCGCGCTTGACTAACTCTTTGCCACATTGTGGGCATTTCTCGCCGATTTTTTCAGGCTCGGATTTGCTTGCCTCATCTGCGCTCTCGCCTAGATTGCGAGAGTATTTGCATTTCGGATACCCTTCGCATGCGATAAACTCGCCAAAACGCCCAGCGCGCCTTACTAACTCTTTGCCACATTGCGGGCATTTCTCGCCGATTGGTTCGGAGATTTTTTGGCTAGCGATTTCGCTCTTGCCTTTGGCGATTTCGTCCATAAATGGGTAGTAAAAATTCGCCAAAATTTCTTGCCAATCAGCCTTATTTTCGGCGATTTCATCGAGTTTTTCTTCCATTTTGGCGGTGAAGTTGCTATCAACGATATTTTTAAAATGCCCCTCCAAAACCTCGGTGATTTTAAAGGCGACCTCGGCTGGGATTAGCTGTTTTTTGTCGATTTCGACATATTTTTTCGAGGTTAGAAGCGTGATAGTTGGCGCATAAGTGCTTGGTCTGCCAATGCCTAGACTTTCTAGCTTTTTAATCAAACTAGCTTCTGAATACCTAGCTGGTGCTTCGGTGAAATGTTGTTCGCTTCCTAGGCTTTCAAGCTCCATTTTATCGCCTTTTTTAAGCTCGGGCAAAATTTTATCCTTATCCAAATCACCATAAACCTTGTAAAATCCGTCAAATGTAACCTTGCGCCCGCTTATGCGAAATTCAGCGCTCGCCCCACAAATCGTGATTGTTTGGATATCTGAGGTAGAAGCGCTCATTTGACATGCGATGAAACGGTTATAAATCAGCGTATAAAGCCTAGCTTCGTCGCGTGGGAGCGTGGCCTTTGCCATTTGTGGCGTAAAGGCTATGTTTGTAGGGCGAATCGCCTCGTGGGCTTCTTGCGCGCCTTTGGATTTGGTGGTGTAAATGTTTGGCGATTTTGGCAGATACTGCGCGCCATAGGTTTTTTCGATCATATCGCGTGCGGCAGCAACGGCCTCTTTGGCTAAATTTAGGCTATCTGTTCTCATATATGTAATCGCACCGCCAAAATTCGTATTCACGCCCTCATACAGGCTCTGGGCTAGGCTCATAGTCTTGCGCGGATTAAAGCCAAGGCTAGTTGAGGCTGCTTGTTGAAGTGTGCTTGTCATAAACGGCGCGCTTGGGGCTGTTTTGCGAGATTTGCTCTCAATCGCGCTAACGCTAAATTCTTCGCTTTTTAAAATTTTTAAAATTTTATCGGCCTGGGCTTTTGTTTTTATGGATAGTTTTTCCATTTTTTCGCCGTTAAATTTGACAAATTCGGCTTCTAGCTTTTTCTTAAAAACAGCGTCTATGCTGTGGTATTCTACCGGCACAAACGCTCTTATTTCGCGCTCTTTATCGACAATGATTTTTAAAGCCGCGCTTTGGACGCGCCCAGCGCTTAGCCCTCTTTGGATTTTGGTGTTTAGTAGCGGACTTAACTTGTATCCTACTATGCGATCTAGTAAGCGACGCGCTTGTTGGGCATTTACGCTATTCATATCGAGCGTGCGTGGCGAGTTTATGGCGTTATCAATCGCGCTTTTTGTGATTTCGTGAAATACAATGCGAGGCAGGCTGGTTGGGGCTTTGCCGATTGATTCTGCGATATGGTATGCTATCGCCTCTCCCTCTCTATCCTCGTCGGTTGCTAGGTAAATTTGACCTGCTTTTTTGGCTAAATTTTTTATCTGCGACACGATCGCTTCGTGATCGGTGCTGATTTCGTATTCAGGGCTAAATTTGTTGCCGTCGATTTTAATGCCAAATTTTTTCTGCGGAAGGTCGCGGATATGACCTTTGCTAGCGATTACTTCGTAATCTTCGCCTAAAAATTTTTTTATCGTTTTGGCTTTGGCTGGTGATTCAACTATGACTAAATTTTTCATATTTCTCTCTTATTTTAAAATTCTTGGTAGCGTAATACCCTCTTGGGCTTGGTATTTGCCCTTTTTGTCGGCGTATGTTACTTCGCATGGCTCATCGCCTTGCAAAAACAGCACCTGCGCGATTCCCTCGTTTGCGTAAATTTTGGCTGGAAGCGGGGTTGTGTTTGAGATTTCGATCGTGATATGCCCCTTAAATCCCGGCTCAAAAGGCGTTACATTTACGATGATTCCGCACCTTGCGTAAGTGCTCTTGCCAAGGCAGATTGCAAGCACATCAGAAGGCATATTAAAATACTCGATTGTGCGAGCTAGCGCAAACGAATTTGGCGGGACGATACAGATATCGCCTACGAAATCCACGACATTTTTTTCGTCGAAATTCTTAGGATCGACGACCGTGCCACCGATATTTGTGAAAATTTTAAACTCATTTCCCACTCTGATATCATATCCGTAGCTTGATACGCCATAGCTCACCACGCCTTTTCCCACTTGCTCTTCGGCAAATGGCACTATCATAGCGTGCTTTTGCGACATTTCTCTAATCCATTTATCGCTTTTTAGTCCCATATTTATCCTTAAACTGAAAAATTTTTCGCGCATTATAGCAATAAAATTCCACGATTTACAAATTTGGTGCTATAATTCAAATTTAATTTTGCAATTAAATGCAGAAATTTATCAAATTTTAAGGAGACAAGATGAAAATCTTAGGCAAATTCGCGTTCGCTGCGCTTTTTATCGCTTCATCACTAGTTGCGGCTAAACCAAACATCTACATTTTGGCCACAGGTGGCACAATCGCTGGTGGAGGCGATAGCGCTGTTAGCGGTGATTACACATCAGGCACAAAAACTGTCGATGAATTGCTAGCTGCTGTTCCTCAAATCAACGACATTGCAAATGTCAAAGGCGAGCAAATTTCGCAAATCGGCTCACAAGAGATGAACGATGAAGTTTGGCTAAAACTAGCAAACCGCGTAAATGAGCTACTTACAAAAAACGATGTCGATGGCGTAGTCATCACTCACGGAACTGATACTATGGAAGAGACAGCGTATTTTCTAAATTTGGTTGTAAAAAGCAAAAAACCTATCGTAATGGTTGGCGCGATGAGATCTGGCACTTCACTAAGCGCAGATGGCCCGCTAAATATCTTTAATGGCGTAAATGTCGCAATCAACCCAAGCGCTCGCGAAAAAGGCGTAATGGTCGTAATGAACGACGAAATTCACGCAGCACGCGAAGTAACTAAAACAAACACAACTGCTGTTGATACATTTGCTTCACCAAACGCAGGCAAAATCGGCACCGTAAATTACGGAATCGTAAATTTCTATATGAATCCACTTCGCAAACACACAGTCGATAGCGTATTTAACATCAAAGATGTAAAAGAGCTTCCACGCGTTGATATTTTGTTCGCTCACGCACAAGATGTCGCTGATTTCGTTGAAACTGCTGTTGCAAACGGCGCCAAAGGTATCGTGCTAGCTGGTATGGGCAATGGAAATCCTTTCCCAACTGTCGAAGCTGCACTTGCAAAAGCTAGCGAAAACGGCGTTGTCGTAGTTCGCGCTTCTCGCACAGGTTCTGGCTCAACAAGCGTTGGCGCAGAGGTCGATGACGCAAAATACGGATTTTTAACAAGCGATAACCTAAACGCTGCCAAAGCTAGGGTTTTACTACAACTTGCCCTTTCAAAAGGTCTAGACAAAGCGAAAATTGCTGAAATTTACGCTACTCATTAATAACTCTTGGGCGCAGATTTTGCGCCCTTTTTTAAATTTAACTTCACTTTAAATTCCATAAAATTTCGCTAAATTTAAATTTAATGTAAGAATTAACTAAATTTAGGTAAAATGCGCCTTTGGAATTTCTATTTTTAGGAGAAATAAATGAAACAAGAAGATATTAAGGAATTGATGACTTTTTTTGACGAAAAATCATCTCTGAGCAAGATTAAAATTAAAAATGACGATTTTGAAATCGAAATTAAAAAATTCGGCGCAGATATCGAAACCGGCGCAGCATGTGCCACACCTGCACCGCACGCCCCGGCTGCTGTGCCAGCTGTAAATGTCGTCGTAGGCGACTCTCACGCAGCTAGCAAGGCTAGCATGGATACTATTGATAGCCCTATGGTTGGCACTTTTTACAAGGCTGCAAGTCCGGGCGCAAACCCATTTGTAAGCGCCGGTCAAGTCGTGCATAAAGGCGATACTATCGGCATTATCGAAGCGATGAAGATTATGAACGAGGTCGAGGCTGAGTTTGATTGTCGTATCATCAAATCGCTAGTAGAGGACGGACAACCAGTAGAATACGCTATGTCGCTATTTGAGGTTGAAAAGCTATGAAAGAGCTAAATAAAATTCTTATCGCAAACCGCGGTGAGATAGCGCTTCGCGCACTTCGCACTATTCAGGAAATGGGCAAAAAGGCCATTGTCGTGCATTCAACAGCCGATCAAGACGCACTTTATGTCAAATATGCTGACGCTGCGATCTGCATAGGTGGGCCACGCTCGACTGATAGCTACCTAAATATCCCCGCAATTATCACAGCATGCGAGCTGACAGAGGCTGACGCGATTTTCCCTGGTTATGGATTTTTGAGCGAAAATCAAAATTTCGTCGAAATTTGCGCTAAACACGGCATTAAATTTATCGGCCCAAGTGTTGAAGCTATGACGCTAATGAGCGATAAAAGCAAGGCTAAGCAAGTAATGATGAGAGCTGGAATCCCGGTAGTGCCAGGATCAGATGGCGCGATTGCCGATGTCGAGGCTGCGCGCAAACTAGCAAAGGAAATCGGCTATCCTGTCATCATCAAAGCAGCCGCTGGTGGTGGCGGACGCGGTATGAGAGTGGTCGAGAGAGAAGAGGATTTAGAAAAGCTCTTTTGGTCGGCTGAGAGTGAGGCTATGAGCGCGTTTGGCGACGGGACAATGTATATGGAAAAATACATCACCAATCCGCGCCATATCGAGGTTCAAGTCATCGGCGACGAGCACGGAAATGTCCTACATGTGGGCGAGCGCGACTGCTCTATGCAACGCCGCCATCAAAAACTAATCGAAGAGAGCCCGGCGGTGATACTCGACGAAGAAACCCGCGCCAAGCTCCTAGAAACTGCCGTTCGCGCGACTAAGGCGATAGGCTATGTCAGTGCGGGAACATTTGAGTTTTTATACGACAGCAAGGATAAGAAATTTTATTTCATTGAAATGAATACACGCTTGCAGGTCGAGCATACGGTCAGCGAAATGCGCTCAGGGCTTGATTTGATCGAACAAATGATTCGTGTGGCAGAGGGACACAAGCTCCCTAGCCAAGATGAGATTAAATTTAGCGGACATGCGATTGAGTGCAGAATCACAGCCGAAGATCCGAAAAGCTTCATGCCAAATCCGGGCAAAATCACTCGCTACATAGCACCTGGCGGACGCAATGTGCGTATGGATAGCCATGTGTATGAGGGATACAGCGTGCCGGCGTTTTACGATAGTATGATTGGCAAGCTTATCGTGCATGACAAAGACAGGCTTCGCGCGATTTCAAAAATGAAAATCGCACTATCCCAGCTCGTCATCGGCGGTATCAAATCGACCCGCGATTTCCACATTGCGATGATGAATAACCCTGATTTTATCAACAACGACTACGATACAAACTATCTGTCAAAACACTAAAATTCTAAATTTAGCCCATTTTTGGGCTAAATTTAGTTAAATTATTTATTTTTATTTCATTTCATTAAAAATTTTATTTTGCTTTAAATAAGCCATTTCGGCTAACAGCCCAAATTCCGTAATGTTTTGCTCTAATGTATTCATTAGATTTCTCCTTTATTAAAAATTTTTGTATTTTTATCTGAGATAGATACGATAGTTAAATAAATTTGAAAAATCAAAACTCCATTTTTTCATATCGAAGACTTTTTCTATCTCTTGTATTTTGCCACATACTTTATTCGTAAATTGGTAATCATCGGCAAAATGTGGCATTAATATTTCAGGGAAAATAAAAGTCGCTTCATTATTTCTAATATACATTTTCCAAAAAGCTATTTCTTTTTCCGTTTTATTTTCTACAATAGATACATTTACGATATGATAAAAAGCATTTTCAAATAAACTATCAGAGATTTTTTCACTTTTATTTATTATTATAGAATAGTTGTAATTTTTGATAATATCTCTATCTTTTTCCACTTCGTTGCGTTTTGTTATTTTGAATTTGGTTTCTTCAATAGCCTTTTTATTTTTCCTATAAAAATCGAATTGAGCTGATTTATCGGCGTGTAAATTTTGATATTGTGAAATTAAATTTATGTATTGTTTATAATCTGATGAATTTGTATCAAATTCTTTTTGTATTATTTCGCCGTAACAATTAACAGCCATTTTTTCAACATGAATTCCGTCCAACATAGCTTCATCGAATTCCCCACATAATTGACCATTATAGAGTATTTCATCTTTATCGCTACTATTGATTTCGACATATACACTTTTTGGATATTCTACAATTTTATCAATCTTTGATTTAGGCTCTATTTGGCAATATTTATTTGCGATAATCCTAGTAGGAACGACATCGTAAAACGGCACCAAAACACATAAGGCAACAGATATAGCCACTGCTTTATTGCTTTTTGAAACTGCACCCACAATAACGCATATTATAACGCTTACTACTACATAAGCGGCAAATACAAAAGTTATAATTAAGTCCATAAATTTTCCTTTCAGGTCGTATCGTTTATCCACGATACGAAATGTTTCGCATTTTTGCAATGACAAATCAAATGTAAATTTTGCCAAATCTGTCATTGCGAGGAAAGGCGTAGCCTTGACGAAGCAATCTACGAATTAAAATCGCCAATCGCTAAATTCGCAAAATTTTAAAATTCAATGAAATTAGCCAAAACGCTGACTTTGAATTTCAAGCTCGTAGATTGCCACGCAAGCAAGCTTGCTCGCAATGACAAATCAAGGGCTAGGGAATTTCTCTGAATCGCCACAAAATATTTCGCAAATTTTGCCGATGACAAAACGGGCGAAATTTACTCCAAAACTTCGTCTAATCGCACGAACTCAAAGCCATTTTTAACCAAAATTTTAAGGCCCCCCACCACGCCTGCGCCACTTGGCTTTTGGGGGTGGTTGGCGTGAGCGATGATGATGTCGCCGCCGCGCGCACTAGACACAGCGGTGCGCGCCCCTTCCGCGCTCATCGTAGCCCCAGCATCTCCTAGCACACTAAATCCCACGGGCGCGTATCCCATATCATAAATCTGCGCCACGGCAAACTCATCGTAATACGCCGTGCCTGAGCGGTAAAATTTCGGGCGTGCGCCAGTGATTTTTTCGATTAAATCGGCGTTTCGCGCGATTTCATCGTATAGCTCGCCAGCATCCGCCGTGCCCTTTATGCCGTAAATACTAGCCCCATTTAGCGAGGCTGGGGAGTGTGCGGTGCCGTGATTTTCGATTTCGAAATTTGGATTTTGGCGCAAACGCTCGAATTTTTGTGGGAATTTCTCTATCCAGCGCAAATTTACAAAAAATGTCGCTTTCAGGCTGTGTTTTTCTAAAAATCCCACGATTCGCTCGTCCAAATCGTCCGTTTTGCTTCCGCACAGATCGAGCGTGAGGGCGATTTGTTTTTTATCGGTTTTGAAATTTTTAATCACGCCCTGTAATTCCTCGCCCCAAAGTTTGGGCGTGGGGGCAGAGTATTTTTGCAAAATTTGCTCTTTGGTCAAATTTTCGCCCTGCGCGCCACACAAAACCCCCAAAGCGCAGATAAAAATTAAAAATTTTTTCATTGATTTCCCCTTGTAAATTCGGCTAAATTTTGGCTAAATTTAAAAAGGGGCAAATTTTGAAATTCGCTAAAATTTCTAAATTTTGCCCCAAATTTGCGCTTAAATTTTGTTTATTTTTGCGCCAAAATGTCGCCAAGCACCTTTGCGGCGTGGTCTTTGGCTTTGACAGATTTATAGACTTTTTCGATTTTGCCGTCTTTGCCGATGAGAAATGTCGAGCGCACGATCCCTAGATACTCGCGCCCGTAGTTTTTGCGCACTTGAAGCACGCCGTAAGCCTTGGCGACTTCGCGTTCGTGGTCGCTTAGCAAGATATGGCGCAGGCTTTGCTTGGCGATAAAGCTGGCGTGTGATTTGGTGCTATCTGGGCTAATGCCTATAATCAGGGCGTCCTCGGCGATAAATTTATCCCAAAGCTCGCTAAATTCGCAAGCCTCAGTGGTGCAACCAGGCGTATTATCCTTAGGATAAAAATACAAAACGACCCTTTTGCCGATAAAATCGCTTAGGCGAATTTGCACCCCGTCGGCGTTTTCTAGGGCGAAATTTGGCGCCATATCGCCCTTAGCAAGCGTGATTTTGCGCGCTAAATCCTCTGCGCTAAATGTAGTCTCAGCCATTTTGCGCCTTTTTGCGCATATCTGCGACGCTTTCGCCACCGAAATAGAAATTCTCAGCCTCGTCGTATTCGAATTTTACGACCACGCGACTTGGCACCTT
This sequence comes from Campylobacter sp. VBCF_04 NA7, assembly GCF_027737405.1. NCBI lineage: Bacteria > Pseudomonadati > Campylobacterota > Epsilonproteobacteria > Campylobacterales > Campylobacteraceae > Campylobacter > Campylobacter sp. VBCF_04 NA7. The sequence goes on from NZ_JAOVTT010000010.1 coordinate 11,572, forward strand.
GCCTAGGTTTTCGACCATTGTTTTGGTGATTTCACCAGCGATTTTGTCTTGCAACTCCTTGCTTGGGGCTGGTTTGGTTAGGTGGATATTGATGATTGGCATTTTTACTCCTTTATAAAATAATCTCCGTCAAAACTGATTAGCGAATATTTTCGCTCATCTCCTAGCGCGCCGACAAGCTCATTTATGCTTAGAAATGTCAGGCTGTCTGCGCCGATATACTCGCGCACCTCTTCGGTGCTTTTGTTTGCGCTGATTAGCTCGGCGTAGCTTGGCGTGTCTATGCCGTATCTATCTGGGTGCTTGATTTCTGGGCTTGCGATACACATGTGAATCTCCCTCGCCCCAGCGTGGCGCAGAAGCTCGACGATTTTTTTGCTAGTTGTGCCTCGCACGATACTATCGTCGATGACGACTATACTTTTGTCTTTCAAAACCTCGCTCATAGGGTTTAGTTTGAGTTTGACCTTTAAATTTCGCATTTCTTGTGTCGGCTCGATAAATGTGCGCCCCACATAGTGATTTCTCACAATCGCTAGCTCAAAAGGCACCTCGCTTGCAGCCGAGTATCCCAAAGCGGCTGGCACGCCACTATCTGGGACAGGGACGACAAAATCAGCTTTGATATTTTTGCATTTTTCAGCCAAAACTGCGCCTAGTTTTTTGCGGATATTATAGACATTTTTACCCTCGACCGTGCTGTCTGGGCGGGCGAAATATATGTATTCAAATGCGCAAATTCTAGGATCAACTTCTTCGAAAATTTGAAGCGATTTTATCTCATCTTTGCCCTCTTCGAAAATCACCATTTCGCCGGGCTTCACATCTCGTATAAACTCCGCTCCCACCAAATCAAAGGCGCATGTCTCGCTCGCTACGATATATCCGCCGTCATTTAATCTACCGATACTAAGAGGCCTTACGCCGTGCGGATCGCGCAGGGCAAACATTTTGCTACGACTTAAAATCAGAAGCGAATACGCCCCAGCGCATTTTTTCACAGCCTCGATTATGCGGTTTTGCAATTTTTTTTCTTTGCTTCTAGCGATTAAATGCAAGATATTTTCTGTGTCCATATTTGACTGAAATATCGCTCCCTCGGCGATTAGCTCAGATCTAACGCTATCTTTGTTTATCAAATTTCCATTATGCACGATTGAAATTTCGCCTAGGGCGTATTTAGCGGAGATTGGTTGCGCGTCGTGGATACTCTCGTTGCCCGCTGTGGAGTAGCGATTGTGGCCGATTGCGCTATTGCCCTTTAAAATTTCAAGGGCTTGCGGGGTGAAAATTTTGGTTACTAGCCCTTGACCTTTTACCGTGTTTATATGGTGGTTGTGATTAGCACTTACTCCGCTTGCCTCTTGGCCTCGGTGTTGCATCGAAAACAGCCCATAAACCGCCGTTTTAGCCGCATTGGCTGAATTTATAACTCCTACTATCGCGCACATTTTAAAATCCTAAACAATCATTTATGCTATAAAGGCCATTTTTTTGTGTGGCAAGCCAAATTCCAGCCTTAATCGCGCCATTGGCGAAGGTTGCACGGCTCGTGGCGGTATGGTTTAGCTCGATATACTCGCCATCGTTGTAAAACCCTACTGTGTGGCGTCCGACGATATCGCCACCACGAAGCGCCATGACAGCGATTTCGTCTTTGCCCCGTTCTCCGATTAGCCCGTCGCGCCCGCTAATTCGCACTTTTTTGATATCTAAATCTCGCGCATTTGCAGCAGTAGTGGCTAATGTCATTGCTGTGCCACTTGGGGCGTCTTTTTTGTGTTTGTGGTGCATTTCGACTATTTCGCAATCAAAATCGCGCAAAGCCTTGCTAGCTAGATTTACGAGCTTGTTTAGCACGGCTACTCCAAGGCTCATATTTGTCGCGTGAAAAACTGGCATTTTTTGTGCGCACTCTTTTAGCAGTGCTTCGCCCTCATCGCCTAGGGCAGTAGTGCCGATGACAAGGGGTTTTGGGTGAGTTTGGGCGAATTTTAATAAATTTATCGCCCCGTCTCTAATGGTAAAATCAATCACCACATCGCAAGAATCAAAAAATTTCGCCAAATCGTCTGTGATTACGCATTTGGGGCTGTATGAGAGCTCCTCAATAGTATAAATCGCGCTAACTTCTGCGTTTTCGTAGTTTTTCAGACACTCATAAATCATACTCCCCATTCTACCGCTACCGCCGTGGATACCAATCCTAACCATTTTAACCCTTTCTGAATTTGTAAAAATTTGGCGTAGTATAGCCAAATTTAGCTTATTTCTGAATTCGTTGCGTGGAATTTTCCGTAGCGCAAATTTTGCTTAATCTGTCATTGCGAGGAGCTGTGAAACAGCGACGAAGCAATCCAGTAAAATTTAAATTCGGAATTCAACCTAAATTTAGCATTGAACGATTTTTTAAATTTTAAGCAAAATTTGAAATTCTCTGTAAGGGGGAGGGCGCGCTTGTTTGCTCTGCTTCGCGCGCTGCGCTCGCAAGAAACCTGCTTCGGCTTCCGCCTCGCACCGCTACGCTGGTTTTGGAAACACTACCCTCCCCCTTACCAACCCCCACCCCTGTAAAACCTTAGAAGTGGCTAAATTTAGAGCTTCGCTCTAAATTTAGCTGATTTTATTTTTACGGAAATGCTTCGCATTTCTCTTGTAATTACGAAATTTTTAAATTTCACTTCTCTACGCCAAGGCCGACGCTGATGAAGCTATCTTGCTTCGCGCTGACATTTGCAGGCTTTTTAATCACGATTTGTGAGTCCGAAACACCCAAATTTGCAAGCGCGCTTTGCACGGATTTAGCGCGCGCGACGGCTAAATTCTCCAAACGCGAGGTTGTGAATTTTTGCGCCTGTATGAGTTTTTCAAATCCCTCTTCGCCACCCTCTTTTATACGGTGTTTCGCCCTTAGGCTCGCAATCGCAGCGTCAGATGAGAGATTTTCTTTTAGCATTACCCTGTCTATATTTTCGTTTAGCGTGACGAGCTTAAACGCCCTAGTATCGAGCTTCTCGTTATATGCTGGGGTTAGGGTAATTTTGATTTCTGGCTTTGATTTTGCAATCGTGGCAAGATTCTCGATTTTTTCGTTTTCGCTGATCAAAATCTCGCTACTAGCAGGCTCGAAGTCGATTCCATCGAGCGAGGCAGTATCGATTCCAGCGATTTTGCCCAAAAACCTAAACGGACTTAGCACGATATCGCTAAATAGCTTCGTCACAGCCCCCACAATTACGCCTCCAAAGCTAAATTTCGGATCGTTTAGATTCCCGCTGATTGGCAGGCTGACATTGATTTGGCCGTCGCTGTCTTTGAGAATCGAAATCGCTAAATCCAGCGGCAAATTCAGCGCGTCTTTACTCTCAACTTTTTCGCCAAGCACGAGATTATCGAGGTTTATGTCGTTTGTGGCGTTTAGTTTGGAGGCGTTGATTTTATAATTTAGCTTTAAATTGCTCTTGCCGCTTTTTATCTCATAGCCCACGAATTTCGCGCTGTATGGGGTGATATCACTGAGCGCGACATCTTTTAAAACCACGCTAATATCGCTTTTTTGCTCTGGCGCGAAAGGATAGGCTTTAAGAGCGATTTGCCCTAAGCCACTTTTGCCCACAAGGCCGTTAAATTTGAGGTTTGCTTGGGATTTGTCGCTGATTTTATCGATTGTAGTTTTGATTTTGGAGACCGTGATATTTAGCGGCATAAACAGCGTATCGTCGATGAAATTAAACGAGCCGTTTTGCACGCTGAGATTTGAAATATTCACGCCAAAAGCGTTTTTTTGCCCACCTGCTTGGGCTTTTGGCGCGGGCGATTTGGAGGCTGGTTTGCTTGTGGATTTTGGCGAAGTTTTGGCTAGTTTGGCTAGGTTTATCTCGCCGTTTTTGGCAATATGGATTTTCGCGTAAGGGGCGTTTATGGCGATATTTTTGATATCGATTTTGCTCTCATTTAGGCTTAGCGCGCCCACTTTTGCGCTATTTATGCTAAAAACTTTCGCCCCTTTTGCGTCGTTTAGGGCTAAATTTTTGCCCGAAATTTCAGCATTTAGCGCAAATTTATCGCTAAATTTGAAATTTCCTTTTAAATTTGCGCTACCACTTGCGATTTTTGCGTTTAAAAACTGCTCCAAATACGGGTTTGCTTTGCGCAAATCAGGGTGAGCGACATCAAAATCAATGTCTAAGTTCAGCGGATTTATGGTGATTTTCGAGGTCGCATTGACGCTTATTTCGTCGCTTGCCACGCTTGCTTTGGCGCTAAAAGGGGTGCTAAAATTGCTAGATAGATTTTGCACGCTAGCGTCAATTTTAGCGAGGTTGTGGGTCATCTGTGGGGCTACGAAGCTCTCTGTGATTTTCGCGTGGCCACCATTTAGCGCGATTTGCGCGACAGCAAAGCTAAATTTTGGCTCATTTTTGGCTGGTGAAATACTGCGCGCGGAGCCGTTATTTTCGCTATTTTGCGTGAAATTGGCTTCTGGGGCGAGCGAGTGTATCTGAGCTAATAAATTTTGCCTAAATTTCGCATTTTCCGCCTTGCTAGGCGCGTAAGAAATCACGCTTAAATCGTTTATGCTTTTTGCGCCTTCTTCGCTAATCTCTGAGTTAAAAAACGGCGCGTCAATGCCGATTTTGTCGATATTTAGGGCAAGTTTATCTAGGGCAAAATTTAGCTTTTGCGCGCTTAAATTTTTAATTCCGCTAAATTTTTCGTTTTTATTGGCTAGGTTAAGTTCGCCAAATTTTGCCAAATTTAGGGCTAAATTTGAGCCTTTTTCGTCCATTTGGAAGCTAAAATCATCTGCGCTTAAATTTGCCAAATTTATCTTGTCAAATTTCGCCAAGGCTAAATTTAGTGGCAAAATTTCGATTTTTGCGACTTTTGCCTCTGCTTTGGAGGCGTTGTTTTCGCCCCTGAAATTTGCGCTGATTTGCGAAATTTCGCCACCCTTTGCGCTTAAATTTATTAAGCTATCGTTAAATTTGCACTCGCTTAAATTTATCTTGTCTAAATTCGCATTTAAGCCCAAATTTTCGCCCTCCAAGCCAAATTTTAAACCAAAATCAAAAGCCCTGAATTCGCCCAAACTCGCGTTATTTTCTGCGCTTAGAAAATCGCTATTTTTAAGCGAAATTTCGTCAAGGCGCAAGTTTGTGGCTAAATTTTCCCCAAATTTGGCGTCAAAATCAATATTTGCAAGCGAAATTTGCTCTGATTTGATTAAATTTTGGCTAGCAAGCAGGGCAAGATCGTTTAGTGCGATTTTGCTTTTTTTCAAATTTAGCGCGATTTCCTCGTCTAAAATCACCTCATAAAGGGCATTTGCGCTGATTTTTCCACCGAGTAGATCAAGCTCTTTTATATCCAAAAACGATAGCCAAAACGGATTGATTTTGAGATTTTCTACGCTTAAATTTCCCTCGATTTTAAGCGGATTTAGGCTGATTGAGCCTGAGTGAAAGATATTATCGAAAGTCTGCGAAGAGGCGTTAAAATCGTGGTTTCCGATAGAATTACTAGCCAAATTTAGCCCGGCAATTTCGTAGTTTAAGCTACCAAGCTCGATTTTAAAGGGTCGTTCTAGGCTCAAATCTTCGTAAAAAACCCCGCCGTTTTCGATTTTGAAATTATCCAGCTTGACATTTATGCTCGAATTTTCGTCCGTTTTTTCGCTTTCGCCATTGGCATAAAGGCTCTCGAAATTAAACGAGCCGTTATTTTCACGCGAAATGCTGATTTTAGGGCTTTGCAGGCGCAGGGTTTGGATATCTATGGTTTTGTTAAATAGCTCGCCAAATTTCAGCTTGACATCGATTTTCTCTGCCGAAAATAGCGGTTTGAAAGTCGAAAGCGAGGGAGCTGTGATGTTTAGTTCGTAGGTGAAGGGGTTAAATTTCGCGCTTTTAACGCTGAAATTTGCCTCGTTTTCTAGGATTTTTGGAACTGCTTTTTCGATGAGAAGTGGCACGCCAAAAAAGCCAAAAAGCGTGTAAAACGCGCCAATCCCACAAATGCTATAAATAAATTTTTTCTTGTGTTTTGCTAAAAATTTCACCATTTTTGCGCCTATTGATTGTTAAATTTAATAATCTAAAATTATAGCAAATTAAAAATAACCAGGTAAATTTAGGTTTAATTATTAATGAATTTTTGGGCAAATGTGGTTTTTTGTAAGGGGGAGGGCGCGCTTTTTAGGAGACGCTACCCTCCCCCTTACCAACCCCCACCCCTGTAAAACCTTAGAAGTGGCTTAATTTAAAGCTTGCGCTTTAAATTAAGCTGGCTTTATTTTTTGGAAATGCTTCGCATTTCTTTCGCGATAATGCGAATTTTGTGAAATTTAAAAGGAGATTTTTTGTTAGTTCATATCTGTTGTGCGGTGGATTGTGATTATTTTTTGCGTAGGTTGGCGCGCGAGTGCGATGAGCCCTTGGTAGGGTATTTTTACGACCCAAACATACACCCTTACAGCGAGTATTTGCTGAGGTTGGAGGACGCAAAGAGCGTGTGCGAGGGGCTTGGGATCAAATTTTACGCTGGGGAATATGATTATGAGGCGTGGCTTAGTGGGGCAAAAGGCCTTGAAAACGAGCCAGAAAAGGGCAGGCGCTGTGAGTTTTGCTTCGATTTTCGTATGCAAAACACCGCCTGCTTCGCGCGCAGTATTGGCGAGCAAAAAATCACCACGACGCTTTTAATGAGCCCCAAAAAATCGCACGCCCAGCTCGCCCGTTCGCTAGAAAAAATCTGTAAAGAGCAAAATTTGGAGTTTATCGCGCCTGATTTTCGCAAAAACGGCGGCACGAACGAGCAGTTTGCCCTAGCCAAAAAAGAGGGGCTCTATCACCAAAACTACTGCGGCTGCATGTTTGCGCTACGCACGCAGCGCGGAGAGGGCGAAATTTACGAGCTTATGTCGCCAGTTGGTGGGGAAATTTTGCCTGCTTCGATAGAGGAAAAGTTTAAAATTTATAAAAAAGTGGCGAAATTTAGGCGCGAAGGGGTGAAATTTGAGATTATCAGAGATGAGTTTTTAAACTATCGCTTGCTTAGGGCGTGGGTGAAATTCTCTGGGGTGATAAAGCCATCATTTATCTTGCATAACTCCCATTTTAGGCGCGAATTTGTCAAATTTAGCATAAATGAGAGTTGTGAGAAATTTTACTGCGACAAGGGCGAGATTAAAATTTTAAGCCTTAAATTTTTCAACGAAATTTTAAAAACAGATTTCAAAAACACAGCCGAAATTTTAAAAAATCCGCCAAGTCTGAAAAAACAAGAGCAAATTCGCGCGAAAATTTGCGGTGCGCGCTCGCTTTCGCCAATCATCGTCGTAGATGAAATTTACCCAGCCAAAGTGGAGATTTACGCGCTATCTCGGATATTTTTAGATGTTAGGGAAATTTTAGTAAAGTTAGGGTAAAATGGCAAGAATTTTTATCAAGGATACGAAATGATTGACATAACCGAAATCTTAAACATACTCCCGCACCGCTACCCGTTGCTTTTGATCGACAAAGTTACCGATATGGATATGGGAAAAACGATAATCGCTTACAAAAACATCACCTATGGCGAGCAAATTTTCCAAGGACATTTTCCGGGCCATCCGATTTATCCTGGCGTGATGATTATCGAGGGACTTGCCCAAGCTGGGGGAATTTTGGCGTTTAAAGCAATGGAAGCTGAGGGCACGGATTTAAGCGATAAGGTTGTGTATTTTATGAGTATTGACAAGGCGAAATTTAGAAAACCAGTGCGCCCAGGGGACCGCTTAGAATACCGCTTAGAGGCGATTAAACACAGAGGCAGAATTTGGCAGTTAAAGGGCGAAGCGTATATCAAAGATGACGCAGGAGGCGATGTTTTGGCGGCCGAAGCTGAACTTCAAGCAATGGTAATGGATAAATAAAATGAGTAAAATTCATCCAACTGCGATTGTCGAGGACGGAGCGATTTTAGGCGATGATGTTACGATTGAGCCCTATGCGTTTGTTAGCGCTCAGGCCAAAATCGGCTCTGGCACACTCATAAAGCAGGGCGCGCGCATCATCGGCGATACTACAATCGGCGAAAATTCTAAAATTTTCTCTTATGCGATTGTGGGCGATATCCCGCAAGATATCAGCTTTGAAGTAGGCGAAAAAACAGGCCTTATAATCGGCAAAAACGCCACAATTCACGAATTTTGCACCATTAGCTCTGGTTCGCACAAGGGAGACGGATTTACGCGCATTGGCGATAATATCTTTATGATGGCGTATTGCCATGTGGCGCATGATTGCATTTTAGGCGATAATATTATTTTGGCAAATTCAGCCACTTTGGCTGGGCATGTGCAAATGGGCGATTACGCAGTAATCGGCGGTCTAACCCCCGTGCATCAATTCGTCAAAATCGGCGAGAGTTGCATGATAGCAGGGGCTAGCGCGCTTGGACAAGACATAGTGCCGTTTTGTCTAGCGGAGGGAAACAGAGCCTATATCAGGGGGCTAAATTTAACAGGAATTCGCCGTAGATTTGACAGAGATACGGTTGAAATCATCAACAAAGCGTATAAATTTTTGTTTAACCAAGGCGTGGGATTAAAAGAACAAGCCGAAATTTTGATAAACGAAACAGATAACGAGCATGTGAAAAAAATGTGCGATTTTATATTAAACACAAAACGCGGAATTCCGCTAGATAAGGGTAGAAATTAATGTCAGATAAATGTAGTTTTTGTGGTTCGAGCGAAAAGGACGGACTTACGATTTTCCCAAACGATAGTGGCACGGCTTCGATTTGTAGCTATTGTATAGATCAGGCTTATGCAGCACTTCATGGCGGGGAGGTCGCGAAAAAGAGCGAACGAATCGCAGGTGAGATAGATTTCGAGGCGATTAAACCAAAGGCTTTAATGGAGGTTTTGGATAGATATGTAATCGGCCAAGAAAGGGCGAAAAAGATTTTTAGCGTGGGTGTTTATAACCACTACAAACGAATTTTTCGCAAAGATGAGATAGAGGGCGACGATACTGAAATTTCAAAATCAAACATTTTGCTAATTGGCCCCACAGGAAGTGGCAAAACGCTTATGGCGCAGACTTTGGCTAGGTTTTTAGATGTGCCTATTGCAATCAGCGACGCTACAAGCCTAACAGAGGCTGGATATGTGGGCGAAGATGTCGAAAATATCCTAACTCGCCTGCTTCAAGCAGCCGGTGGCGATGTCGAGAGGGCTCAAAGAGGAATTGTATTTGTCGATGAGATCGATAAAATCGCTAGAATGAGCGAAAATCGCTCGATTACGCGCGATGTCAGTGGCGAGGGCGTGCAACAAGCGCTTCTTAAAATCATCGAAGGAAGTGTGGTAAATATCCCGCCAAAAGGTGGCAGAAAACACCCAAATCAAGATTTTATACAAATTGATACGACAAATATTTTATTTGTTTGCGGTGGCGCGTTTGATGGCATAAACGAGATTATCGGACGCAGAATCGGCAAAAATGTGCTTGGTTTTGGGCAAGAAAAACGAAGCAAAAAGGAAAACCAAAATTTGCTTGGCATGGTAGAGGCCGATGATTTGGTGCATTATGGGCTAATCCCTGAGCTTATTGGCAGACTTCATGTCATGGCGAGTTTAAACGAAATCGACGAGGTGGCAATGGTTAGAATTTTAACCGAGCCAAAAAATGCGATTTTAAAACAATACCAAAAACTTTTCGCAATCGACGGGGCAAATTTGAAATTTGACGATGAAGCTCTAAGCGAGGTAGCAAAACTTGCTATCAAGCGCAAAACTGGTGCTAGGGGACTTAGATCGATTATTGAAGAGATTATGATTGATATAATGTTTGACCTACCAGAGCTTAGTGGATATGATGTGATTATCTCAAAAGAGGTAGTCAGTGAGGGCGCAAAGCCGATATTAGTAAAACAAAATTTAACTGCATAGGGGAATAAATGTTACTTGATTCTTTATTAGGCTTATTTTCTAGTGATATGGGAATTGATCTTGGCACGGCAAACACGCTAGTTTTGCTCAAAGATAAAGGTATAATCATAAACGAACCAAGCGTCGTGGCTGTGCAAAACGAACGCTATGGCAAACAAAAAATCATAGCTGTGGGCGCAGAAGCCAAAGAGATGCTAGGTCGCACACCGGGCGATATCGAGGCTGTGCGCCCGATGAAAGACGGCGTTATCGCAGACTTTGATATGACCGAAAAGATGATTAGATATTTCATCGAAAAAACGCACAAAAGACGCTTTTTCGTAAGTCCTAGGATTATCATCTCTGTGCCTTATGGTCTAACGCAAGTCGAGCGCAAGGCCGTGAGAGAAAGCGCGATGATAGCAGGTGCGCGCGAGGTTTATCTAATCGAAGAACCAATGGCGGCAGCGATTGGCGCAGGGCTTCCAGTAGCCGAGGCGAAAGGCTCGCTAGTCGTAGATATCGGTGGTGGCACGACAGAGATCGGCGTGATTTCGCTAGGGGGCATTATAAATGCAAAATCAGTGCGCGTAGCAGGCGATAAAATCGACGCTAGCATTGTAAATTATGTCAAAGAAAAATACAGCCTTCTTATCTCGGAGCGTGCAGCCGAAGAGATCAAAATCAAAATCGGCACCGCAATCCAACAGCCAAAAGATCTAACCTACACGGTCAAAGGCAAGGACCAAATCAGTGGGCTTTTAAGCTCGGTTGATTTAACGAGCGAAGATGTCAGAGAGGCGATAAAAGACTCAATTCGCGAAATCGCTGACGCGCTAAAATTTGTGCTTGAAAGTATCCAACCAGAAGTCGCAGCTGATATCGTAGAAAACGGCGTGGTTTTAACCGGCGGAGGCGCGCTAATTAGAGGGCTAGATAAATATCTAAGCGAGGCTGTAAAACTGCCTGTATTCGTAGCAGATGAACCGCTTCTTTGCGTCGCAAACGGCACTGGCAAGGCCCTAGAAGAGATCAAATCGCTAAAACAAGCAGCAAATGACTAATGTAAAGTTTCTACTCATCGCTGTGGTATTGGTGGCTACTTCGCTTATTTTTGGATCGCAAATTCATGGTAAATTTATCGGTCTTAGCGGAGGAGCTATTGATACTTACAAAGATATTACGAGCTTTATAAAAAACAAAATTTCAAAACATATCGATCAAGCAAACACTATCGAAGCCCTGCGTGCCGAAAACGAGGAGCTGAAAAAATCTGCTATGCTTCTTGGCACCTTTGCAGGGGAGTTAAATAAAATTTTGCTTGATAAAAACAGCTCCGCTTACGAACCGCGCGTCGAGCTTGTTAGGACGCTAAGTTACGCTAGTTTAAATGATTACAATAAATTTTGGATAAATTTTAAAAATTTCAATCCAGATAAAGTTTATGGTCTCATCAGCGAGGGCAAAACCGCAGGAATCGTCGTAAATCGCGACAACAAACCCCTGGCCATACTCCAAAAAGATGAAAAAAGCAATTTTTCTGTCTCAATCGGCGAGAGCCAAATTCCAGGCGTTGCAAATGGCGAGGGAAATGCTTTGGTGGTGAAATTTATCCCGCAATGGCTAGATCCAAAAGTCGGCGATGAGGTTTATACGAGTGGAAAGGACGAGATATTTTTCGAGGGCGTGCCTGTGGGGCGGGTCAAATCAGTTCAGAGTGGTAAATTATACAAAAGCGCTGTCATAGAGCCATACGCAAATCCAAATATGCCAACGTTTTTGTATGTCGTTACAAAGGAAAGATAATGCCAAAAAGAGAAGATGTAAAGACGATATTGCTCATCGGAAGCGGTCCTATCGTCATCGGTCAAGCGTGTGAATTTGATTATAGTGGCACACAAGCTGCTAAAACTTTGAAAAATTTGGGCTATCGCGTAGTTTTGATAAATTCAAACCCAGCTACGATTATGACAGACCCTGATTTTGCAGATGCGACCTATGTCGAGCCAATCACAAAAGAGAGCATTTTGCGAATTATCAAAAAAGAGGGCGTCGATGCGATACTGCCTACTATGGGCGGTCAGGTTGCGCTAAATGTCGCAATGGAAGTCTATGAAAGTGGCGAGCTAGGCGATGTGAAATTTTTGGGTGCTAAACCAGAAGCGATTAAAAAGGGCGAAGATCGCGTGGCTTTTAAAGAAGCAATGATTAAAATCGGCATGGACTTGCCAAAGTCAAAATACGCCTACACTATGGAAGAAGCTCATCAAGCAGCCGAAGAAATCGGCTTTCCGCTCATTATCCGCGCTAGTTATACGCTTGGAGGCGCAGGAAGTGGCGTAGCGTATAATATCGACGAATTTAAAGAAATCGCACAAAACGGCATTGATATTAGCCCAATCCATGAAATTTTGATTGAAGAGAGTTTGCTTGGCTGGAAAGAGTATGAAATGGAGGTTATCAGGGATAATAAAGATAACTGCATAATCGTCTGTTCTATCGAAAACCTTGACCCTATGGGTGTGCATACGGGCGATAGCATTACGATTGCACCGGCTTTGACGCTCACAGACAAAGAATATCAGCGCATGCGCGATGCAAGTTTTGCGATTTTGCGTGAAATCGGCGTCGATACGGGTGGTAGCAATGTGCAATTTGCCATAAATCCGCGCACAGGTCGCATGATAGTAATCGAAATGAATCCGCGTGTCAGCCGTAGTTCAGCCCTAGCTAGCAAGGCCACAGGCTATCCGATAGCCAAAGTCGCTACTATGTTAGCTGTGGGATTTAGCCTAGATGAGATCAAAAATGACATCACAGGCACGCCTGCGAGTTTCGAGCCTGTGATTGATTATATCGTCACAAAAATCCCTCGCTTTGCATTTGAGAAATTCCCGGGCGCGAACCCGCACCTTGGTACTGCGATGAAGAGTATCGGCGAGGTAATGGCGATTGGGCGCACATTTAAAGAGAGTATCCAAAAGGCGCTTTGCTCAATGGAGAAAAGTTACTATGGCTTTATCGAGTTAAATTTAAGCAAAGATGATTTGATTTTTGGGCTTAGAAACGCAGGACAGGATAGAATTTTGTATGTCGCGCAAGCTTACCGTGAGGGATTTAGCGTAGATGAGGTCTTTGAATTTAGCAAAATTGATCCGTGGTTTTTGCGCGAAATTCACGAAATCGTCGAATTTGAAGCCAAAATCGACATGGATATCCTAAATGCTCCAAATTTGCTTCGCAAAGCCAAAACCATGGGCTTTTCGGACAAAATGATTGCGCATTTAATCAACAAAGTCGATAATCTAGGCCTTACGCAAAATGATATTTTCTTTGCGCGCGCAAAACACGGCATAAATTTAGAGTACAACGAAGTCGATACCTGCGCAGGCGAATTTAAGGCTCTCACGCCGTATTTGTATTCTAGCACAAATATCACACCAAACCTGCCAACCAGAACGCCGCAAAACGCCAAAAAAGTCCTAATCATCGGTGGCGGCCCAAACCGCATAGGTCAAGGCATAGAGTTTGATTATTGTTGCGTGCATGCAAGCTACGCGCTAAGGGATCTTGGCATAAAGAGCATTATGTATAACTGCAACCCAGAAACGGTTTCTACTGATTATGATACGAGCGATATTTTGTATTTCGAGCCGATTGATTTCGAGCATGTTCGCACCGTAATCGAGACAGAAAAGCCAGAGGGCGTAATCGTGCATTTTGGCGGACAAACTCCGCTTAAATTTGCCAAGCGCCTAAACGCAATTGGAGCCAAGATTATCGGCACGAGCGCGCGCACGATTGATATCGCAGAAGACCGCAAGAAATTTAGCGAATTTATTACTAAAATCGGCGTAAAACAGCCTAAAAACGATACAGCCATAAGCGAAGCCGAAGCAATCGAAAAAGCCGCGATCATCGGCTATCCGGTCCTTGTGCGCCCTAGTTATGTGCTTGGCGGACGGGCTATGAGAAGGGTGCATAATGTAGATGAACTAAAAGAGTATATGAGCGAGGCTGTGAGCGTGAGCTACCACTCACCGGTATTATTAGATAAATTTTTGCTTGATGCAACCGAGCTTGATGTCGATGCTATAAGCGATGGCAAAGATGTCTATATCGGCGCTATAATGGAGCATATCGAAGAGGCTGGAATCCACTCTGGTGATAGTGCAAGCATACTGCCTCCGATGAGCCTAAGCGATGAAATGATTGATAAAATCAACGAAACCACAAAACAAATCGCGCTAAATTTGGGCGTCGTGGGGCTTATGAATATTCAGTTTGCGATTTTTGAGGACGAGCTTTATATGATTGAAGTAAATCCGAGAGCTAGTAGAACCGTGCCGTTTGTGAGCAAGGCAACTGGAATTTCAATGGCCAAAGTCGCCACTCGTGTAATGTGGCAAGGAAATTTGCGCGAGGCACTTAAATTTTACGATAAATTTGGCGTTTTGTGTGAGGAAAAGGGCATTTTAAAACCGCGCGTGAGTGGCAGAGTTTGCGTAAAAGAAAGCGTATTTCCGTTTAACAAATTACCAGGCTGCGACATCGCGCTAGGGCCTGAGATGAAAAGCACAGGCGAGGTTATGGGAATTAGTGAAAATTTCGCAAAAAGTTTTGCCAAAAGCCAAATTTCAGCCAGCAATGTCTTGCCAAGCAAGGGCGCTGTGTTTATGAGTCTGACTGATCGCGACAAAGAAAAAGGGGTAAGCCTAGCTAAGACTTTGGTTGAGACTGGATTTAGTCTGATTGCCACTGGCGGGACTTGCAAGGCGCTAAAAGAGGCAGGTTTGGAGTGCGAGTTTGTCTATAAAATCTCAGAAGGTCGCCCAAATATCGAAGATAAGCTAAAAAATGGCGAAATCGCCCTTGTGATAAACACCAGCGACACCAAATCAAGCTCGTCAGATACATTTAAAATCCGCCAAGCTGTGGTGAGATTTAAACTGCCGTATTTTACGAATATCAAGGCTGCGCTCGCTGCTACTATGTCAGTGTGCGCGGTCCAAGACGGAAGCGCACTGGAAGTGAAAAGCTTGCAAGAGTATTTAGCAAACAAATAATTCTTAAATTTGGCAAATTTGCGTGAAATTTATGCTAAATTTGCCGAAATTTTATAAATTTAATTCAATTAATATGAAAACGCAAAGTATAATTTTTGGAATTTTCATAACACTTCTTGGCGGAATTTTTTGGGGGTTTAGCGGGGTTTGCGGTCAGTATCTTTTCGAAGTAAAGGGCGTGAGCGCAAACTGGCTTGTTCCGTATCGACTTTTTTGCGCCGGGTGTGTTTTGCTTTTTTATTGTGCATTTCGTTTGCGCGATAAAAGATTTTTTGCACCGCTTAAAGATAAAAGACTTTATCCGCAGTTTTTAGCTTTTTCGCTTTTGGGTTTAATGCTAACGCAGTATTTTTATTTTTATTCTATCGAGCTTTCAAATGCCGCAGTCGCTACCGTAATCCAATACACAGCACCAGCTATGATTTTAGTGATTGTATGCGTAAATGAAAGACGATTGCCAAAAATCAGCGAATTTATCTCTTTGATTTTAGCAAGTTTGGGTGTTGTGATTTTAGCTACGCACGGAAATTTAGACTCACTTGTTATTAGTCAAAAGGCACTTATTTTTTGTTTGCTTAGCGCAGTTTGTGTTTGTGTTTATAATCTTGCACCAAAAAAACTAAATCAAAAATATCCTGTTGTGCTAAATTTAGGTTGGGGTATGGTGCTTGGCGGAGTAGTTTTGGGTTTGTTTTTGCAAGTTTGGAATTTAAAAGGTATTAGCGATTTTAGCGGATTTTTAGCACTCATGGGCGTTGTGTTTTTTGGAACGGTTTTAGCATTTAGTTTTTATATGATTGGCGTGAAATTGATCGGCGCACCAAAAGCAAGCCTAATCGCAGCGATTGAACCAGTTAGCGCAGCATTTTTTGCACATTTTTGGCTTAAAACGCAGTTTGTGTTTTTAGATTTTGTGGGGTTTGTGTTGATTATTTCGTGTATATTTTTATTAGCGAAAAAGGGTTAAATTTACCAAATTCGGTTAAAATTATCTAAATTTTAATTTTTCAAGGAAATTTTTTGAAAACTATCGGACTAATCGGCGGAATGAGTTGGGAAAGCACGGCTACTTACTACAAAATCATAAATGAAGAGATAAAAGCTCATCTTGGAGGTTTGCATAGTGCAAAAATTTTGCTTTATAGTGTGGATTTTAGCGAGATCGAAGAGTGCCAAGCAAAGGGAGAGTGGGAGAGAGCCGGTCGTATTTTAGCCGGTGTCGCTAAAAATTTAGAACTCGCAGGAGCCGATTTTATCGCTATTTGCACCAACACAATGCACAAGGTTGAACCACAAATCAGTGCGAATTTACAAATTCCCGTTTTACATATCGCCACAGCCACCGCTGATGAGCTAAAAGCCAAAAATATCGATAAAACCATACTTCTTGGCACGAAATACACGATGACGCAGGATTTTTATAAAGAAAAATTAATCGAACAAGGTATAGAAGTTTTTATTCCAAATGATGACGAGATCGAATTTATAAACTCAGTCATTTTTAATGAGCTTTGTTTAGGAAAAATCTTGTCATCTTCAAAAGATAAATTTTTAAAAATCATCGATAGACTTGCGAATTTAGGGGCAAAAAGTGTGATTTTAGGTTGCACAGAAATCGGACTTTTGATTTCGCAAAATGATTTGGAAATTCCGGTATTTGACACGACGATAATCCACGCTAAAAAATGCGCCAAAATGGCGTTATAATAGGATTTTAATCTCCCATTATAAGCTTATTTGTGATTATATATTTGATCTTTTGGCGATTTAAATTTGAAACAGGATCGAATTCTCCCTCATAAATTTCATCGAAATTTTCGTCCAAATACCTAGTGTAAATTTCGCCGATTAACTTCGTCATTTTTGCCGCCACAGATGAATTTATAAGCACAGTTGTGCTTGCACATTTTTGGCTAGGGACAAAATTTGTATTTTTGGATTTCGTAGGATTTGTGCTGATACTTTCGTGTATATTTTTATTAGCGAAAAAGGGCTAAATTTAGCCAAATTTGACCAAATTTTGCCAATTTTTTTAAATCCCCATATCCTCTGCCATTTTTTTCACAGCTTTAAAATCCACCTTGCCACTGCCTAAAATCGGTATTTCGCCCACTTTTTTTACCACGCTTGGCTGCATTATCGGAGCTAAATTTGCACCCTTTATCATCTGCGAAATTTCATCTTCGCCAAATTCGGCGCTGTATAGTAGCGCGATTTTCTCGCCCTTTTTCTCATCGGCCAAATTTACGCACGAAAAGCTAACCGTAGAGCCTAAAATTTCGCCTATCGCCCCCTCTACTGCACCCAGACTTATCATCTCGCCACCGATTTTTGCGAAGCGCGAAAGGCGGTCTGTGATAAACAAAAACCCGTCATCGTCGCAATACCCAATATCGCCGCTGTTATAATACCTCACGCCGTCGATTTCGATAATCGCGCGCGCTGTGCGCTCTGGCTCGTCGTAGTAGCATTTCATCACCTGCGCCCCGCCGATTAGGATTAGCCCTGCTACGCCGTTTCCAAGCTCGGTGAAATTTGCAGGATCGACGATTTTTATTATCGTGCCAGCTAGTGGCAAACCCACGCTTTTTTCACGGTTGAAGGCAAGTTCTTTGAAAAAATCAGGCTCTAAAATATTTGGCGTATTTACGCTCACCACAGGTGCAGTCTCAGTGGTGCCGTATCCCTCGTAGATATCCACGCCAAATTTGACCTTAAAGTCCTTTTTCACGCTCTCGCTTAGCTTTTCAGCACCTGCGATTGCAAGGCGCAAATTTCGAAGCATTAGCGGATTTAGGCGTTTGTTTTTGGCATAAAGTCTAAAAAATGTCGAGGTTCCAAACATAATCGACGCGCCGTATTTCGCGCTCATTTTGCCCACACAAAACGCGTCTGTCGGGTCTGGGACATGTATGCTTAAAAGTCCGTCATTTAGCGGAAATAGCGTCGTAACGGTTAGCCCAAAGCAGTGAAAAATCGGCAAAGACGCCAAAAGCGCGTCTTCGCCCGTGGCATTTACGAGTTCGGAGATTTGGCGCACATTTGCCATTATGTTTTTGTGCGTGAGCACCACGCCTTTTGGGCGTCCCTCGCTTCCACTGCTAAATAAAATTGTAGCCTCATCGTCGATTGCGTGTGGCGCGATATACAAAACCTCGAATAAAAATTTCGGCATCAAAAGGGCCTTTATCGCCGTGCTTATGCGCTCTTTGCGCGTAATATCTGCGCCGATATCCTCCAAATACACTAATCTCTCGCCAAGGCTACTTTCTAGCTCAAATCCGCGCGATTTTAGCTTTTCGACAAATTTTTTCGAGCTGATTATGGTGCGCAGATTCGCCTTTGTGGCGCAATACACGAGATTTTCTTCGCTTAGAGTGTAGTTGAGATTTACGCTGATTTTTCCCATGGCTAAAATCGTCAAATTTATCGTACTTGCAATCACGGAGCTAGGCAGGATTATGCCTATGTTTTTTTCATTTCCTATGCGCGGTGCTAGGCGCTTTTGAAACATTATTAGCGCGCTCATCATCGCCAAATTTGTAAATTTCACCCCTGTGCTATCGACCGCGATAGTTTTAAATGGCGAAATTTTCGCCTGATTTAGCCAGTTATACGCGAGTGGATCGAGCGAGCTAAGGTATTTTTCCCAGCTAAAAAACGATAGCTCTCTCACGGCCTTTTTGACCTCGTGCGCCTTAGCATTTATATCCAAAGGCGCGCCGAAACTCACCCTCAAAGCGTGCGTGCCAAGCTTGGAGATTGTTTTTTTATAATGTTCGCTAGCCCTCGAAAATGTCGAACCCCAAAGCCCACGGATATAAAACGGCACTATCACGGCATTTGCGCCCCGTGCGGCGTGCTCAAATCCCGCTTGAAACTCATCGATTCTGCCGTTGTAGCTAATGTGCCCCTCTGGGAAAAGCCCCACCACTTCGCCAGCGTTTAGGGCTTCTTTTATCGCGCCAAGCGCACTTTTGCTGACCCCTGCGCCGATCGGAATTACGCCAAAAATTTTCAAAAACCACTTCAAATACCACAGCTCATAATAGCTTCTGTGCATTACAAAGCGCACAGCGCGCGGGCAGGCAAGCTGCACGACTGCCCAATCAATCCAGCTAATGTGATTTCCAAGTAGCAAAACTCCGCCACTTTGCGGGATATTTTCTAGCCCATCGACGCGGACTTTATAGCCAAATTTCAAAAACGGCAAAAGCAAAATTCGCATGAAAAGGTGCGGCAGGTATCTGGCGCTAAAAATTCCGCAAATTAGCACGCACAGCGCGCACATTACAAAGATTTCGCCACTATACACGGCAAAATTTACTAGAATTATCGCGATTATCAAAAACAGCACCATAAAGATATTTTGGATAAAATTTGACCCCGCTAGCACGCGCCCCATGCGCTCATCGCGGGTAAAAAACTGAATATTCGCATTAAGTGGCACGATGAAAATTCCCCCGCTAAATCCGAAAAATAGCGACGCCAAAGATAGCGTAAAAGCTGAATTTGCGTTTGCTAAAATCATCAGCGCAAGTCCTAGCCCAAACGCGCCAAATGGCACGATTCCTAGCTCGATATGTTTTTTGCAGTAGCTTCCTGCAAACACCGCTCCCAGCGCGATTCCGATTGCGCTTAGTGCTAGGATAACTTGGATAATCATCACATTATCATTTCCGCTAATGGCCTTGAAATGCGCCGGAAATGTCGCAATCACGAGCTGTGAAACAGCCCAAAACATCGAAAGCCCAAGCGTGCAGAGCAAGATATTTTTATCCGAGGTTACGAATTTTAAATTTTGCCTTAGATACTCGAATTTTGCGAATTTGGCAAATTCGAATTTCGCCTCAGGTTCGCTAGCGTCAAAATATGGAATTTTATACGCAAAATACGCCTCTACCATAGAGCCAGCCACGAGCAAAAGCCCGATAAACCACACCGAGCGCAAAAGCTCGCCAGCACCTGCGCCTTGCTTTGCGAAGCTTTCGAAAATCACAGAAAACACAAGCGATGAGAGCAAAATTGCGATTATGGTTAGAGCCTGCACTGCGCCGTTTGCTGCGCCTAAATTTTTCGCTCCGACGATTTTTTTGATTAGGCCGTATTTCGCGGGCGAGTATATCGCGCTTTGCGCAGCTAAAAGAATCGTCATAAAAAATGCGAAATAAAACCACCCGCAAATGTATCCAAGCGTGATTAGCGCGCACAAAACCACGCCAAGCAGGGCGCAAGCGCGAGTGATTTTCGTGCGCGAGAATTTGTCGTTTAAAAAGCCAGAAGTGCTAAATAAAAAAATATATGGAAGCAAGATTAGCATATTTACAAGCGCGGTCAGGGCAATGAGCGTGTCGCCCGAAAAGCTCTTGACTAGGACATTTTGGATAGTGATTTTGTGCGCGAGATCGACGCTAGCGTTGATAAACATTATTATCATAAAGGGCAAAAATCCGCTGATTTTGAGTAAATTTTTCATAATTTTTCCTTAAATTTGCGTGAATTTTAACCTTTTAAATTTAACATAGAAAATTTAAGCCGAATTTGATAAAATGCGCCAAATTTTATCAAGGAAAATTATGCAAGTAACTATCACCGAGCGCGATGTCGTCGCACTTAACAAATTTATGCTACTTCACAGCAAAAAAGCAAAAAAACAAAAAATCGTCAGCACCTATGCGATCGCCTTTGAGTTTTTGATCTTTGGTATCATCATCGACGGACTTTTCAAAACAGCCCCGATTGCAAGCATCGCTTCGCTAATCATGGGCGCGCTGTGGCTGGTGTTTTTCCCTAAATTTTATCGCAAAATGCTTCGCAAACATATCGCAAACGCCGAAAATATTGAGCCTTCGAGCGTGGTGATGAATTTTTTGTGGAGCGAGGCTGAGATTAGCTTCGCCAATGGTGAAGCCAGTGCTAGCGAGAAGTTCGCTACTAGCGATTTAAACCGCATAGCTAGGAGTGGCGAAAACTATTTTTTGGGCTTTGAGCGTGGATTTCATATAGTTTTGCCTTACACCGAAGATACTGCGCGCGAAGTGGAAAATTTGGCTAAATTTAGAAATTTAGCAATCGAAAGCGTGGATTTAAATCAGAAAATTTGATTTTGCGTTCTCAGTGCTTCGCTTCCTTGCAATGGCAATAGCGAGCGAAATTTGTTTAATTTGTCATTGCGAGAATTTGCGCTTAATCCGCACCAAAAAACGCCTAATTTGTCAAATTTTTAAAAAAATGCAAAAATTCCCATAAATTCTTTAAATTTTACCACTTTTTTCTGTAATTTAAGTTATAATTTCAGCTATTTATAAAATTTCAAAGGAGTTTGAGATGAAAGCATTAAATCAAAGCAGGGAAAGTATCGTCTTAGCTACAATTTTGTTTGCCGTAGGCGGAGTTAGCTTTGTAAATGCAGCAGGAGATTATTTTATAACTGGTGCGACAAAAAATGGCAATATCTATGACGGCTCAAAGGGAAATAGCGGCAATACCGTTGAAATTTCCGAAAAAGACACTATTGGAAGCACAAAATTTGTCGTAAATACAACTGGCTGGGCACATGGCGGTTACGGCGGTGATAACGGAGAAAATGTAATAAATAATACTTTAAAAGTTACAAATGTAGATTATGCTAACTACCCTGCTTATCGTGGCGGATACATTACTGGCGGTAGCGGAAGTGTTTTAAACAACTCTATAATAATAGACAAGAGCTATTTTCGTGGTGTTTATGGTGGTTTAATATCGCTAAAGCAATATGGCGCTACCGGCAATGCTAATTACAATACGGTAAAAATAACAGACAGCATGGTAGATTCGAAAAATAACTCTGATGCAAATTTCCGTGCAGGTTCGATAGAAAAAGGCAGTGGAGATGTCCAATACAATACACTAGAAATTAGCGGTTCAACGATAAAAGCTCCGGTAGCTCAACAAGGAACTCAACAAGTAACTAAACAAGTAAATATAAGTTCTGGTCTTTTACAAAACGGTAGCGGAAATTCAAGGTATAATCAAGTCATTATAAGCGGAGCAAAAACTACTATTACTAGAAGTATAGATAGCGATCAACACAATGTAATATTTGGCGGTAGAATTATAAATCCAAACGGAACTAGCCAAGAAATAGTAGGCAATCGTGCATATATACAAAATTTAGAGTATCTAAACGGAAACATAGTAGCAGGCGGTAGTGCGAACAACAGTAACGGTGGTTCTGGCGTAACTACTTTAAAAGATAATATAGCGGTTATTAGCGGCGATACAAAGATAAAAAATGCTTATGGTTCTTGGGTAAAAGGGCTAAATAATGCAAAGTTATCAGATAATCTTATCATCGTAAATTTAAATCCAGATGAAAATTCTGCAAAAATTTCAGGTAATGTCTATGGTAGTTTAAACGAAGCGGAAAACGGCGGAACAAGCGAAAATAGTGCTGTTTATTTTATGAACGGTGTTGTCGGCGGGACTGTCGGCGGCGGAAAACTAGCAAACACAGGTAACACACTAATCTTAGGCAGAGATACTGAAAATTTTGGTTTGCGACAGGCAGGGACAATAGAAAATTTTGCAAATTTACAATTTAATACACTCAAAAAAGCAACTGATACCGAGAAAAATGCCGTTTTAACCCTAACAGATAGCCAAATCGGAGCTGATTTAAATGGCGTTACTATAAATTTCTTAAACGGAAGCACTACTAACGGAGCTGTCGAAGTCGTCGTAGGCGGAAATAGTGGAACAGGTGTAAATAAAAAACGAAATAACGGTGGCGGAGCGAATGCTATAACAAATTTGACCGCAAATGCTAAAAAATATAGTCCAAATTTAGATACAATCGCCGTTGTAAAAAGTGGAGCAAATACAAATAATGATATATATGAACACGATCAAGCACCTTCTTACGGCATAGGTGATACATTTAATTACGCATACGAAAAAATCTATTTGACAAAAGCAGGAAAATACTATTTGATAAATTCAGAAAGCGAAATTTTAAATTATAAAAGTGTTGATATTGATGATAAATTAAATGCCGATAAAACACTAAAAGATACCAATATCGAAGTAATAACCGCAATCCAACCAGATCAAATTTATAAAATTATAGATAAAGATACATATACACGAAATTTGCGTGGCATGTTTGCTGAAAATAAAAAAGCAATATACATTACAGGCACAAATAAATTCGAAGAAACCTGGGAAAATGATAAATTTGATAGCGATGAATTTACCAAATTTGGAAAACCAAGCGAGAGTGGCAATGAAATCACTATCGCAAAAGGTGCTGGGGAATTAAATAAGACAATCTACGGCGGAGAGAGCACAGATAAACCAGTAAGCGGTAACTCTATCATTATCGAAGAGGGTGCAAATTTATCAAATGCTACAATCATCGGCGGATATAGCGAAAAAGGCAATGTTTTAGACAATAACATTTCTCTTAATAAAGACGCAACTTCAAGTGGTGCTACGCTCATAGGCGGATTTAGCAAATCAGGCAAAGTTTCAGGTAACAACATAGATTTAAACAACACAGATATTAAAGCTGATATTATCCTAGCTCAAATCAAGGAAGATGGCGCAGAGGTAAAAGTCTCAAATGATAATATCAAAAACGCCGATGGCGTTACGATTGGCGGCTCAGTAACTATTGCTAAATCCACAGGAAGTGCAAATTTAAATGGCTTAAATTTTGAAATGCCAAAATTTGAAAAAATCACAGGCGATTTTACCTTAGCAGATACAA
>NZ_JAOVTT010000011.1:0-26732 GCF_027737405.1 Campylobacter sp. VBCF_04 NA7
TTTCGTCAGAATTTATCATATCCCTATCCTTTGCCCTGACCTTGCCAAATGCGACCTTGCCTTTATCAAGCAAAATTTTTAAATGCTCTTCAATGACATTTGCCTTGAAATACGGGTTATAAAGGATTAAAATGTTTTTCATTTTACCACTCAAATTTTTTGCCAAATAGTCGGTTTTTAGCGCGTTCTAATTCCAAATCAGCCATATCGGCTTCTCTTTTTTGCCATAAAACGCTTTGCAGCTTCGCAAGTTCATTTTTCGTGTCATTATATCCACACTCTATCCACTCGCTTATTTTTTCAGGCTCAAAGGCCACTAAATCTTTAAATTCAAACTGAATTTTAGGGCGAATTTCAAAAATGCAAGAATTTTTGTATTCATTTTTATTAAACAAACTTCCGTTTGTCAGATGACAAACAAAAATCAAATCGCAATTTTCATTTTCTATAAGTGGTCTTATCGGCGTATTGCCTTTGTCTGTGATACCGCCGTCGCTGTATTTTACACCACAAATCTCTTTTGCTTCGAATATCAAAGGCAAACTAGCAGAAGCCAAAATTGCATTTATTTTTTCATCATCGCTTAAAGATTGTATATGAAAATATTCATTTATATCGTCGTTCGAATAATCAAATTTATCGATTATAAATTTAGTCAAATCTCTTTTCCAGCCGTCGCTTTTAGTAGCACAAGTATAAAAAGAAATTCCGTTTGCTAGTTTTTGTGGCGGTGCATATTGTTCTAAAATTCCACCTATTTGATTTGTTTTAAATACGCCGTCATCGCCACTTTTAAGTAAATTCTTAACAGGTGTAAATAAAAACTTCGCTCCTTTTGCGATTTTAAGCTGTGGTGAAAAAAGCACAAAAAGTTCTGCTATGCTTATTAAACCTTTAAAAGCAACTTTTTCATTTAAATTTCTTAACGCTATCGGGTCAAGTTTTTCTATATCTCTCCAAATTTCTTCTAGTTCATTTACAGACACACCAGCACTTATTAACGCTCCATTTAACGCACCTATACTCGTCCCACTTATTGCATTTGTCGTTATACCAAATTCATTTAAAGCCTTTAAAAAACCAACTTCATAAGCCCCTTTTGCTCCACCACCTGACAAAACTACGCCACATTTCATTTTAGCCCCTTTAAAATCTCAAATTTTCATCAACAGCAATTTGCAAAATCCTATCATAAGTCATAAAATTTGCGATATGTTTTTCTTTTTGTATATCTTTTAAAATTTCTTGCTCGTTATCGTGTTTGGTTAAAATTTCAATCAAATTTGAAATTTGTGGTCTTAAACCAAGCTCTTTTAGTCCATCATAATGTCTAGCTGAGATTAGTCTTAATGCTGTTTTGTCTGTTTCGTTTAATTTCATAGCATTTAAAGCAAGTTTTTCATCACAAAATATAATTTCATCGTTTTTGCCTTTATATTTTAAAGCTGTTTGCATTTTATTTTTAAGATAATCTTTTAATTTTTTTTGTTCTATCTCTTCTATGTTGTCATAAAATGCACCAAATTCGCCATCGGCTAAATTTCGAAGCACAATATAAATTTGTATAAACAAAGGAAAATCGGCATATATATCATTTTCAAATTCGGCTATATTTGTATCAATATTTCTGTAAGCTTCTTGTTCTTCCATCCTTTTTTCATGATTTTGTAACCATGCTTTATGATTTTTTAATTCATTTTTAATTTGCTTTATCTCATTTTCTACAAAACTAAATTTATTTTTTATGATTTCTTCATCATTAGCCAACCTGTCCATTGTCTGCGTTAAATAATTAGAAATTCTAGTTACCCTAACTTCGTTTTGCTGCTGCAATTCAAAAAGATTTTCTATATCGTTGGCAAAATTTTCATTGATTAAATCCTGCCTTTGTTTGCTTTCGCCAGTAATAGCATCAATAGCATCCATAAAACGGCTTTTACTTTTTGAAGTTGCTATCAAATCCGAATTTATAGAGTAAGAATTTGATAAATTTATCAAAATTTTATACTCATCGATATGGTTAAATTTGTTTTTGTCTATTTGTGTTAAAAAATCCATTTTTATTCCTTTGCTAAATTTGTTGAAGTTTCTAATCTAGCGATTAAATCATTAAAAAATTCGCTGTCATTTTCGTAATATTTTTTAAATTCATCATTTTTATTTCTATCGGTATTAAGGGAATCTTCTTTTACAGATAAAAGATATTTTATCTTTTCTTCTAGTTTTACAAATGCGTCATTAAAATATTTTATAACTTCATTTTCATACGCATTTAAGGCTTTTTGCGTAGTCATTATTTGTGAGTAAAAGAGTTTTTTTATGTTTTCTCTGGCTTTTACTTTATCCAATACTTCTTCTTCCCCTACCTTGCGAGATTCTAGTCTCTGTCCCCAATGTCTTTTTGTGCCAATTTTATCAATAAATCTAAGAACTGGATCAAAAAAACCATCATCATCTTCCCAATAATCTTCATATATTGATTGTTTAGTTGTTATTTCTATTTCATAGGTGTCGTTTTTTGTATTTTTTAAAAATGGAATTTTTATATTTATATCATCGCCTAAATTTTGTTTTATGATTTCTATATTTTTCAAAATTTCTTTTTCTATATCAGTTTGAATATCTTTTTCAAGTCTTGATAAGTTTGGCTTTAAATTATTTTCTAACTTTTTTTCCACGCCTTTAAAACCATTTTTAAAAGCTTCTTCAACTCGTTTATGACATTTAATTATATTACCACTATTTGTCTTAAATATCTCATCTACATTTTTTAAAATTTTATTTAATTCATCGCTACAATTTTCTTCATCATAGTAATCTTTTTTATTTAGTTGCGACATAAATTTATCCGCAAATCGCGCGAGTTTTTCAAAAATATCGTTTAAGTCGTTCTCTTCGTTTTCTTCTTCTTCTTGTATATTCTTTTTACTGGGAAAATAACTATCTAGCAAATTTTGACTACTCTCAATCGCCTTTTTTAACTCTTTTTCAAATTTACCTTTAATGACAGGGATTTTTCTTTTTAATTGTTCTTGATTTGATTTTATATTTTCTATCTCTTTTACTATTTCTTCATTGCTTTTTTTCAAATCACTTTGCCTAGTTTTAATAGCATTTTCGATATATTCTTTCAAAATGCCATTTATTTTCATTAAAGTTGAAAAAACTATCTTTTCATCTGTATTTTCAAACGCTTGTTTAATTACATTTTTTAGCTCACTTAACCCAGATAAATCCAACTTGTCGTTTGCATAACTTTTTCTATTTTCAACTTCTTTAATCCACTTAAAATTGATATCAAGTTCCATTAATTTGTCATTATCTGGCTCTTCTTTACTTAATTCTTTTAAAATAAAATTTGCATCAATTGCATTTTGAGCAGAAAATGGCAATATATTTTCGCTTTTTATCTTATTTTCAAAACGATTGCAAATTTTATCTTTTATAACCCGAGCTTCCCTATCTTCTTTGTTTGTAAGAGTATCTATTTTATTTGCCACAAGCAAAATAGCTTCTTTATTATTTTGCATAGCTTTTGTGTTTTCCAAAAATTCCACAAAAAGTTTATTATCGCTATCTTTATCTATATTACTATAATCCACAACCATAACAACCTTTGACGCTCTTTGCAAAGTGTCGTTAAAAATTTTTCTTAAATGACTTGAAATTTTTGCTTCATTTGCACCCGGCGTATCGATAAAAGTAACTTTGGAATTTTTTTCAAATTTATACCCATCGCCAAAATCGACCAAAATTCTAGGAAAATCATCTATATTTTTAAATTTTCGCATAAAATTTTCGATTTCGTCTTCGCTTTTTTCGTTTAAAAATTCTCTATAAATATCATTTAGATTATTTAAAAATTTATAAATTTCGCTTTCGCCTTGATATGATTTTTCTAAATTTAGCTCTTTTTGTTTTGATTTTGCAAACTGGACTAAATCGTCAAAAATTTCGCTTTTTATTTTCAAAAATGGCTCTTTTTTTGTTACATCGTAACTTATCAAATTTGGTAAAGCCGTTTTGGCTTCGTGTTGAGTTGGATTCAACTTTCTACCCAAAAGAGCGTTTATAAGGGTCGATTTACCTGCTTTTACAGAACCCAAAAATGCAATTACATATTCATTTTTACCTAGTTTTTCTTTTTCGCTTTCAAGCGGTTTTAAAATATTATTTTCAAAATAACCACTTTTATCATTATATTTAATGCAAAGTTCTATCGCACAATCCAAAATTTTTTCAGTTTCGTTTTTAAGAATTTTTAAATCACCTTTTTCCACATTTTCTCCCTTATAAAATTTTTACTTCATCTTATGGTTTTTTCATTTATCAAAAGCGTTTAAAGCGAACTTTTTCAACCATTATAAACCCCCATACACAAAACAATCGGCTTTTCATCTTGCAAATTTTTTAGTTTTTCTACAAGTTTTCTTTTTTCGTCAATACTCAAAACAAATCCTTTTTTAAAAAAATTTAAATTTTTAAATTTTTCATCAGCACTGCACCACAACCAACGCCCAAAATAAACCGAGTATTTTTATGCTTATTGTAATTTTTATCTACCCTCCCATTATTGAAATTTCACTTTTTTTTCAAATTTTGATTATTTGTCGTGTTTTGTAATCGAAACAAATATATTTGAATATTCAAAATTTTGCGGACTTAAATAAACAATTACATTTTTTGCGTTTGCGGAATAAAATACCAACACGCTCTCCTGTTCTACCCCCACACATAGGACATATACCAGAACAATCTATAAATTGCACCAAGAATTTTGCCGCGATATTTTTTGAACTCAATTTATCTAAATCTGCACCACATTTCAGGCAGTTATGATGAGCATTTATACACACTCCAATATATCCGCATTCTGGGCATATATACTTTCGTTTTTGCGGTTCTATAAAAAACATATTTTATCCTTTGCAAAATCCACTTTGATTTTATTCATCGGTAATAAATAAAATTTGCAAGAACCAAAGCCCTTGCAAATCGCTATATTTTGGCATTGACCCACTGCATGCTACTCCAATCTAGTTTAATGCCAAATGCTATTTTTTTTGTATCGTCATTATCAAATGCATTTTTTTGTATTTGATAACTATCTCTGACTTCTTGGACAAGCTTTCGAATTTGCGCGATTGTCAAATCAATTTTTTG
Organism: Campylobacter sp. VBCF_04 NA7; assembly: GCF_027737405.1. NCBI lineage: Bacteria > Pseudomonadati > Campylobacterota > Epsilonproteobacteria > Campylobacterales > Campylobacteraceae > Campylobacter > Campylobacter sp. VBCF_04 NA7. The sequence continues at coordinate 5,164 of NZ_JAOVTT010000011.1, forward strand.
ATTTATTTCATCACTAGCCTCTTTTTTCGCGCAAAGAAGCTTGCCGATATTTTCACTAGCTTTTACTTCCATGTTTTCCAAATATACCTTATAACTCTCAACTGCTTTGGCAAATTTATAATAACGCTTCCTTGCTAGAAATGGAGTTATTAGCGGTAAATTAATACGCGCAGTCCAAGAAAACCACTGATAAGGAATTCCGTGCAAGCTACAATTAAGCATATACAAAGTTGAGCCGAAATTTAAATCCCAAATCTCTTTTTTAAGAGCGTCGCAATCTATAAAATTTTTTGTTTTCATAATTATTCCTTTCGCGTCAAAAATATCTACTAGCCGTAGCACCACAACCAAAACCCAAAATAAATTTAAACATTTTCTGTTTTTCGTAAAAAAGTTAAATTTCTTTTTAACTTCAAAAATTTATTTCTTATCTATATCAAATTCATCTTCGCCACATAATTTTTTCCATCGTTGTTCCATTTGTTCTATTTTTTCCATTTGTTCCACAGATCGTCTTTCCATTTCTTCTAATTCTTGCAATAGCTTCTCCTTTTCTTGTAAATGTTTCTTTAATTCACTCATTGACTCTTCATCTTCTGCTATTTTCTCTAATTCATTCATTACCTCTTCCGCTGGTAGATTTGTCAAAGCTTCTAATTCTTCTGGTATAAATTCCATATTTTTTAATATTGTTTTCATATTGTTTTCCTTTATAAAATTTACTTTTTTAAATCTTTCATCAGCAATACTTGCAACAATCGCTGTGAATTTATAGCTTTTATCGCTAGCACTGCACCACAACCAAAACCCAAAATAAATTTAAACATTTTTCATCCTTTTCATAAAAATTTATAGCACCTTACGCAACTTTTGCAGCCAAAATTCTTGCTCTGCTATATTCTCAAATCCCATTTCAATAAATATTTTTTCTATTTGAAATCTAATCTCTAATCGCCAAATTTGCTCTCTGATTTGCTCTTTAATCCTCCTAATGTTTTCTGATATTATGGGATAATCATCCGCCAATATATCGATGACATGTATAACTTCCTCGTGCTTATCGTAAAAATCGCTTGCAGAATAATCCCAGTCAAAAAGGTCGTAAGTCGAGGCTATTGATATTTTAACCCCATATTCATTGCAAATATGAATATAAGTTTCGTATGGCAAACAAGAATACCTCAACACTTCCGCTCGTAAAATTTCGTAAATTTTAGGTTTTATCTCTTTGATTTTTTCTAACAAATCCTCTTTTTTAGATAGCTTTGCTTCTAGTTCTTTTATTTTTTCCTTTATACTTAGGATAATTACCAATTCACTCATTTTTCATCCTTTCGTAAAAATTTATAGTATTTTACGAAACTCTTACGACAAGGTTTGTCGTCTCTCATAAATTTCCGCCATTTTTTAGATAATCTTGCAAAATTTTTTCAAATTTACTTTGCAAAATCGCCGGTTTGGTGATTTTGATATATGGCAGATAGAGTTTTGCGAAATTTAAAATTTCATCTTCAAATGCTGCTGTTACGGCGAGTGTGGCGAATTTATCATTTTGATTTATGATTTCTTGTTTTATAAAAAATTTCTTGTGTTTTAAAAATCCAAGTGCAGTATTATCCACGCGCAGTCTCGCACTCACTGGACTTTGCGAGAACCAGTGGTTTTTGTTTTCTTTGATTTGGGCTAGTTTTTTGATTTCTGGCGAAAAGGTTTGCTCCAAAACATCTAAATTTGAAATTTTCTCAAATGTAAAGGTCTTTAAAACCCCCATTTCATCGCATAGCACATACCACACCCCAAGGCGGAAAATAAAAGCATAAGGCTTTGCGATGCGCTCCTTGCCCGAGTAAGTGAAATTTAAAATATTGTGATTTTTGATAGCGTAGCAAATCTCCTCAAAATCCCTTTTGAGCGTGGAATTTGGGGCAAATTTGTCAAATTTGGCGTCGATTTTATAAACGCCGTTTAGCAGGTCTGCGATTTCCTCGCTTCCAAAGCTAGGGAAAATCTCACTAACGCCTAAATTTCGCGCTAGACTAAGCGAGCAGGTATCTAGAACCCCCCCGGGCGCAGTTTGCGCGGATTTCGCCACCACTCTTTGCAAACTCAAATCCGTGATTTTGTAGCACCTTTATATCGCGTTTGAGCGTATCTGCGCCCACGCCTAGCTCTTTGCTAAGCTCGCCAAGAGTGAAGCTTTGCGCGCTAAGTGCCAAGGTGCAAAATTTCGCCATGCGATAGGCGATATTATCACGAGTTTTGCCTGAGTTTTTTGCGTAAATTTCTAAATTTTTTATCATATTGCTTTCTTTTGGGGTTATAATAAAATCGCTATTATAACCCCCCCCATTAAATTTGGCTAAATTTATAGCGATGCGTAGCGCACCATGAGGCAAGTGTCTAGTTTAGCGAGCTTTTCAAGGACTGATTTTTGCACCTGAGAATCGACTAAGATCACGGCTAGTGCGTTGCCGTCCTCGCCTCTGCCTAAGCGGAAGTCAGCGATATTGATATTCTCATCGGCCAAAATCGTGCTTATGTTTTTGATGACGCCCGGGACATCGGTGTTTTTGAAGATTATCATCTTGCCTTTTGGCTTGAAGTCAGTTTTAAATCCATTGACATTGACTATGCGACCCTCTTTGCCGTCAAAGACCGTGCCCACGACGCTCGAAGTATCCTTATCTGTGATAATCGTAACACCAATCTCATTTTTGTAGATACTGCCCACGCACTCTTTATACTCGGTTTCGATACCCTTCTCATCGGCTAGGAATTTTGCATTGACATAATTTAGCGAATCGCCCAAACTATCGTGTAATGCGCCCACGATAGCGAAAACTAGCATTGAATTTAGGTATTGTGAAATCTCGCCACTACCCTCGATTTTGATAGATTTTATCGGACCTTTGTTGATTTGGGCGGCTAAATAAGCCATTTTTGATATCAAATCCACATACGCTTCGATTGAGGCTGGTAAATCCTCGGATTTGATAGGCAAATTTAGTGCATTTGGGTAGCTGATACCGCGTGCTGCGCTGATAGCTTGCTCGGCGGCCTCGACTGCGATATTTCTTTGTGATTCCAAAGTATTCGCGCCAAGGTGCGGAGTGGCGGTTAAATTTTCGATATCTAAAAAGTCATGCGAAGTGGCTGGTTCTTTGTCGAAAACATCTATGCCTAGATATGCGATTTTGCCTGATTTTAGATTTTTTACTAAGGCCGCTTCGTTGTATAATCCACCGCGCGCGCAGTTTATGAGGCGCACGCCGTCTTTCATCTTGGCGATTTGTGGCTCGTCAATCATATTGATAGTTTCGCGGTTTTTAGGGGTGTGGATTGTGATGAAATCGCACGCTAGGATATCGTCGAAATTCGTAGTGTATTTCACGCCTAGTTTTGTGGCCTTTTCTGGATCGATATATGGATCATACGCGATGACGCTCATACCAAAGCCAAGTGCGCGCACACCCACGCGAGAGCCGATATTTCCGAAGCCGATAATGCCTAGGCTTTTTTTGTATAGCTCGGTACCATACCATTTTTCGCGTTTCCAAATGCGATTGATTTTCAAATCATTGCACGAATTTACATATTTGCGGGCGGCATTTAGCAGGTGGCACATAGTCATCTCCACAGCGGCGATTGTGTTTGCCGTAGGGACATTCATAAGGATAATTCCGCGCTTAGAGCAGCCGTCGATATCGCAGTTATCCACGCCCACGCCTGCGCGCACGATGGCTTTGAGATTAGTTCCTGAATTTAGGAATTTCTCATCTACCGCAGTCGAGCTTCTAGTGATTGCTACATCTGCATCGCCAAGCATGCCGTAAAGTTCGTCTTTTGGGACATCGGTAGCGTCGATTACATGGATATCTGATTCTTTTGAGAGAAGTTCAAAACCTATATTGTGGATTGCGTCGCAAACTATTACAGTTTTCATAAATTTCTCCTATTTTGTATGTGGAGTTGCAAGGCAAAACTGCCTTGCAAGCGGGGTTATTTTAGTTGATCTTTAATAAGATCTCCCAAAGTCATTTTTTCGTCATCGCTATTTACTTCGTTTAAAAGCTCGCGCTCTTTTTGGTGAGCTAGTCTGCGAACACTTAGGCGAATACGATTTTTCTTTTCATCGATAAATGCGATCGCTGCTTCGATTTCATCGCCGATTTTGATCTCATCTGCGCTCTTATCGCCCAAATCCTCTTTGCGAAGTAGCGCATCTACGCCACCTTCTAACTCTACGAAGATTCCAAAATCTTTGATATCGCGAATTTTACCTTTTACGACATCGCCTTGTTTGTGAGATTTCGCATAATCGCTAATCGGGCTATCGCCTAGCTCTTTGCGATTTAGTGAAATTTTTTGTGTGTCGTTGTCGATTTTGATAATTTTAACTTCTAGTTCATCGCCGATTTTGAATAAATTTTTGCATTTTTCATTTCTATCCCAAGAAGCGTCTTCATTGTGTAAAAGACCCTCTACGCCGTCGATTCTAACAAATGCACCAAAATTTGTAATTGTTGTAATTGCGCCTTTTACTACATCGCCGACTTTGTATTTTGCCAAAAATTCATCAAATGGTTTTGGAAGCAAGTTTTTAAGGCTTACTCTTAGTCTTCTTTCATCTGGGTTGATTTCTACGACTTCTACATCGATTTCTTCGCCCTCGCTGATGAAGTCTTTTGGATTTTTGATATTTTTATCCCATGAAATTTCGCTAATGTGCAAAAATCCCTCGATATCGTTGCCTAAATCAACAAATGCGCCATAAGGCTCGATATTGCTGATTTTTACGCGGATTGTGTCGCCGACTTCTAGGCTGTCTTTGATCTCGTTCCAAGGATCTGGCATTGCAGCTTTGATTGAAAGAGATAGGTGTTTTTTGTCGCTATCGTATTTAACGACTTTGACTGGGACTTTGTCGCCGTCTTTGTAAAGCGAGCTGGGATTTACAGGACCTTTGTATGAAATTTCGCTGTAATGAACTAGACCATCTACGCCACCTACATCGACAAACATACCATAAGTTGTGATTTTTTTAACAGTGCCTTCAATGACACCCTCAGTAGCTACGATTTTTTCGATGATTTCTTTGCTAGCTTTGCGGTCCTCATCAAGCAATTTTTTGCGTGAAACCACGATACTTAGCTCATCTTCATTTACTTTTAGAACTTTTACTTTAAAAGTCTTGCCGATAGCGCCATTTGGGTTTTTAAGCGCACTTTGAGAGCGTGGCATAAAAAACTCGACATCATCTTCGCTAACGCAAACATAACCGCCTTTGTTAAAAGAGACGATTTTGACATCATATACATTTTCTGCATTTTCATCGTAAGAATCGATAAATGCTTTAACTTTTTCTTTTTTTATAGCTTTTCTATATGATACGACCGGGCGACCACCTCTACTTCCGATTATCGCGACTTTAATGTCATCACCTACTTTTACACACAAGTTTCCTTGGGCGTCGCTCACTTCGGATACATCCAAAACTCCTTCTAGCTTTCTACCCACATCTACGAAAATCTCGTTGTCTTTAACAGCGATAACCTTACCTGTGACTACCTCATCGTGTGATTTTTGGTTGTCATACTCTTCTAACAATTTCGCAAAATCTTCATCTGCGTGATTTTGAACTTTCTCGTTCACCTCGGCCATAAAGCTTCCTTTAAATTTATTTACATTTTTAACAAAAATGCTAAAAACTAAATCTTACCTAAATTTTGCTTTTAATCAACTAAATTTTTTTAAATTTTGATATGTTAAATTTGAGATGAAATTTTAAAATTTTGATATTTTTTCGATTTTTTCAATGACTTTTTTAATAATCCAATCAGGCGTGCTAGCCCCTGCTGAAATCCCGCATAAATTTTTATTTTTAAACCAAATTTGCTCGATTTCGTCTTCGTTTTCGATCAAATAGCTATCCTTGCAAAAGCTTTGCGAAATCAAAAAAAGTTGCTTTGTATTTGATGAGTTTTTGCCACCCACGATTATCATAATATCGGCTTTTTTGGCAAGTTCGGCGGCTGCTTCTTGATTTTCTAGCGTTGCGTTGCAGATTGTGTTAAAAATACGCACCTCGCGCGATTTTTGCATTAAATAATCCACGATTTTGACAAAATTTTCGATTTTTTTCGTAGTTTGCGAAACTACCGCAACCTTTGAATTTAGCTTAATCTCGTCCAATTCGCTTGGCTCTAAAACCACAAAAACCCTGCCCTTAGCATAGGATTTCACCCCTTTTACCTCTGGGTGGTTGCTATCGCCAAAAATCACGATATCATACCCCTCATCGCTCATTTTTTCGACGATTTGCTGTGGTTTGGTCACAAAGGGGCAGGTCGCGTCGATAAGCTCTTTATTTTGCGCTCTTAGGCGCGTCAAATCCTCTTTTTGGATACCGTGCGTGCGGATTATGAGCTTTTTTTCATCACTTACTTCGCTAGCGTCTTTTAGGGTTTTTACGCCGAAATTTTGCCTTAGGCGGTTGATCTCTTCTGCGTTGTGGATTAACTCGCCTATCGTCGAGGCTTCGCCCGCGTTTTCTGCGATTTTAATCGCTCTTTTTACCCCGAAGCAAAAGCCGTAGCTTTTGGCCATTTCAATCCTCAACGCTAGCTCCGATTTGTTTTAAAATTTCGCTGAAATTCGGAAAAGATGTCGCGATACATTTGGCATCTTCTATCATCATACCGCATTTAAGCCCCAAAATAGCGAAGCTCATCGCAATTCTGTGATCGCCATGAGGCGTGATGATTGCTGGACTCATTTCTCCACCGCCTATGATTTCAAAGCCATCTTCTAGCTCGCTAGCTTTCACGCCACACGCCTTTAATCCCTCGACCATGACAGCTATGCGGTCGCACTCTTTGACGCGAAGTTCTTTTGCGTTTTTTAGAGTGCTTTTGCCCTGCGCGCAGGCAAACGCCACGGCTAGGGCTGGGGCTTCATCTATCATCCACGGGATATTTTCGCTAACATCTACGGCGTGAAGCGGGGCGTAAGAAATTTCGATATCGCCGATTTCTTCGTAAATTTCATCGGTTTTTTTGTAGCTGATTTTCGCGCCCATTTTCTTTAAAATTTCGTAAGCTTCTATGCGAGTTTTATTTAAAAGCATATTTTTTAGCACGATATGCGAGCCCGGGATTATCGAGGCTGCCACAGCGTAATAAAACGCCGAGCTTGGGTCGTTTGGCACGAAAATTTCAAGCGGTTTAAGTGGCGCGCGTAGTGGCTCTACACGCAGTTCAAGGCCGTTTGTGCTAATATCCGCTCCCATGGCTTTTAGCATTTTTTCGCTATGATCGCGGCTTAGCTCAGGTTCGCTAAATTTGCAACCATTGCTATTAAGGGCGGCTAAAATCATAGCGGTTTTGACCTGAGCAGATGAAATTTTGCTATCAAATTCGAAATATTCAAGCCTATTTCCCTCGATTGCAATCGGAGCTTTGTTTGCATTATCGCGACCATAAATTTTCGCCCCTACTTTGCTTAGGGGACCCCCTATTCTGCGCATTGGGCGCTCGTTTAGGTATTTATCGCCACTTAGGACGAAAAATCCCTTAACCGAGCTTAAAAGCCCCATAAAAAGGCGAATCGTAGTGCCTGAGTTCCCGCACTCTAATGGCATATTTGGCTCTTTTATCGCGCCTTTTGGCGTGATTTCGACCGAAGCACCCACTCGCTTGACCTCTGCACCCAGAGCCTCTACGATTTTTAGCGTATTTAGCGTATCCTCGGCTAGCAAAAAATTTGAAATTTTGCTTGTCCTATCCGATAAAAGCGCGAAAATTGCGCTTCTATGAGAAATCGATTTATCCGAGCCGATATTTGAAATTTCGGCATTTAATGGCGATTTTTGAGCGAAAATTCTCATCGTAATTCTAATCCTAAATTTTGATTTAATGCTTGTAAAATTTTATCCATAAAGCCCGCTACTTCGTCATCTTCGAGGGTTTTATTATCGTCTTGGAAACTAAATTTAATTGTCAAACTCGCGCTATCTTTTAGACTTTCGTCTCTGTATAAATCAGTCGGCAAAAATTCCTTCAAAGCGTCGATTTTAAGGGAGCTTATAACCTCTTTAATCTTTTCAAATCTAAGTTCATTTGGCACCAAAATGCTTAAATCGCGCGAAATACTAGGGAATTTCGAATAAGCATTTGCCATAATTCTTTCAAATTTTAGCTTTTTAAAATCAATTTCGCACAAATATGTTTTTTCTAAATCGCGACTTTTTTCCACATCGCCATCTACGCGCCCTATAAAGCCCACAATTTCGCCATTTTGCTCGATTAGGGCTTGTTCAAATTCGCTTAAAAAGCCGATTTTTTGCTCTGGAATTTTCACGCTAAATTTACCAATCACGCTTTGAATTAATCCCGCAAAGTATAGAAAATCCACAGCCGCAGGTTTCGCGCCGTTTGCGATAGAGCTTTCGTTTTTTAGTCCGCTTGCGACAAATCCCAGTTTTTGCGATTGCACGCCCTCAGCGTCAAAAACCGTGCCAAGCTCGAAAAGTTTGACGCTTTTTTTCGAATTTTTCAAATTTCGCTCAGACGAAGCTAAAAGATGATTTATCAGCGTTGGGCGAAGCGCGTCTAACTCGCTATTGATCGGGTTTAAAATCTCTTTTTTGCACGGCGCAAATCCAAGAGAGGCTAAAATTTTGCTATCGTCAAAGACATAATGCACACACTCGAAAAATCCCAAAGCAGCCGCTTTTTTGCGCACTTTGCGTGAATTTTGCAAATTTATATAAGTTTCGTTTATGCGTGTTTTTTCCTCGAATTTCATCGGTGCTGAGGCGATATTATCAATGCCTACGATTCGCACGATTTCCTCACAAATATCATGCGCATTTAGCACATCGTGCCTAAAATGCGGAACTTTGGCGTTGATGAAATCAGCCTCTATGCTGATATCAAATCCTAGTTTTTTTAGAATTTTTACGATTTGATCGCGCGAAATATCTGCGCCAATCATTTTATTAATCTCTTTGTCGCTAAATCTAATCGTTACAGGCTCATACGCGCTCGAAATTCTCTGCGCGCCAGCATACGGCAAAATCGAAGGATTTTCGCCCAAAATGCGAAATAAAAGATCTGTGCCCACGCCTAGGCTTGGCTCGCTACCACGAGATGAGCGATAAACCTGCTCGTCGCCTTTTAGGCTTTTGTTTTCGTTTATGGCTTTTGCGATGACAAGGGGTTTGGTGTAGTTTGCCTCGATGATTGCGATTTTTGTGTTATCGCAGGCTTTGAAATTTTCATCTTGGCAAATTCCAGCGATACTTAGCAGTTTTTCACCGCAATACACGCCAAATTCGCCGTTTTGTAGCTGTTTAATGTCAAGTGAAATTTTTTCGCTCCCACCAGCGATTTTTTCGAAATCATACGCCCTTAGCAAAACTCCCGTTGCGTGCGTAACATAAGCTAAGTAGTTTTGCACAGCGCAAGAGCCTAGCAAATCGGCATTTGCAAGGCGCAAAATGTGCTTAAAAGAAAGGCCGAAATTTTTCTTTGTTTCAAAGGCGCGAAACGAAAATCTCGCGTTGCTTTCAGCGTTTGTATGGACATTTAAAATTCTGCCGATTCCTGGGGCATTTTCAGGGTCTTTGAACTCGACTTTTTCTTTCAACGCTAAATTTAACCCAGCACTAAGATCTCGCGCGATACCTAAAATACTAAGGCAATCGCCCCTATTTGCGGTCAGCTCGATCTCGATTATATCGTCGTTAAAAATTTCATACTCATTTAGCGCCTTGCCAGGGATTAGCTCGCCGATACTTTCGTCTAAAATCATAATCCCGTCAAAGGTCTTAGGAAGCCCAAGCTCGGTCGATGAGCAGATCATACCAAAGCTCTCTTCGCCACGAAGTTTGGCTGGTTTGATCTCCAATCCGCCAGGAAGCTTCGCTCCCACGAGTGCTACTGCTACGAACTGCCCTGCATCGACATTTTTGGCTCCGCACACAATTTGGAGCGTTTTTTCGCCCACATCGACTTCGCAGACATTTAAATGGTCTGAATTTTCGTGGCGTCTTTTGCTTTTAACTAGCCCCACAACGACCAAATTTGGGATATTCATGCGAGTGTGCGCATCGACTTCTAAACCAATCGAATTTAGCGTAAGGGCTAAATTTTCTGATGAGACTTCGCTTAAATCAATCCAATCTTGTAACCAATTTTTCGTTATTATCATTTAAATTGCTCCAATAATCTAATATCGCCTTCAAAAAGTGAGCGCAAATCAGGAATTCTATGAAGTAGCATAGCAAATCTCTCGACCCCAAGCCCAAAGGCATATCCGCTCACATCGCTCCATTTTACCGCTTTAAACACATTTGGATCTACCACGCCACTTCCTAGCACTTCTAGCCAGCCAGTTTGTTTGCAGACACGACAGCCAGATCCCCCACAGAAAATACAGCTAATATCAACCTCTGTGCTAGGCTCGGTGAATGGGAAAAAGCTAGGGCGAAACCTGACTTTGACATCGCCAAACATATAATGCAAAAAATCCTCTAAAATGTATTTTAAATTTGCAAAGCTCACATTTGCGCCCTTTTCGACGACTAAACCCTCTACTTGGTGAAACATCGGCGTATGTGTCAAATCCATATCGCGTCTAAATACCGCACCTGGGGCTATCATACGCACTGGCGGAGTTTTGAATTTCTCCATTGTGCGGATTTGCACGCCGCTAGTGTGTGTGCGCAAAAGCTCGCCTGAATTTAGATAAAATGTATCTTGCATATCGCGCGCTGGGTGGTATTTCGGTAAATTTAGCGCTTCAAAATTGTGAAAATCATCTTCGATTAACGGACCAGATTCTACGCTAAAATTTTGCGATACAAAATAATCAATTATCTTATCCATAGTCTCCATTACAGGGTGAAGTGCCCCGCTAGCGACATTTTCGTTAAACAGCGTAACATCGATCGCCTCTTTTTTCATCGCCTCTTTTTGCGCGATTGCCTCCAAGGCTGATTTTTTCGCGCCAATTAGCTCGGAAAAAATATCTCGCTTTTGGTTTGCCTCTTTTGCAAATTCCTTTTTTTGCTCAGCAGGGACGGACTTTAACTGAGCGAAAAGCTCGGTGATAACGCCCTTTTTGCCAAATAATTCAAGGCGGATTTTTTCGATTTCATCTAAGCTAGTGGCTGCTTCGATTTTGGCTTTGATTTCTTGCAAAATTTATCCTTTTTGTAAAAAAATGAATTTTGCGATTGTAGTTAAAAATTGATAAAAACAAGGTAAAAATTCATAAATTTGAAATTTTTAGCTATAATTCGCCCTGATTTTTTAACCCAAAAAGGATTTATTATGAATATTTTCGAAAGAATTGTTTCAGGCGAAATTCCATGCAACAAAGTCCTAGAAAACGACGATTTTCTGGCATTTCACGACATTAGCCCAAAAGCTCCAATCCACATTTTGGCAATTCCGAAAAAATGCTATGAAAACTTCCAAGTAACCCCGCCAGAGGTCATGGTAGGTCTTAGCAGTTTTATCAAAGAAGTCGCTGTGAAAATGGGGCTAGATAAGACAGGTTATCGCCTAGTGTGCAACTGCGGCGAAAACAGCGGCCAAGAGGTCATGCACCTGCACTTTCATATCCTTGGTGGAACGAAACTTCCATGGGATAACACAAACGGCGCGAATACGCACGATAAATTCTAAAACTTACAAATTTCACAAGTCGCCAAATTTGGCGACTTTTCTGTTTTTTTAAATCTTTTAAATTTTGCTTTTTGATAATTTAGGTTAAATTTTAATAGTGAATTTTAAAGTGTAAAATTTAAAAAAGTCGCCGAATTTGGCGACTTTTATTGAGGTTTGCAAGGATTATTTTGCAAGCATTGCATCAAGCATCCAAAGGCGTTTTTCATATCCGCCAAGTTTATCTTGTGCGAAATTTGATGTTACGATATCGCCTGCTTCGTCTGCGATTTCGGCTAGTTTTTTGAACTCTTTTAGCAAATATTCATAGGCTTTTTTCACATTTTTTAGCACCTCTTCTGCGCTATAATCGTCTTTTAAATCGATTGGAGCAGAGGCTAGTTTGATTAACTCTTCGGCTTTGATTACTGGTTTGCCACCGATTTGCAATGCTCTTTCAGCTGCGTCATCGAAAAGCACACCAAACTCATCGTAAGCTTCCTCTGTGTAAGAGTGGATTGGCGCAAATTGTAGGCCTTTGATATTCCAGTGATATGCGTGAAATGCGACAAATAGCGCGTGTGCATCTGCTTGGATTTGGTTTAGTTGTTTTGTTACTTTTGACATTTTCATGTCTCCTTTCTTAATTTAAATTCGGCGGTATTATAAACGATAAATTTAAATAAAAAGTATCTAATTAATAAATTTTATTATTTAGAACTCTCAAATTTACAAAATTTACATATAATTAAGGCTTTATATCAAAATTTAAAGAGCAAAAATGGTAAAAGTTTTTTTGATCGAAGATGACGCAGAGTTTGCTGGATTGATAGCCGAATTTTTAGGTTCGCGGGGCATTAGCGTGGAGGCGTGTGAGGATCCGTTTTTGGCGATTAGCACGGATTTGGCGCAGTTTGATTTGGTTTTATTGGACCTGGGGCTTCCTGGCATGGACGGGCTGGAAGTTTGCAAAGAAATCCGCAAAAAAAGCAAAATCCCGGTTATCGTTTCAAGCGCGCGCGCCTCGACCGTCGATAAGGTAAGCGCCCTGCAAATCGGGGCTGATGACTACCTGCCCAAACCATACGACCCAGACGAGCTATACGCGCGCATAATCTCGCTTTTGCGCAGGGCAAATGATTTCAAAGAAGAGAGCGAAAATTTAGCGTTTAGCGTGGATAAAAATCTAGGCGATGTGCTGTTTAACGGCATAAATTTAGGGCTTACGCTGGCTGAGTTTGAAGTGCTTGGCGAGCTAGTTCGCAACTTCCCGGCCGCTGTCAGCAAGGAGCAAATTTTGCGCGCCTCGCCCTCGATTGTATCGGCAAATGAGAAAAATTTGGAGATGATAATCAGCAAAATTCGAGCCAAAATCAAACCTCACAGCGAGGCAAATCACATAATCTCGCTTCGTGGTAGAGGGTATCGCCTTGCCAAATAGCGAGCAAAATTTGGCGCGAAATTCGGCGCAAAATTTGGCGCAGATGAATTCTCAAAATTCGGCGCAGACAGATACGCAAAAGGGCGCAAAAAATTCAGCGCAAATAAATTCGCAAAACAGCGCGCAAAAGTCCATTTTCAGGCGTATTTTGATACTTTTTTTGGTAGCGTTTTTGGGGGTAGTTTTTTTGTGGTTTGGCGTGCATAGCTGGAAGGATTATCGCTACAAAGAGACTTTGCGCCTAAATTTACGGCTAAATTTGCAAAGTTTCCAAGAAGAGCTTTTAAACGCTAGCTTACCAAGCGATGAAATTTTGGCGCAAAACGGCTTTGTTTTAGCCGAAAATTTCGGCACCAAAAACGCCAAAATCATCGAGAGTTTCGGCGATAAAAACAGCGGCTATCAGATCGTAAAATCAGGGCGCGAGGAGCTGTTTTTCATATACACGCCGATTAATTATATGGTTTTGCGCGCCTTGGATAATGACCGAGATTTCGCGGTTTTTGACATTTTTTTCTGCGTTTTGCTAGGCATTTTGGCACTACTTTTTTTCTTTTTAAATAAGGCTTTGGCGCCACTAAATTTGCTTTATTCAAATTTGCTAAATTTAAAAAACGGCGAGTTTAAAATTTTGGAAATCAAAAGCGATTATAAAGAAATTTCTCGTATCCAAAACGCCTATAATAGCGCGATTTTGCGTATAAAACAGCTTCTTGGCACCAGAGAAATGTTTAACAAAATCTTTATGCACGAGATGAAAACGCCCCTTGCCAAGGGCGCATTTTACCTAAAAAACGCTCCCAGCCCGCAAAATCAGGGAAATTTGGCTAGGCTTTTTGCGCAGATAAACGAGCAGTTAGAAAATTTCAGGCTTCTTGAAAGTCTGGTTAGCTCCGAGGCGGTAGAGTGCGAGCAAATGGGCTTTGGCGAGGTTTTTGAGCGCACACGCGAAAAGCTAAATTTGCGCGAAAATGATAAAATTTGCGTTGATTTAGCGAGTGATTTTGAAATTTACGGAAGCGCCGAGCTGTGGGAGATATGTCTTAAAAATTTAATCGAAAACGCGCTGAATTACTCGCCAAATCACGAGATTAAAATTTACGCCACGCATGGCGCGATAGTTTTCGAAAACAGCGGCGAACCCCTAGCCAAGGACATTTCGAGCGCGAACGGCGAACTGGAACTAAACTGGAAATTGGATAAAAGTGTGCGCCATAAAAGTTCGAGCGGGTATGGATTTGGGCTATTTATCATACAAAAAACAGCGATTTTAAACGGCTACGAAATCGCCTATTCGCACGAAAATGGCGTGAATTTTATAAAATTTATAAAAAGTGAAACAGAATTTGCGTAAATTTGTTAAAAAATTTTTTAAATTTATCGCTATATTGATGGTGATATATTTTTTACCGATAGTTTTGTTATTTTTTAGAGAGCCGTTTATCATAAAAGCGATGAAAGATGATTTGATAAATTATGAGTTGTATTACCTAAAAAGTCATTATAACGCTAAACTTAAAGCATTAGATAAAAGCGATGATGAGATAGAAAAACTAATAAAAGAGTATGATAAAATTTTAGAAAAACAAAGAGATAAATTTTATAAAACTTGTAAAAAGTATGTTAGCTATACGCTTTCGCATTTTGATTCTGTATATTTTTATGTTACTTGTAAATTTGATGATGAGACTAAAAAGTTATATTCGGATTTGCAAAAAGTTATTAAAATCAATGATGAATATCATTTAATTACTAAAAAAAAGGCTCATATAATGTTTTTTAATATGCCTGCAATGTATTCTTATGAAGTGCAACAAAAACATTTAAATCCTGACGAAGAAATATCATATATGGAAGTTGATAAAGATATGCTTTCGGAAGCTACCGAATTGCTTGATTATTTTGAAGCAAATGAAATGGATAAAAGAATATTTGTTTATGATGAAAAACAAGAAATTTACTTTAAAATCAAATAAAGGAAACGAATTGCAAACTGCGAATTTAAAAATTAACATTTGTCTTTTGGTAGTTAGGTGTCGGCTCGCAATGACAGCAAATTTAGCGCAAGGAATTTTATAAAAAGGACTGAATTTGAAAAATTGGAATAAAAAGAAATTTGATAAAAATTTAAATACTAATTCAAATAGAAACCAAAGAGATTATGATAAGGAGCCGTTGGTTTTGAGGGATTATTCTGGTTTTCCTTTTATCTTTCATCATTTAGGAATTTTGATATTTTGGATTAGTGCTTCTTCGTTTTGTATTAGCTTTTTAGATGATTTTGAAAGTGGAATTTTAGATATAAATCAAATAAGTCAAACGCTAATTAATTTTACTTGTTTAGCGATAGGATTTGTAATAATTGATTATTTTAATATCATTAAATCAAAGAAAAAATATATTACTTACTACGCTTCAAAAGTTGCGTATTGCAATGAAAAATTTAAAGAAATTAGCACCGAAGATTTACGCCACAACGGAATAGTTGTAAGGGCTGTTTGGTTTTTAAACACGATATTTACAACAACTTTTGGCAAGATGATTTTGGCTATATTTTTGATAGCGAATTTTATAAAAGGAACTTTTGAAACGGCTTTTATTGGCGTATTGCTTTTAATATTTATATTGTTAGTAGCTGAATTTTTAGAAATTTTAGTTTTTATGGGAATTTATAAAAAATCAAATAAAAGCCTTAAAAATTTTTGGCAAATATTCCTAAAATTTCAGTTAAATATCGAATATGCGCAAGAGATACATTGGTATGATTCTAGGGAATTTGATAATGCAGGGCTTTATTCTATACATTTATTTTGCTTCAACGAAAATGATTATAAACAAGTGAGAGACTACATTATGGCTATATTTCATATAGATATAAACAAAAATTTAAGCGAACAACAATTTCAAAAATTTTTCCAATAAGGAGACAAAAAAATGAGTAATTCTAGCAGAATTAACAAGGCTACTAGTGAGCTAAACAAGGCAGAAGAGAGATTATCAAACTCTCTTGGATTGAGTGATGAGATAATTAAATCGTTTAAAAATAACCGGTGGTGTTTAGATATTAGCGGTTTGGTATCAAATTTAGCGTAAATTTTTGTCAAAGTTAGCTTCGGTTAGCAAAGCGTGGGTTTTGGGGTTAGTTTGTGCGCGTATAATCACGCCAACTTTAAAGTAAAGGAGAAAAAATGAAAAAGTTAGTTCTATCATTAGCGTGCGCGGTTTTGGCAACTGGGGCTTTCGCACAAGATCCGCAAGGCGGACAAACTCCGCTTCCATGCGCAAATGCCCAGCATAAATGCGCTCCAAATTTAATGCCAAAAATGGGCGGATTTAAGGGCGGTTTCCACGATAGCGCAATGCCGTGCGCTGGCGATATGAAAAACTGCCAGGCAAAAGGGGCAAAATTTGGTCAAGGTATGAAAAAATTCCACAAAATGGGGCACAATGACCGCTACACAGGCGCGATTATGCGCGAGCTTCCACGCCTTGATCTAAGCGATGAGCAATGGGCGAAGGTGCGCAGAATAATGTTTGAAGCAAACGAAGCGCGAATCGCCAAAAAATCAGAGCCACGCGAGAATTTGCTAGAAGATATCGCTAATTTTGACAAGGCAAAATTTATCGAAAATAATAGCAAAAAATTTACCGAGCAAATCACCGCCGAGGCTGGTGTCATCGAGGCCTTGCTTGGTGTGCTAAACGCAGAGCAAAAGTCAAATTTGGCTAAAAATTTAAAAGAGCGCAAGGAAAAAAGAGAGGCGCAAAAAGAGCTTAAAAAAGATAAAAAATAAGCCTTCCTAAAATAATTTCATACTCCCCTAACCCTGCGAATTTCGCGGGGTTTTTTAAATTTATCACTAAATTTAGCACCAAATTTTCAAAACTGCGCAAATTTCAAAATTTAACTCGCACAAAAATATTTCGCTTCGTATTTTAAGTAACAAAAGGGTAGAATTACAAAATTTAGAATTTTTAAGGAGAAGAAATGGGAAAATTTGTGAATAATGTCGATGAATTTTTCAAATTTTGCGAAGAAAACGAAGTTAAATTTGTCGATTTCCGCTTTACGGATATGAAGGGATTTTGGCACTCTATCAGCTACAATATCAAAATCGTCGAACCAGATCAGTTCAAAAACGGTATCCCAATGGACGCTAGCTCGATGGACGGCTGGCAGCCAATCGATCGAAGCGATATGCTAATGATGCCAGATGTGGAGACTGCATTTTTAGATCCATTTACCGCAGACCCTACGGCTGTGGTTTTTAGCGATATTTTCGATATTTACAAGGGCGAACTTTACGAAAAATGCCCTCGCTCAATCGCCAAAAAGGCTATGAAATACCTAAAAGATAGCGGGCTTGGCGATGAGGCGTATTTCGGGGCTGAAAATGAATTTTTTATCTTCGATAATGTCAAAATCGTCGATAGCACAAACTGCGCTATGTATGAGATAGACACCGAAGAGGGCGAGTGGAACGATGATACGAACTTCTCATCAGGATACAATAGCGGCCACCGCCCACGCAAAAAAGGCGGATATTTGATGACTCAGCCAATCGACACAGCCACTGATTTAAGGGCTGAGATGATGCAGGTTTTGGAGCAAGTGGGCTTAGATGTCATGCTAGGACACCACGAAGTAGCCCAAGGCCAAAACGAAATCGGCGTGAAATTTGGCAATCTAGTCGAAATGGCTGATAATGTCCAAAAACTAAAATATGTCATCAAAATGGTAGCCCAACTAAACGGCAAAACCGCGACTTTCATGCCAAAACCGCTTTATGGCGACAACGGAAATGGCATGCATGTGCATCAATCAGTCTGGAAAGACGGCAAAAACCTATTTTATGGCGAGGGAAATTACGCGAATTTAAGCGATTTCGCTAGATGGTATATCGGCGGTGTGCTCTCTCACGCAAGAAGCGTCGCAGCCTTTACAAACGCCAGCACAAACAGCTACAAACGCCTAATTCCGGGCTTTGAGGCTCCGTCGATTTTGACATATTCTAGCCAAAACCGCTCAGCTTCTGTGCGAATTCCTTATGGCGCAGGCGAAAAGAGCGTGCGGGCTGAATTTCGCTTCCCAGACAGCACCTCAAATCCATATTTAGCTTTCGCTGCAATGCTAATGGCAGGACTTGATGGGGTCAAAAACAAAATTGAACCAGCTGGTCCAATGGACGAAAATCTATTTAAACTCACCCTTGATGAGATTCGCGAGCGCGGAATCGAGCAGTTCCCACACACGCTTCGTGGCTCGCTAGAAGCGCTGATCCGCGATAGAGCGTATCTCAAAGATATCATGAGCGACGATTTTATCCAAGCCTATCAACACATGAAATTTAAAACCCAAGTTTGGCCATACGAAGCACGCCCTACTCCGTATGAGTTTAAGATGAATTTTTCGTGCTAAGGGCGCGTGGGCGAAAGTGATTTCGCCCAAATTTCAAAATTTTGAAACTCAAACTCTTTTATAACAAAAAAGAATTTTGCCTATTTTCAATTTTTATACTTTTGATTTTTGCGCTAAATTTGGCGTTTAAATACCACGAATTTTGCGAATTTAAGGCAAATTCTCGCATATTTTTACAAAGCCAAATTCTAAATTCCTACGACAAAACAAACGATAAAGGCCGCACATACACCGTGCTAAAACTAAAATCAGGGAATTTTACGATTTATACCACGACCAAAACCGGGCGCGAATTCCCACGATTCGCGCGCGTGAGTGTGGGGATAATCACGCAAAATTTGAGTTTTTTGGATTTTGTGAAGGCTAGGTTTTATGCGCCAAATTTTAAAATTTCCGCCCCATTTTACGAAAATTCGCCCAAAACCAAAGCCATAAATTTCGTCCGCGCCCAGCACGCAAACCCCCTTATAGCCGATCTTTACAGCGCGCTGTATTTCGCCACGCCCATGCCTTATGATTTGCGCCAAAACATCACGCACTGGGGAATTGCGCATATTGTTTCGATTAGTGGATTTCATTTAGGCATTATTTTTTCGTCGTTTTTCATAATCTTTGCGCCGATTTATCGCATTTTGCAAAGGCGATTTTTCCCGTGGCGAAATCTCAAATTTGACCTCAGCGTTACGGCGATTTTACTGATGATTGGCTATCTTTTTGTGCTGGATTTCACGCCTAGTTTTTTGCGCTCACTAGCGATGTGCGTGGTGGGATTTTTCCTTTTGTGGCGCAATTTCGAGCTTTTAAATTTCGCCAATCTCTTCCTTAGCATTGCGCTTTTACTAGCCGTTTTTCCGCATTTAGCTTTTAGCGTGGGGTTTTATTTTTCCTCCCTTGGCGTGCTTTATATTTTTTTGTATTCGCACCATTTTTGGGGCAAATTTGGCACTTTCGCAAATTTGGCACTTTTTAATCTTTATGTCTGGTTTGCGATGAATATCGCGGTGTATTTTTTCTTTCCGCTGGCTTCATTTCAGCAACTTAGCGTGATTATCATCGGATATATTTTTGTGATTTTTTACCCTCTTAGCGTGATTTTGCACCTGTGCGGATTGGGCGGGGTTTTTGATGAGGCTTTGATTAGTTTTTTAAATTTCACGCTTCCAAGCTTTAAGGCACAAATTCCAGTTCCACTTTTTGTGCTTGCAAATTTATGCGCTCTTGGCGCTATTCGCTCTAAAACCTGCGCCTTGATATGCCCTATTTTAGGAATTTTGCCGATATTTTTCATAACTTAAATTTTAAAATTTATTTTGAAATTTAAGCAAAATATACACCGCATCGCTGTATAATAAAAAGTTAAATTTTCATTTCATTTTAAGGGGTAAATTATGTTAAAGATTCCTTATGGCAACACCTTTATCGACTTCGACGAGGGGGACGCAAATGTTTTGCGCTCTAAAATCGACGAGCTTAAAGCCGAGGGTAGTGGCCTAGAAATCGTAAAAAAAGCTATGGCTAACCCGATTGATAGCCCGCGATTGTGCGAGCTTGCCAAAGGCAAGAAAAACTGCGTCATCATCATCTCAGACCACACCCGCCCAGTGCCAAGCAAGGATATTTTGCCAAATATGTTTGCCGAGCTAAAAGAGGGAAATCCTGATATCGAAATCACGCTTTTAGTTTCCACTGGATTTCACCGCCCTACCACAGAGGCCGAGCTTCGTGCCAAACTAGGCGATGAAATTTACGAAAGCTCAAAAATCGTGGTGCATGATTGCTTCGATCCAGATTCAAACACACAAATCGGCATTTTGCCATCGGGTGCGCCCCTCGTCATCGACAAAGTGGCAGTGCAAACCGAGCTTTTGATATCAGAGGGCTTCATCGAACCGCACTTTTTCGCTGGATTTAGTGGCGGCAGAAAGAGCGTTTTGCCTGGCGTTTGCGACAAAGTAACCGTGCTAGGAAATCACTGCTCAAAATTCATAGATAGCGAATTTGCCCGCACTGGCGTGCTAGATGGCAACCCATTACACACAGATATGCTAGCGGCAGCGAAATTTGCCAAACTCGCCTACATCGTAAATGTCGTAATCGACGAGGATAAAAAAACGGTCGCAGCGTTTGCGGGAAATTATGTTACAGCGCACAGAGCGGGTTGCGACTTTTTGCTAAGTTACGCCAAAGTCGAGCCAAAAATGGCAGACATCGTCATCACATCAAACGGCGGCGCGCCACTTGACCAAAATTTATACCAATGCGTCAAATCAATGACCGCAGCTGAGGCTACTTGCAATCCTGGTGGCGTCATTATCGAGTGCTCATACTGCGCCGACGGACACGGTGGCGAGGGATTTTATCGCTCGCTTAAAGATTGCGAAAGCGCGCAAGCTTTTTACGATCAATGTATGGCAACCCCACAAGAAAAAACAATCCCAGATCAATGGGAGAGCCAAATTCTCGCGCGCGTTTTGATCAAACACACAGTCATCATGGTAACACGCCCTGAGATCAAAACCATGGTCGAAGATATGAAAATGAAATATGCCGCTAGCCTAGAAGAAGCCCTAGAAATGGCGCATGCGCTAGGCAAAAAGAGCCTAACTGTGATTCCAAACGGAATTTCCGTAATCGTAAAAAAATAATTTCTGCTAGGGGGCTTCGCGCCCCCTGATTTTTGCTTTTTTAAAATTTAATCTCCAAAATTTATCAAATTTGTCAAAATTTATCATTGCGAGGCGACTTGTCGCCGTCGTGGCAATCTACGAGTTAAAATTACCAAAACGCGATTTCCGTGTCATTGCGAGCGAGTGTAACGAGCGAAGCAATCCAGAGAAATTCAAATTCAAAATTCTACTTAAATTTAGCATTGAACGATTTTTTAAATTTTAGGCTAATTTTGAAATTCTCTGTAAGGGGGAGGGCGCGCTTTTTAGGAGACGCTACCCTCCCCCTTACCAACCCCCACCCCTGTAAAACCTTAGAAGTGGCTAAATTTAGAAAAACTGCGTTTTTCTAAATTTAGCTGGTTTTATTT
>NZ_JAOVTT010000012.1:0-15558 GCF_027737405.1 Campylobacter sp. VBCF_04 NA7
GCTAAATTTTAAAAAGCAACGCTTTTTAAAATTTAGCCACTTCTAAGGTTTTACAGGGGTGGGGGTTGGTAAGGGGGAGGGTAGCGTCTCCTAAAAAGCGCGCCCTCCCCCTTACAGAGAATTTCACAGCGCAGGTTAAATTCAAAAAATCGTTCAATGCTAAATTTAGGTTGAATTTTGCTTTAAATTTTACTGGATTGACTTCGCCTACGGCTCGTCCAAAACAAGCGAAGCGCTTTTTGCGAAGCAAAAATGTTTCCGTGAAATGTCCCTTCGCTTCGCTCGGGTCGCTACGCTCATTCTGCTTCGCTTTCTGCGAAAGCTCGCAATGACAGCGAATTTACAAATTTGGAATTTTTATTTCGTAGATTGCCACGCGAGCAAAGCTCGCTCGCAATGACAGATTAAAGCAATTTAGTGTCAAATTTTAAATTTGACACTAAATTTGCAAATTTTACTTTTGGATAGCGATTTTGTCTTTTAGCTCTTCGAGTTTTGCGATACGGTCGCTTGTGCTAGGGTGCGTGCTAAAAAGCTGAGAGAAATTCGCCTTAATCCCGCTAAATGGGTTTATGATAAACATGTGCGCGGTCGAACCTGTCGCAGAGTGCATGCGGTAGTTTTTGGCGTAATTATCCAGCTTGGATAGAGCAGAAATTAGCCACTCAGGGTGTCCTGTAAGCGCGGCTGCACCGGCGTCTGCTTTGAATTCTCTGGTGCGTGAGATCGCCATTTGGATTACGCTAGCAGCTAGCGGCATTATCACGGCTCCTATGAGCAAGAAAATGCCGTTTGCGCCACCGCGATTTTGCGAGTTTGAGCCCGCAATCGCGCCAAATTTGGCGAAATTTGCTAGCATTGCGATTGCGCCTGCAAACATCGCTGCGACCGAGCCGATTAGGATATCGTAGTGATTAACATGGCTTAGTTCGTGAGCTAACACGCCCTCGATTTCTTGCGGGCTCATTAGATTTAGCAAGCCTTGCGTAACGGCGACTGCGGCGTTGTTTGGATTGCGACCTGTGGCGAAAGCGTTTGGAACTTGCTCATTGATGATATAGATTTTTGGCATTGGCAAATTCGCCTTAGCGCATAGGCGATCGATTATGTCGTATAGCATAGGCTGGCTCTCGGCCGTAACTGGCGTAGCGCGGTAGTGTTTCAAGACTAGTTTGTCGCTGAAAAAATAGCTGAAAAAATTCATACCGCACGCCACGACAAACGCCATAATCATACCCTTTTGTCCGCCAATTAGGCTGCCGACGAACATAAAAAGTAGCACGAGCCCGCTCATTAGCAGGGCGGTTTTTATTTTTTCCATATATCCTCCTTGGATAAATTTTTCGCACTGATTTTTGTGTCTAAATTTTTAATTTTTCCGCCTAAATTTTTGGTTAGACCGATTAGTCCTTGCGGATTGATATGTGGCAGGTGAAATTTACGCCCGCCCGCAAAAAGCCCGCTTAAAAAGGATTTTGGGCGGTTTGCGATGGCTTCTTTGAAAACCACAGCGTCGATTCCAAGCTCGGCAAGCTGTTTTAGAGCGCGAGTGGAGCTGACAAACATCGCGATTTTGGCATCAAAAAGATAGTCGTTGGCTAGCTTTTGCGCGAGTGGGGCGGTTTTTTTATTTACGATGATAAACCTCGCACCTGCGCCGTTTGCGAGCAAAATTTCGTTTAGGTTGTTTGTAATGACGCTGAAATTTTTCTCCGTGCTTTTGGCTAGCGAGATTAATTTAGGATCAAATTTAAAGAGCAAATTATCGTATCTGAAAACCTCGTCTGTGTGTTTGATAGCGTAAAACGGCTCGTAATCAACCAATTCATGCCCTAGAATAATCATTTTTTTTCCTTTATTTTTGCCAAGCAAGATTTGCAAATTTGGCGAGAATTATGCGAGATAAGCGCGCCTTGCTCGTAGTATGTCCCGCACTCATCGCAAGGCATTAGCGCTGTTGGCTCTTGCTCGCCATTTGTGTCTGCGCTCTCGCCCTTTTTGGCGCGAAATTTTGGCACGATTAAAAAATAAATTAACGCAATAATTATCGCTAATGATAAAAGTTTTCCCATTTTTGGCCTTTAAATTTTTAATAAATTTTCAAATATTTCTTGCAATTTTTCTTTTGAAATACTGCCGTCTGCGACGCTTACGACTATATTTTCCATAAATTCGTAAAAACTATCTTTGTCAAAAACTGCCTCATTAATTATCAAAAAAGCCTTTGATAGCATTATGGCGCTTCGTTTGTTTCCGTCTAAAAATGGGTGAAATTTGACACACGAAAACATTAAATGCGTTACTTTTTCTGCAATGCTAGGATAGTATAAATCGTTTTTGATATTTTCTAATGCTGAGGCTAAATAGCCGATTTGAGCGTTATTGTAGCCAATCAATCCACCCATTTTTTCTAAAACGCCGTCGTGCAAAGATATGGCTTGATTTAGCGTTAAATATTTCATTTATCTTTTAGCCTTTCAAAGACAGCACGATTTTTAGGGTTTTCGAAAATATCGTTTAAAATTTCGTTTTTGAAATTTTCAAAATCCTGTGTTTGCTCTGCTTTGTAGCCGATTTTTTGGCAAAATTGCGCAAAAAATTCAACTTCGCCATTTGGAACCAAAACCAACATAGGCGTAAAATCCTTTGAAGTTTGCATTATTTAATCCTTTTAAAATTCGCTTTATCGCAAGATTATACAATATTTTAACAAATTCCGCTAAGAAGTAGGTAATTTCGCATACCGGCGTTAAAAATCTCAAATTTGGCACTTGGAAATTTGCTTTTAGTCTCGGTGATTTCATCATCTACGCTACTGCCTTTATAGAGCAAAAAGTGCGTATTGCTATCATAAAATCCATCGCAAATTTCGACTAAATTTTTCGTTTTCATCACAGCCCTTGAAGTTATCAAATTAGCCCTAAATTTTAGCGAATTTTCGATTTTTTCTCTATGAATTTCGACATTTTTTAGCCCCAAATTTACCTTAGCGTAGGTCAAAAACGACGCTTTTTTGGCGATTGGCTCGTATAAATGCCACTTCGTGTGGTTTAAAACCATAGCCAAAAATATCGCCGGAAACCCAGCCCCGCTACCGATGTCAATGGCGATTTTAGGGTATTTTGGGATAAATTTCACCCCACCAATACTATCAGCGATAATTTCGCTTAAATCATCGTAATTCGTAAGGCTGTGGATTGCGTTAAATTTACGCAGACACTCGCCAAATTTAGCGCACTTTTCATCGAAATTTTCAGGCAAAATCAAATTCACAGCAAATGCCCCATTTTATCTTTTTTAGTTCGCAGATAATTCTCGCTAAATTCGTTAGCTTTGATGATAATTGGTATGCGCTCGACAATCTCCACGCAGTGCAAATTTGATAGCTTTTCAGGGTTGTTTGTGAGTAAATTTATCTTTTTGATTTCATAGTGTTTTAGGATAAAATCCACGATTTCATAGGTGCGCTCATCTGCTTTAAAACCTAGCTGATGATTTGCCTCGATTGTATCAAAGCCCTTATCTTGGAGCGCGTAGGCGTTTATTTTGTTTAGTAGCCCGATATTTCGCCCCTCTTGGCGCAGGTATATCACCATGCCGCCATTTTTTTCTATGTATTTTAGGCTCTCTTCGAGCTGGTCTCTACAATCGCATTTTAGGCTTCCGATCGCATCTCCCGTGAGGCACTCGGAGTGGATTCGCACATTTACGATTTCATTTAACGGCATTTTTGCGATTACTAAGTGTTCTTTTTCGTTTTCTTTGAAGGACTGCACCTTAAATTTACCGAAGCGTGAGGGCAAATTTGCAATCTGCGAAATTTGAATATTCATATAAAATTTACTCCATTTGTGATATTATAAATCGATGATTTTACCCAAAAAAGGAAAAACAATGTTTAAACGATTTAGAAGAGTGCGCATAAATCCCGTAGTAAGGGAGCTCGTGCGCGAAACTTCGTTAGAGATGAGAAATTTTATTTACCCGCTTTTTGTCGTTCCTGGAAAAGGTGTCAAAAACGAGATAAGCTCTATGCCAGGCGTATTTCAGCTGAGTTTGGACGAAATTTTAAAAGAGTGTGAAATTTTATCAAATTTGGGAATTAATAAAATTTTGCTTTTTGGAATTCCGGAGGTTAAAGATAGCATTGGCTCTGACGCGCTTAGCGATGATGGCATAATCGCCACTGCGCTTCGCGCGATTAAGGATAAATTTCCAAAATTTATGGTGATTACGGATTTGTGCTTTTGCGAATACACTGACCACGGACACTGCGGGATACTAGATCATGTTCATCAAACCGTAAATAACGACGCCACGCTTGAAATTTCAGCCAAACAAGCCCTAATCCACGCCAAAAACGGCGCTGATATGATAGCCCCAAGCGGTATGATGGACGGTATAATCACGACTTTGCGAGAGGCGCTTGATAGCAACGGATTTGAAAATTTACCGATTATGGCATATTCTACGAAATTTGCTAGTGGATACTATGGACCGTTTCGCGATGTGGCTGAGAGCGCGCCTAGCTTTGGCGATAGAAGCTCGTATCAAATGGATCCAGCAAACCGCCTAGAAGCGATAAATGAGAGTTTAGAAGACGAGGCGCAAGGTGCTGATATTTTAATGGTAAAACCAGTACTTGCGTATTTGGATATAATCCGTGATTTGCGCGAGCGCACACTGCTTCCGATTTGTGCGTATAATGTCAGTGGCGAATACGCGCTTTTAAAAGGCGGAGCGAAGCTTGGATTGATCGATTATGAGCGGGTTTTAATGGAGACTATGATAAGCATAAAACGCGCAGGGGCGGATATGATAATCTCATATCACGCAAAAGAAATAGCTGAGCTTTTGCGTAAATTTAGCTAAATTTAGGAGTGAGTATGCGACATTTTTTGACTTTTGAAGATTTTAGCAAAGATGAAATTTTTGAAATTTTGCGCCTTGCGGCTGAGATTAAAAAAGAAGCCAAAGCGAAGGATTACAAGCCATATCTAAAAAACCAAACCCTAGCGATGATTTTTGAAAAAAGCTCGACTAGAACGCGCGTGAGCTTTGAGACTGGTATGTATCAGTTAGGCGGACAAGCGCTGTTTTTAAGCTCAAAAGATATTCAACTCGGTCGTGGCGAGCCTGTGAGAGATACTGCGCGCGTGATTTCTAGCATGGTCGATATGGCTATGCTTAGGGTTTATAAACAAAGTGATTTGGAGGAATTTGCCAAATACTCAGCCGTGCCTGTGATAAACGGCCTTAGCGATTATCTCCACCCAGTGCAGTTAATCGCGGATTATATGACTATGCAAGAGCGTGCTAGTGGCGATTGCGTGGCGTATATCGGAGATGGAAACAATATGGCGCACACTTGGATTTCGCTGGCTTCGATTTTAGGATTTGAGCTTAGAATCGCTACGCCAAAAGGCTATGAGGCTGATGCGTCTATCGTAGCGCAAGCCGAGAAAAACGCCAAAATTTCAGGGGCAAAAATCATCTACACTCACGATCCGCGCGAGGCAGTCTGTGGCGTAGATGTCGTTACGACCGATACTTGGGTTTCAATGGGACAAGAGAGCGAAAAAGAGCGCAAAGTTAAGCTCTTCGAGGGATTTTGCGTAGATAAAGATATGATGAGCCTAGCCAAAAAAGATGCTATTTTCTTGCATTGCTTGCCAGCGTATCGCGGATACGAGGTCAGCGATGAGATTATAGAAGCTCATGCGGGCGATGTTTTTAGTGAGGCTGAAAACAGACTGCACGGCCAAAAGGGCGTAATGGTATGGCTAGATAGACACAGAGGTAATTAAGTGGAAAAAAACGACAAAGCATTAACAAAAATTGATCAAATCAATGAATTTTTCGGTATCGAGGACGCTAATAGCACGGTTTTTGAGATTTCGCACGACCCACAAACAAACGAAAAAAAACTAACACTAAAAAAGGGTTCGTGGAGCGACGAGGAGCCGTGGTTTGGGATAGATGAGAGTGGCGAATTGCACACAATGGTATCTTTAAAATCGCTAAATAATCTAATCCAAGTTGCAAAAGGGGCGATTGCAGAGAATTTCAACCTAAAATTAGAGCGCTCGATTTTACAGCAAGCCCCAGTGGATTTTGGCGATGCGTGGATTGTGTGCATGGACGAAATTCGCAAAATCACGAGCGAAAACCCAAGCATAAAAAAGATAAATTTAGATTTAGACGCCATAGTTTCGCGCGTGAAGCAATCACACCCAAATTTATTTATTGATATCGAAGAGTTAGTAAGGAGCAGAAATGGCAAACATTGATTTTGACGCGTATGCTAAATTTTCGCGCCCAGGACCGCGCTACACGAGCTATCCTACTGCGCTAGAATTTAGCCAAAATTTCAGCTACGAGCAGTATATAAACGAGCTAAAAACCCAAGACAAAAACGCCCCACTCTCGCTTTATTTTCACATGCCGTTTTGCCGTTCGGCGTGCTATTTTTGTGGCTGTAATGTCATCTACACTGGCAAACGCGATAAAATGGACAGGTATTTGGACTACATAGATCGCGAAATGGATATTTTGTGCGAGCATTTAGACGCTAGCAGGGTAGTGACGCAAATGCACTTTGGTGGTGGCACACCGACATATTTCGACGCCGAACAACTTGATCGCCACATAAAAAACATAAAAAAACATTTTAAAAATTTCAGTCCTGACGCTGAGATTAGCTGTGAGATTGACCCTAGATTTCTTACGCAGCAGCAGCTTGATGTGCTTATATCGCATGGATTTAACCGCATAAGTTACGGCGTGCAGGACTTCAACGAGCGCGTGCAAAAAGAAATCCATAGAATTCAGCCTTATGAGCTGACAAAAAGCGTAATGGATATGGCGCGAAAGGCTGGGATAAAGTCGATTAATATGGATTTGATTTATGGTTTGCCATATCAAAATTTACAGACTTTCCAAGAAACGCTAAATTTAGCCCTTAGCCTTAATCCAGATCGTTTTGCGATATTTAATTACGCCCATGTTCCATGGATAAAAAAATCAATGCGTAAATTCGACGAAAGCACGCTTCCTGCGCCAAAAATCAAGCTTGAAATTTTAAAATTTACCCATGATTTTTTGACCGCTAATGGATACGAGCCAATCGGCATGGATCACTACTCTAAGCCAAGCGACGAGCTTCATGCTGCGCTTAAAGACGGCACGCTTCATAGAAATTTCCAAGGTTACACCACAAAAGGTGGCGCGGATTTGATTGGCATTGGGCTTACTAGTATCGGCGAAGGCGCGCGGCATTATGCGCAAAATTTCAAAGATATGGCGCCGTATGAGGAGGCGATTGATAGCGGAAAATTGCCATTTTGCAAAGGAATTTTGCTAAATGGTGAGGATTTGCTTCGCAAAGATGTGGTAATGAGCCTAATGGCGAATTTCAGGGTAAATATCAAAGAGATCGAAGCTAAGCATAATATTAAATTTTTCGAGCATTTTGCAAATTCGCTAAAAGAGCTTGAATATCTTAAAGATTTTGTGAAAATTTCAGACGATGAGCTTAGCGTAACGCCGACTGGAACGCTTCTAATCCGCAATATCGCAATGTGCTTTGATGAATATATGCATAAAAATTTGGGCGAGAAAAAATTCTCAAAAACGGTGTAAAAAATGTATGATTTCAAAACCCTAAGCGATAAATGCGTAAAATGTGGCAAATGTATCCCAGCCTGCACGATTCATAATATCAATAGCGACGAAGTTACCAGCCCGCGCGGGTTTTTGGACCTGCTTGGTGCGGTCGAGCGGGGCGAACTCGAACTCGATAAAAATATGAAAAATATCTTTGAGAGCTGTTTTTTATGCACGAGTTGTGTCGATGTGTGCAACGACTCCCTGCCTACCGATACTGCGATCGAAAACGCGCGCTACAAAATCGCGCAAAGATTTGGCATAGCGTGGTATAAAAGGGCTGTGTTTTGGTTTTTGAGCCACCGAAAAATTTTGGATTTGGCAGCTAGGCTAGGGTATTTTTTCGTGCCGTGCGCCTTTAAGACACAAAAAGATAGCGAGCGCGGAAATACGATGAGACCGCGATTTTCGGTGCCGATGATGAGCGTAGAGCGCACACTGCCTAGCTTAGCGAAAAAAAGCTTTATGAACTCGCACGCTGAGTTTATCGACAATGGCGGAAGCAAAACTATCGGGCTTTTTATCGGCTGTATGGGAAACTACGCATATACGGGCATTGGCGAGGCGTTTTTGAAAATCGCAAAAAGCCTAAATTTAAATGTGAATTTGATGAAAAAGCAAGCCTGCTGTGGCGCGCCGCAGTATTTTACTGGGGATTTTGGCTCTGTGGAGAAAAACGCGAAATTTAACATAGAGTATTTTGAAAAAATGTTAGCTAATCTCGACGCTATCGTCGTTCCAGAGGCGACATGCTCTGGTATGCTAAAAGTCGATTATGTGCATTTTTTCGAGGGCGATTCACACTGGCAAGAGCGCGCAAAGGCCGTGGCGAGTAAAATTTATCTAGCGACGGAGTATTTTGATAAATTTACAAATTTAAAAGAAATTTTATCAGAGCGCGGAAAAATAGGGCAAATCACCTACCATGATCCGTGCCACTCACGCAAAATGCAAGGAATTTGGCGCGAACCGCGAAATTTGCTTTCGCAAAATTACGAAATAATCGAAATGCCAAACGCCAATCAGTGCTGTGGATTTGGCGGTGTAACAATGCAGAGTGAAAAATATCATCTCTCGCGCAAGGCTGGCTTAGACAAGGTCGCCTCGCTCAAAGATAGCCCCCTAAAAATCGTAAGTGCGGAGTGTAGCGCGTGTAGAATGCAGCTAAATAACGCCTTTGGCTTAGCGCAAATCGATATGAAATGCGTAAATCCGCTAGAACTGATTGCTAGGGCGTTGGGGTAGTCTGGGTTAAACCTAAATTTAACCCCAAATTTCAATCTTCGTAGGCGTTTTCTTCTGTTTCTGGCTCTTTTGGGCTGTTTTCTTGGATTAGCATGCGGTTGGTTTCAATCTGTTTTTTTAGCTCGTCGTAGTTGCTCTCGGCTTGGTTTAGTCGTTTTTCTAGCGCTGTGATGCGCTTTTCGGAACGAGAAATAAAATAATACACCACATAAATCATAAATATAACGATAATCCAAGGAACGATTTTCATCTTTTTACCTTTTTGTAAATTTCAAAGCGTGATTATAGCATAAGTTAAATTTACCAAAATTTTAACTTTTAATTGCTTGGTTTTAAGGCGAAAAAAGATACAATGCAAACTTTATTTTTAGGTAATGGACAATGAAAAAGATAATAGGCAAAACCAAAGATAGTCGCGAAAATATCGCCATTAGACTTCTTAAATTTATGCAATTTGCGTTTTTGGGCGAGAGCTTTCTCGAGAAAGATTTGCAAAGCGAATTTGGCGTAGATGTTCGGACGATACAGAGGGATTTGAAGGCGCTTAGAGCGTATGGATTTGAGTTTGAGACCAAAAACGGCGTAACTCACGCAAACTGCGTTGGGGGGGGGGTTCTAGATACCTGCTCGCTTAGTTTAGCCCGAAATTTAGGCGTTAGCGAGATTTTCCCTAGCTTTGGAAGCGAAGAAATCACAGACCTGCTAAACGGCGTTTATAAAATCGACGCCAAATTTGACAAATTTGCCCCAAATTCTACGCTCAAAAGGGATTTTGAGGAGATTTGCTACGCTATCAAAAATCACAATATTTTAAATTTCACTTACTCGGGCAAGGAGCGCATCGCAAAGCCTTATGCCTTTATTTTCCGTCTTGGGGTGTGGTATGTGCTATGCGATGAAATGGGCGTTTTAAAGACATTTACATTTGAGAAAATTTCAAATTTAGATGTTTTGGAGCAAACCTTTTCGCCAGAAATCAAAAAACTAGCCCAAATCAAAGAAAATAAAAATCACTGGTTTTCATCTAGTCCCATAAATGCGAGATTGCGTGTGGATAATACTGCGCTTGCATACCTTGGGCGCAAAAAATTTTTCATCACACAAAATTTTATTGATAAAAACGACAAATTCGCCACACTTGCCGTAACTGCGGCGTTTGAAGATGAAATTTTAAATTTCGCAAAACTCTACCTGCCATATATCAAAATCATCGAACCAGCGAATTTGCAAAGTAAATTTGAAAAAATTTTGCAAGATTATCTAAAAAATGGCGGAAATTTATGAGAAACGACAAACCCTGTCGCAGCCATTTCGTAAAATACCATAAATTTTTTACGAAAGGATGAAAAATGTGGAAGTTTTTCTTAGGTTTAGGTGTAGGTGCGATAGCAGGAGTAGGTGCGTTAGCGTATGTCAAAAGTAGGTGCGAAGAAGATGACGAATTCGCCGAAAAAGTCGATGATGTCATAGAGAGCGTTTGCGATGGATTTGGTAGAGCCAAAGACGCTATCGAAGAGACGGCTTCGCAAGTTTATGATAGCGTTGAAAAAAAGCTTGGAGAGATAGACGAAGCCTTTGGCTGGGGCGAGAGTGCAAAACCTGCCCCAAGTGTTGCACAAGGTAGCGAAATTACTATCGAAGCAGAAACCGAATAAATTCGCAAATCGCTAAAATTTACGAATTTACCTAGTTGCCGTGGAATTCTATGAATTCTACGGCAAATTTTAAAATTGAGTTTATAAATCTGCGTTAGAGCGGGGATTTATAAACTCAAAATTTAAAACAAAGGAGTTCTTATGAGTATCGATGAAATACGAGAATTAGTTGAAGCTTTAAAGTTTTCTCAAAACATAAAACCGAATGTTTTGTGTATAGGGATTTATAATAGTGGAAAAAGTTCGCTTTTAAACGCTTTGATAGATGATTTTGAAAACGAAACTTTTGAAGTGGCTGACAAGCGAGAAACGCCAGAAATTAAAAGTGTGGAGTATGGGGGTATTATTTACATCGACACACCTGGACTAAATGCTACGCCTGATGACGATGAAAAGGCTCTTGGCGGTGAGTTTATGTCTGATGTGAATATATTTTTGCACTCTTTATCGGGTGGTGAGCTGAAAAAAGACGAGATAGGTTATTTGCATAGCTTGATAAACGAGCTAAATAATGCAAAATCGTTTTTTGATAAGACAATCTTTGTGATAAATCATATAGAAGATAAAAGCGATGAAGATATAAAAAGGGGTATGGAAAAGATAAAAGAGCAAATTCAAAATGAATTTAGTGCTAGTGTGAAAGTTTTGAGCATAAAAACGCCAAGTTATATCAAAGGCAAAAATGAAAATAAAAATTTGCTAGTTCAAAACAGTGGTATAAACGAACTAAAAGAGCAGATAAATAAAATGTGCAGACCGGATAAAATTTATAAAAATCGAAATGCAAGATTAGAAAAAGCCGTAAAAATGCTGATTTTATCACTGCAAGAAAAAATCGAAGAAAACAATAAAGCCGTGCAAAATATAAAAGAAAAAGAAGAGCAAATTAAAGAAAGAGTAGCAGAAGCAAACAAAACTATAAAAAATATGAAAGCGAGGTTAAGATAATGCCAATTCCGTTGATAGGCTGGGCAGCCGCCGCCGTTGGTGCCGTTGTAGTAGGTGCAGTAGTAAAAGCTTTTAGTGATGATGATAAACCATCGACAACGACTACAAGCAATCGCAATGAGTTAGAAGAAGAAAAAAAGAGAAAAGAGTTATCTCATAATGAGAAAATTTATGCTCAGATTAAAAAGCATAAAAAAGGTGTGTTTGATTCCATAGAAAGAGATTTTGGGGTTAAAGTGCAGCATAAACTTAATCCGCTGGGCATGGCTACGGCGGCTATGACGGCTCCCTTTGGTGGCGTCGCAGGTGTTGTTGCTGCTGGGATTGGAATTGCTAAGGTAGTTTCCGAGCAAGTTTCTGATAAATTAAATACCCAAGAAAAATCTTCGATATACCACAAAATTGCTAAGGTAGTTTCCGAGCAAGTTTCTGATAAATCAGCTCTTTGTGCTATGGTTTCCAATGACAACGATGAAATAGTTTTTCACGGCATTGACACTAGCCATATAGAGAAAGAAAATGAAAATTTACAAAATGAAATCAATGAATTAAAGGAGTTTTTAGATGAAATCAAAAATGGTTGAATTTTATAAATCTCTTGATGAGATAAGCGTCAGAAATTCTAAAATAGATGAAAAAAGACAAAAGCTTCAAAATTTAGTAAATGATTTAAGAGACGATTTAGGCAATGTCAGCTTGGATGAGAATTTGCGTAAAGCAAATGAAGCATTAGCTAAGACATTTGAGAGTATCAAAAACACGGCACAATCTAGCATAGAAAACTGGAACGCCGAATTTGAGAGAAATTTAGAAAATGAAAAATTTAGAAGTGAGCTTGAAAACTATTTTATAGTTATGATTTTTGGAAAAGTAAAAGCAGGAAAGAGTTATCTAGGAAATTTTATAGCCAAAAATAGGCTTGAAAATCAAACAGTTTCGTTTTTTGAGTATGACCAAGCAGGTAAAAAAGATGAAATCAAAGAGCTAACAGAGATAGATGAAAAAGAGTTTAAGACAGATTTTTTAGAATGCACAAGCTCTATTCAAGGATTTAAGCTAAGCGGTTTAGCTTGGATAGATTCGCCTGGTCTTGGCTCGATGACTGATAAAAATGGCGAACTTGCTAAAAAATATCTAAGCAGTGCTGATTATGTTATTTATCCGTCTCACTCGCTTGACCCTTTTCAAATGGATGAAAATAGAGAACTTGATGAAATTTTCAGAGCAAATAAAGAAGTTACTACAATTATCACTAAATCAGATATAAGCGGCGAAGATGAAATAAATGGAGAAATAGTGCTTATTTCAAATAATAAATCGCCAGAAATCAGAAAAGGTCAAGAAGAAGATTGCAAAAAACGCATAAAAGAGCAGATTGGCAAAGAAGTGGGAGATATTTTTTCTATTTCGACAAAAATGGCAAAGATTGGGCTAGAAAACGATGATAAGGAAAAATTTGAAAATAGCAATATTTCAAAGTTGTATGAAAATTTAACTGATATTGTGAAAAATAAAGCTACAAAATTAAAAGAGCAAAGTCCGTATTTAACGCTAAATTCACTCATAGATGAAATTTTGGAAGATAGAGAAAATTCGATAGCTCAAATTAAAGAAAGCATAGATAAATTTGATGATGAAACAAGACAAACAAATGAAAAATTTGATACTTTGAAGTTAAATTCTATGAGCGAAGTTGGCTTGATAGTAGATGAAGTAGTTAGCAAATATGCGACAAATCTTTCAAATAGCGATTTAAAGAAAACGCTAAAAAAGATAGATAAAGAGATAAGAGTTAAATTTGAAAAAGATTTGGAAGATAAAATTAAAAATGTTGTTGAAAGTTATGAAAAGGTTGTCGATGAATTTGAAAGCGAACTAAATTATGATTATGAGATAAAAGAGAAACGAGAAAAAATAAAATATTCTACAAAGACTAGAAATAAGGCTGTCGGTCGTGCTCTACTAGGTGCAGCAGTGGTGGGTGCTCTTTCGCTTGTGCCAGGTATAAATGTATTAACTTGGACTGGTGCTGCTATTTATGCTGGTGCTACTACTGTCGGTGGTTATGTCGGTGGTAAAATCGGCGAAGCCACAGGCGAAGATAAATACGAGTGGGTATCAATCGGCGATAATAGCGAAGAAGTGATTTTAAATTTTAAAGAAGTTAGAACCGAACATTTTGCCGAAATAGCAAAACAAGCTTATGAAGCCTTGCAGGAGAAAATTTTTAAACCGCTTGAAGAAAAATCTACTAAAATCGCCGAAATTTTAAATAAATTTGAAAATGAAATACAAACTTTTAAAAAGGAGCTACAATGTTAATCAAAAACTACAAAAGTATCCAAAATGAGTTAAATTCTTTGTTAAAAGATAACGAAAATTTCAAAGAAATTTTAGATAGTATAAATCAAACGCTAGATGAAAAACTAGCAAATTTTAATCCAACATTTATGATTTACGGCACATACAATAGCGGTAAATCAACCCTGCTAAATGCTCTTTTTGGCAAAGAAGTAGCACCTATGGGCGATGTACCGACTACCAAAGAGATACACGAGCATAAATTTAACGGCTTTACTATCTATGATACTCCAGGACTTAATGCAAATAATGAAGATGATATAATCTCGCAGGAACATTTGCAAAAAAGCGATGCCGTGATATTTGTAATGCAAAATGGTGGCTCTGTCGAAGCAAGATATATCTACACTGCAATGGCTGAAATTTTAAAAAACAATAAAAAGCTTTTGGTCGTTGTAAATGATAAAGAGTGTCATGGGTTTGATAGTGAAGAGAGTGTAAAAATCACAGATAAGGTAGCCCAAAATTTACAAAGAATTTCATCTGAGTATGGAGCGGAAGCTGAAAATATCCAAATCAAGGTTGTAAATGCTTTATCTGCGTTAAAAGCGAAAATGGAAAATAAAAATCTTTTGCTTGAAAAAAGCGGCTACCTACAAATCGAACTTGCAATAAAAAATTTAATGCAAAATTCTAGCACAAACGATGTCGAGAATACTATCAATAAATTTTTAAAAGAGAAATTAGAAAAAATATCTCAAATTTGTGATTTAAATTTTGAAAGCGAAAAACAAAAAAGCATTTCAGAACTCATAGCCTACCTTGAAAAACAAAAAGATAATTTTAAAATCAAGCAAAATAACGGATTAAGAAGACATATTTTAAATTTAAAAGATAATCTTGTTGCGGTTTTATCTAGTGAAAATCCTAGCGAAGCAAAACTATACGAGCTAATAGACGCAAAAACAAATTTGATATGCGATGAATTTTCACAAGGAGTAAATGATATAAGCAGTGAAATTTCACGCAAAGTAGATGAATTTCAAGGAAATTTTAGCAAACTAGGTGGCGTAAGCGTAGATATAAATTTGCCAAATTTAGTATCAAATAGCGAAATGGGCGAATTTTTGATACCTGATGAATTAAAAAATAATGCAATGCGATTAGTAAATGACAAAGAGTTAGTTTCTGGTGCTACAAAAAAAGCACTGGAATATATCAAAGAATATTTGCCTAAATTAATGAAAGGAAAAGGTAAAGTTTGGATAGAAAAAACTTCTCAAACGCTTGGAAAACGGCTTGGCATTATCATAACAGTAATAACTAGTGCCAGTGACATATATAAAGCCAATAAAGAACACAAAGAGATGATAAAAAAAGAAAAAGAACGAATTGCAAGTATAAATAATACAGCTAGTAACATAGCAGATGATTTGGAAGTAAATTTCAAAAAAGAATTTGACAAGATTACAAATGAAATTTTCAATCCGCTTTTAAATACTTATAGCGAATTTTTTAAAAGTCTATCATCTAAAAATGATGATTTAGAGCATATCAAAATGCAAATTTTAAAAATTTCAGCGATAATAGCGTAGGTGAAAAATGAAAAATATCCTTATCCTTTATAACCCGTATTTCAAGGCAAATGTCATTGAAGAGCATTTAAAAATTTTGCTTGATAAAGGCAAGGTCGCATTTGGCAAGGTCAGGGCAAAGGATAGGGATATGATAAATTCTGACGAAA
>NZ_JAOVTT010000013.1:0-3342 GCF_027737405.1 Campylobacter sp. VBCF_04 NA7
AAAGGATTTCTAATACCTTTAACAAGGAAGTAATGCTTAAAAAGATAAGCAAACGAGCTATTAGTACCGGTCAGCTAAATGACTTTCATCACTTACACATCCGGCCTATCAAACAGATAGTCTTTCTGAGCTCTTAAAAGAAGATTCATCTTGGAGTTGGCTTCGAGCTTAGATGCTTTCAGCTCTTATCACATCCCGGCTTA
This sequence comes from Campylobacter sp. VBCF_04 NA7, assembly GCF_027737405.1. NCBI lineage: Bacteria > Pseudomonadati > Campylobacterota > Epsilonproteobacteria > Campylobacterales > Campylobacteraceae > Campylobacter > Campylobacter sp. VBCF_04 NA7. The sequence goes on from NZ_JAOVTT010000013.1 coordinate 204, forward strand.
GCTACTGGGCGATGCTCTTGGCAGAACAACCCATACACCAGTGGCCAGTTCGACTCGGTCCTCTCGTACTAGAGTCAACTCTCCTCAATCTTCTTACGCCCACGGCAGATAGGGACCGAACTGTCTCACGACGTTCTGAACCCAGCTCGCGTACCGCTTTAAATGGCGAACAGCCATACCCTTGGGACCTGCTCCAGCCCCAGGATGCGATGAGCCGACATCGAGGTGCCAAACCTCCCCGTCGATGTGAGCTCTTGGGGGAGATCAGCCTGTTATCCCCGGGGTACCTTTTATCCTTTGAGCGATGGCCCTTCCACACAGAACCACCGGATCACTAAGACCGACTTTCGTCTCTGCTTGACTTGTGTGTCTCGCAGTTAAGCTGGCTTATGCCTTTATACTCTACAAGCGATTTCCAACCGCTTTGAGCCAACCTTTGTAAGCCTCCGTTACATTTTGGGAGGCGACCGCCCCAGTCAAACTACCCACCAGACATTGTCCTACCTAAGGATAACTTAGGCTAGTTAGCTACCCAAATAAAGAAGAGTGGTATCTCAACAATGGCTCACCATACACCGGAGTATATGGATCAAAGCCTCCCACCTATCCTGCGCATCTTTATCCAAGCAGCAGTGTCAAGCTATAGTAAAGGTCCACGGGGTCTTTCCGTCTTGCCGCGGGTAGGAGGAATTTTCACCTCCACTACAATTTCACTGGATCCCTCTTTGAGACAGCTCCCATCTCGTTACGCCATTCATGCAGGTCGGTATTTAACCGACAAGGAATTTCGCTACCTTAGGACCGTTATAGTTACGGCCGCCGTTTACTCGGGCTTCGATCAGATGCTTCGCAAAAGCTGACATCATCAATTAACCTTCGAGCACCGGGCAGGCGTCACACCCTATACATCCTCTTACGAGTTAGCAGAGTGCTGTGTTTATGGTAAACAGTCGGGAGGGACTCTTTGTTGTAACCTTCTTTGCTTACAGAGTAAATCCTTAACAAAGTTAGGCACACCTTATACCGAAGATACGGTGCTATTTTGCAGAGTTCCTTAAAGAGAGTTCTTCCACGCGCCTTAGAATACTCATCCCACCCACCTGTGTCGGTTTACGGTACGGGCAATATTAGCTAAACTTAGAAACTTTTCTTGGCTCGATAGTATCAAGGATTCTCAATCTACTCCGAAGAGCGTCAAGAGCCTTTAATGTCTCGGATAAAGAGTTACGGATTTGCCTATAACTCAACCTACACACTTAGACCAGCACTTCCATCAGCTGGCTCCCCTAACTTTAAGCGTCCTTCCATCGCACACTAATATTGGTATCGGAATATTAACCGATTTTCCATCGCATACCCCTTTCGGACTTTGCTTAGGACCCGACTAACCCTACGATGACGAGCATCGCGTAGGAAACCTTGGGTTTACGGCGAATATGATTCTCACATATTTTATCGCTACTCATGCCTGCATGCTCACTTCTATCCGCTCCACCACTCCTTGCCGGTATGGCTTCGACGCTGAATAGAACGCTCTCCTACCACTTGCACTAGGTGCAAATCTACGACTTCGGTACTTATTTTAGCCCCGTTATATTTTCCGCGCAGAATCACTAGACCAGTGAGCTATTACGCTATCTTTAAAGGATGGCTGCTTCTAAGCCAACCTCCTGGTTGTTTCAGTAACTCCACATCGTTTTCCACTTAAATAAGATTTAGGGACCTTAGTCGGTAGTCTGGGTTGTTCCCCTCTCGACGACGGATTTTATCACTCGCCGCCTGACTGCTGTGATTACATTATAAGTATTCGGAGTTTGATAGGGTTTGGTACATTGGTGTATGCCCTAGCCCATTCAGTGCTCTACCCCTTATAATTACGACACAACGCTATACCTCAATATATTTCGGAGAGAACCAGCTATCACGATGTTTGATTGGCCTTTCACCCCTATCCACAGGTCATCCGGAGCTTTTTCAACAGCCGTCGGTTGGGTCCTCCACCGGTTCTTACACCGGCTTCAACCTGCCCATGGATAGATCACATCGTTTCGGGTCTGCAGCATCTGACTAATCGCCCTATTAAGACTCGCTTTCGCTACGGCTCCGGGTTTCCTTAACCTCGCCAGATACCACAACTCGCAGGCTCATTATGCAAAAGGCAGTCCATCACCCTGATAAATCATAGGGCTCTGAATGATTGTAAGCAAACGGTTTCAGGTTCTATTTCACTCTGATCACCTCAGTTCTTTTCACCTTTCCCTCACGGTACTTGTGCACTATCGGTCTAGTAGTAGTATTTAGGGTTGGATAGTGGTCTACCCAGCTTCAGACAGGATTTCACGTGTCCCGCCCTACTCAGGATACTGCTAAGTAAAAAGGAGATTTCGCATACGGGATTATCACCCTCTATGATTAAACTTTCCAGTTTATTCTGCTATCTGCTTTTAGTCTTTATTGCAGTCCTACAACCCCACTAGCAAGCTAGTGGTTTGCCCTCTTACGCGTTCGCTCGCCGCTACTAGCGTAATCTCTTTTGATTTCTTTTCCTGAAGGTACTTAGATGTTTCAGTTCCCTTCGTTCGCCCCCGTAGGTAGTTAATATTACTATTAACTGGGTTGCCCCATTCGGAAATTCCCGGATCAAAGCCCCTTGACGGCTCCCCGAGACTTATCGCAGCCTGGCACGTCCTTCATCGCCTCTACTAGCCAAGGCATCCACCGTTTGCTCTTAGTAGCTTACCTTTTATTTTACTTCATAATAAAATGAAGTATTAGACTATGTTAATATTCTAATTTGCATTACTTCCTTGTTAAAGATAAAAGATTTAATTTATAAATTTTAAATTTGATAAATTGCTTTTACAATATTTAAATTTAAAACACCCAAGACGGAAAGCATTAACAACAACTAGATAAGTTTTAACTCTAATTGTTTGTGCCGTTAAACTTGATTTAGTAAATGTAAAACTTAAACTTTATGATTTAAATTTGAAAATTTAAATCTCAATCATTTAAATTTGGGATAACAAATTTACTAAATTTGCATTAGTGTCTAAATTTAAAGCTTTAACAAGATCCTGTAAAATCGTTTTTATTAAAACTTGATTGTGACTTTTAACAATGGTAAATTAAAGAACAT
>NZ_JAOVTT010000014.1:0-1712 GCF_027737405.1 Campylobacter sp. VBCF_04 NA7
ACTTCTAAATCAATCCCTCAAACCTAAACAAGGACGATTGAGTTTATGATGAATATCTTGTGAGAGAATATTCATTTGTACTCTAGAAAGGAGGTGATCCAACCGCAGGTTCTCCTACGGTTACCTTGTTACGACTTCACCCCAGTCGCTGATTCCACTGTGGACGGTAGCTAGTTTAGCATTCCGGCTTCGAGTGAAATCAACTCCCATGGTGTGACGGGCGGTGAGTACAAGACCCGGGAACGTATTCACCGTAGCATGGCTGATCTACGATTACTAGCGATTCCGGCTTCATGCTCTCGAGTTGCAGAGAACAATCCGAACTGGGACATATTTTATAGATTTGCTCCATCTCGCGATATTGCGTCTCATTGTATATGCCATTGTAGCACGTGTGTCGCCCTAGGCATAAGGGCCATGATGACTTGACGTCGTCCACACCTTCCTCCTCCTTACGAAGGCAGTCTATTTAGAGTGCTCGGCCGAACCGTTAGCAACTAAATACGTGGGTTGCGCTCGTTGCGGGACTTAACCCAACATCTCACGACACGAGCTGACGACAGCCGTGCAGCACCTGTCTCAACATTCTAGCAAGCTAGCACTCTCTTATCTCTAAGAGATTTGTTGGATATCAAGCCTAGGTAAGGTTCTTCGCGTATCTTCGAATTAAACCACATGCTCCACCGCTTGTGCGGGTCCCCGTCTATTCCTTTGAGTTTTAATCTTGCGACCGTACTCCCCAGGCGGTATACTTAATCCGTTAGGTGGATTACTGCCATGACTAGCATAGCAACAACCAGTATACATCGTTTAGGGCGTGGACTACCAGGGTATCTAATCCTGTTTGCTCCCCACGCTTTCACGCATTAGCGTCAGTTAAGTTCCAGTAGATCGCCTTCGCAATGGGTATTCTTCTTGATCTCTACGGATTTTACCCCTACACCAAGAATTCCATCTACCTCTCCCTTACTCTAGATTACCAGTTTCCCAAGCAGTTTAACGGTTAAGCCGTTAGATTTCACAAGAGACTTGATAATCCGCCTACGCGTCCTTTACGCCCAGTGATTCCGAGTAACGCTTGCACCCTCCGTATTACCGCGGCTGCTGGCACGGAGTTAGCCGGTGCTTATTCGTTAGGTACCGTCAGTGTTCTTCCCTAACAAAAGGAGTTTACGCTCCGAAAAGTGTCATCCTCCACGCGGCGTTGCTGCTTCAGGGTTTCCCCCATTGAGCAATATTCCCTACTGCTGCCTCCCGTAGGAGTCTGGACCGTGTCTCAGTTCCAGTGTGACTGATCATCCTCTCAGACCAGTTATGCGTCATAGCCTTGGTAAGCCATTACCTTACCAACTAGCTGATACAATATAGTCTCATCCTACACCGAAAAACTTTCCCGACTTAACTTGTGTTAAGAAGGAGTATGGAGTATTAGCAGTCATTTCTAACTGTTGTCCTCCAGTGTAGGGCAGATTAACTATACATTACTCACCCGTGCGCCACTAACTCATAAGAGCAAGCTCTTACTTGTCCGTTCGACTTGCATGTATTAGGCACGCCGCCAGCGTTCACTCTGAGCCAGGATCAAACTCTCCATAAAAAATGTATCAAAGATAAAAAGAAACTTTTTATCTTTTAAATTCAATTTATGAAGTTTTTAATCTAAAAACTTAATTGTTTGTAACTTTTAAATTTGACAATTTAAATAAATTGTC
>NZ_JAOVTT010000015.1:0-1084 GCF_027737405.1 Campylobacter sp. VBCF_04 NA7
ATCCTTTATAACCCGTATTTCAAGGCAAATGTCATTGAAGAGCATTTAAAAATTTTGCTTGATAAAGGCAAGGTCGCATTTGGCAAGGTCAGGGCAAAGGATAGGGATATGATAAATTCTGACGAAAATGCCCTAAATGAAATTTATGCCGGTGCGAACGCAGACGGCTATTTTCAGCTATTTTTAAGCGATTTTTCTAGCCTTTATGTCGCCAAAGTCATCGCTGTAAAAGACAGCCTAGAAGGTGAAATCTCTCCAAGCTACTACGAAAGCTTAGAAGTGGAGAAATGGTTTATTTTAGGTGATTTGCGTGAGCTTGTGCGAAACGATTTCGAACGCGTCAGAGATGATTTTTTAAGCGGATTTTTGGTGCGGGGTAGGACTTACCGCATTTACGGCAACGACTATGTTTATCCGCTTGTGGTAGAACAAAAAAATTCGCTTGATTATTTTTCTAGTGGCGAGTGTTTTTACAAAAATGTCTATAAAAGTGCCGAATTTTTGGGCGTAAAAGAAAATTTAGCAAGGTATTGTTTCGGCGAGATTTTTCATATCTTACATATCGACAGCGTGGAAAATTTAGTCTCAGCCGAGATCGAATACCTAGCCAACAAAGATGATAAAATTTACGATTTTAGTGCTATTTCTATGAGATATTCTAAGGTCATGGAGCTTGAAATTTACGAATTTGTCAAAATTTTATTTAAAAGGCTTTGCATTTTTGACAAAGAGATTTTAGCCGTGCCTTACTCGGTGCAGGGCAAGGACTACACTGTGCGAGATATGTTTGAAATTCGCCCAAATTTAGGCACTTACAAATTTTTATTTAATCAAATTAGGATTAAAAAAGCAATTCAGAGGCTAAATGATAGAAATTTAGAAAATTTCCTGTTTTATACCTTGCTTGGCGAGATAACTGCCCTACAAAGTGTGCGAAATCCAAGCGTGCATAAAAAAAAGGCGAGCCTGCGTGAGATAAATTTGCTAAGAAGCAGAATTTTAGGCATAGGGCGAGACGGCGCGATACCTGCGCTTTTGCGAGAAAAACAAAAAATCGATTATAAAGGATAAAAAATGAAAATCA
>NZ_JAOVTT010000001.1:0-353365 GCF_027737405.1 Campylobacter sp. VBCF_04 NA7
GCCCGCTATTGTCATTGCGAGCTTTCGTAGAAAGCGAAGCAATCTACGAATTTAAAAATTTAAAGCGTGTGTTTTTGCTGTCATTGCGAGCGTAGCGAAGCAATCCAGGGAAATTCAGATAAATTTTGATTAATTCAAATTCTCTCTAAATTTTACTGGATTGCTTCGTCGCCTTGCTCCTCGCAATGACACGGATTATGGCGTTTGGTTATTTTAACTCGTAGATTGCCACGCTCGTTACACTCGCTCGCAATGACAAATCAGGGGAAATTTTCCGCTGTCGTTCGCTCGCAATGACAATGGAAAGCGTAAAATTTCAAATTTAAATCCACTTTGCCATGCGAGCAGTGCTCGCTCGCAATGACAAACAATGAGAAATAACTAATTTTGGATTATTTAAATTCAGCCGTGATTGTATCTGCGATGAATTTCGCGTGTTTTATGAAAAAAAAGTGATCCCCATCAAGCGGGTAAAATTTGCTATTTTTGATGAGCGAGTGGATTTTCTCTCCGCTACCAAGCGCAGTGGCTGTATCGCTAATACCCCAAAAAATCAGCGTTTTTTCGGGTTTAATCTCGGCAAAAATCGGCTCGAAATCCTCGCGAATCACATTTTTTAGCGTCCCAAACATCTCTTCGCTCATACCAGAAGCGTCTTTGCTAGCAAAAAATCGCCAAAATTTCGCCAACCCGACATATTTTAGGCATTTAAACACCGCGATTTTCGCCCTCACCTTCAAAGGCTTTGGCTCGATTATCCCAGCCGAGCTTAGCAAAATCAGCCTTTTTGGCGCAAGCAGTGTGGCGACCTTGCCACCGAAACTATGCCCCATAATGGCCTCTGGTGCGCCTCCAAGCGCAGCGATAAACTCTCTTATTATCCCGGCATAATCCTCGCTTGTAAGCGCGAATTTTGGCTGTGAGCTAGCGCCAAATCCGGGCAAATCCACGAAAACTAGCCTATAATTTGGGAAAAATTTCGCCTCGAAAACCCTCTGCATAAGCTCTTTTTTCGCGCCCCAGCCGTGCAAAACCAAAATATACGGCTCGACGCTGAAATTTTCGATTTCGTAGCTGATTTTGTATTCGTTGCCACCGAATTTTATGGTTTTACTGGCCATCTTGACCCTTTTTACCATAAATCGCTTTTAGTAGCTCGACTGCCTTTTCTAGGCGCTCGTATTCGCTCATGCTAAGCATTACGGCCTCAAATTTATTATTTTTGACAATCATAGCCTTTTTAATCTCTTGGCTATTTAGTTTTTTTAAAATTGAGCTAAAATTTCTCGCCATTTCCGTCGCTGTGTAAATTTCGTCTTTATTTAACATAAACAATCCTTATGTAAAATTTTACGCAAAATTTAGCGTAAAATTTTTAAATTTAGCTTATTTATTCGCTGAAATTTTTGTTATCAAATCATACGAAATCGGAATTTCCTTAGAGGCTGGAAGCGAAGTAGCTAGCTTGCCCAAAACCTCTGCAAAGTCGCTAAATAGGTAGTTTGCCATACTTCCTGGATTTGGATTTATCTCGTTTAGATAGATTTCGTTATTTTGCACGAAAAAGTCGCACCTAATCAGCGCCCCCTCAAATCCACCGACATTATAAAGCTTGGCAAACGCATCTTTCATCTTATCCTCGATCGACATACCGATTTGCGCCTCTTCGACCACGCCAGTGCGCGAAAAGTCAAGGTATTTTCTACCAAAATCCAAATATCCCTCTTTTTTCGGCTCTTCGATGAAGGAATACTCGATTTTGCCGTCGATTTTAGCCCCTGCTAGGTTGTATTCTTTGATATTTTCCATATATGGCTCGACGATTGCGCTATCATCTAGCTCATAGACCTTATCCATGCAGTAGTCGAACTCTTTTTCTGATTTTGCTATGCCGATACCGATACTAGAACCCAAATGAGCGGGTTTGATGATGACTGGGAAGTTGAAATTCGGCAAGCTGTTGCGATTGACGATTTCAAATGGCACGGTTTTTACACCTGCGATTTGCGCTAGGTATTTGGTTAAAATTTTGTTGTAGCTTAGCACGCTAGCCTCGATTCTAGGGCCGATATAAGGGATTGAGAAAAACTCAAAAAGGCTTGCGAATTTTCCGTCCTCGCCGTCGCAACCATGGATCAAATTCACATAAACGCTCACTTCAAGCATGCTTTTTTTGCCAAACATACCCCCACTCATATAAAATCCGCCGTTTGAGATATTTAGCTCTTTTGATTTTGTGTATTCGCCGTTTTTGAAATACACTGCGCGCATATTTTTCTCTTCGATTAAGAAAAATCTCCTATCTTTATCGCAAAAAACAAACGCCAAACTCTCGCCCTTTAACGCGTCTTTGACCGCGATTGCAGAGATTATACTAATCTCGTGTTCATAACTTTGACCACCAAAAACTATACCGTATTTCATTATTTCTCCTTGTAAATTTTAAATTTATGCTAGTTTTTTCAATGCTTCTTTGATCAAATCAGCCGTATTTGTGCTGATACAATCAAGCAAAATTTTACTGATTCTATCGCGTTTGAAGCCTAGACTCTCTAACGCGCTCATCGCCTCTGATTTATACACTTCGCTCTCGCCAAACTCCATTAGTTTCGCGTCCCCTAGCTCGGCGATTATGCGTCTAGCTGTCTTTGGGCCGATCCCTGGCACGCTCGTTAGTAGCGCGCTATCGCCCGTGATAATCGCGCGAGAAAAACTCTCCGCACTAAGTGATGAGCACACAGCCATTGCCGTGCTAGCCCCTATTCCGCTTAGTTTGATTAGCATTTCAAACATATTTTTCTCTTTTGGCTCCAAAAATCCATAGAGCAAATTTGCGTCCTCTCTGATAATCTGAGTTATCAAAAACTCCACCTTCTCGCCCCGCTCTACCCTAGCACCGCACCCTAGCGAAATCGCCACAGCATAGCTTACGCCACTAGCGCACTTTATCACGCATTTGGTGGGCTCTTTGTGCGTGATGATTCCTTCTAATCCTACTATCATTGAATTGCCTTTAAAATTTCATCAATTGCCAAATTTAACGCTGAATTTGTCGCGTTATAAATGCTTTGTGAGCTTGGATCTGGCACGAAAACTCGCTTTGTAATCACGCCAGATTTTATGCTTTGCACAGCATTTAAAAACTCGTATCCAATCGTGATTTTAGCGTGATCGCCATCGACTTGAAGCGTGATAAGCGTGGTTTTTAGGCGCAAATCTCTTTCTTGTGGCACAAAAATCGGATTTAGCGCGCATGTCGAAAACGCCGCGTCGATTAGGGCTTTGTAAAGCATTTCGCTTGGCATTGTTATGTATTTAGCGTCGCTTGCGTATCTCGTGCGAGATTTCCAATCCACGATTAAAATATCGCGTCTATCGACTAAATTTGTCGCAGTTACACTCTCGATATAGATATTTTTGCGTGAATTTGACTTCGCGGCGCAGTGTTTTTGGTCGTATTTAAGCTCGTAATAAGTATATGGCTTGGCACTCTTTGCCAAACAGCCTCCCAGTAAAGCTCCCGCCAAAACTACGCTAAATGCGCATAAAATTTTTCTCATTTTCAGTCCTTTTTGGTATCTCTAAAAAAGAATTCATACGGATTTTCTTCTAGCCTAAACATCGCGCCTTGAAATTCTCGCAAAGCCTTGTTAAACTCGGTTAGCGTGGTTTTGGCCTCGTTTAGGGTAGGATCTAGTATGGCTTTGAGATTGTATTCGCCCCGCTCTACGCGCTTTGACATAATCTGGCTTGTTTTTTCGAGCGAATTTGAAAGGCGCGTCGCACTGCTGGCAAAAGCATTAAATTTATCCAAAATTTCGTCTAATTCGTGCTCTCTTTCGTTTAAATTCGTCATTAGGGTATTAAAATTCGCCATTAATGCATTTAGTTCGTTGAATTTCTTCTCATCGCTAAGTTCGGCGCTAAATTTGTTAAGCGAAGTTAAAATTTCATCGACTTTTTTCATATTATCTTGCGATAAAAGCGAGTTGATTTTAAATATCATCTGCCCTACACTATCTGTGATAACTTCTGCTTTGGAGCCGATTTTATCGAGCAGGGTTTTATCTAGCTCGATGATTGGCTTTTCTTCATTTTCGCTAAATAGCTCGCCACTTCCCTTTGTGATATTTAAAAACGAAATTCCACTAATCCCCTGCGTTTCGACCTTGGCGATACTATCTCGCGAGATAGGGAGTTTGCTTTTAAGCGATACTTCGATTTCGATTATTGCATTTTCGATATCGACAAAATCTATTTTTTTGATAATTCCAGCATTTACGCCGATAAATTTGACATCTGAATTCTCGCGAATTCCAGTTGGAAGCTCCTTAGTATGGATATAATACGATCTGTAAGTCTCCCTAGTATCGGTGCGAGTTAGCATCCACCACACGAAAGCTGTAAGCGCAAACACACACGCCATAACAAATGCGCCCACGATTGTATATGAGGTTCTATTTTCCAAATTTTGCTCCTATTTCGCTCTCATTTTAAATAGCTCTTCAAGCGGGTTATTTTCTAGCTTTTCGATTTCGCTCAAAGCCCCTTCAAAGATGATTTTTTTATTATCGACTATCAAAAATCTATCAAGTATATCAAAAATACTATCCACATCGTGCGTTACCATTACTACGGTTACGCCAAGATTATCTCTTAGCTCGCACACTAGCCTATCAAGGGCGCGCGAGCTAAGCGGATCTAGCCCTGAGTTTGGCTCGTCTAAAAATAAAATCTCAGGGCTTAATGCCAATGCCCTAGCGAGCGCAACACGCTTTTTCATACCGCCACTTAGCTCGTTTGGATTTAGCATTGCGCTCTCTTTTTTAAGGCCTACCTTTTGTATCCAAAACATAGCAAGCTCGTTAATCTCTTTGTCGCTAAAATTTGAGTATTCGCGCAGTAGCACGCCTACATTTTCTAGCACATTCATCGAGCTATACAGCGCGCCGAATTGAAACATCACACCGCATTTTAGGCGAATTTCATTGCGTCTATCCTCACCCACGCTCCAAATATCCTCGCCAAAAATTTTAATCTCGCCGCTTTTTGGCTGGTTTAGATAAATCAGCGTTTTCATTAGAGTGGTTTTTCCGCTTCCACTTCCGCCCAAAAAGCCGTAAATTTCAGCCTTTTTCACGCTAAAACTCACATTATCGTGCATTATGCGCGCACCATACGCTGTGGTTACATTTTTTGCGCTTATTATCTCGCTCACAGCCCAATCTCCGAGAAGAGTATCGCAAAAATCGCGTCTATGGCGATGACCCAAAATATCGCATTTACCACGCTGATTGTGGTGTATTCGCCGATACTTTGGGTATTTCCCTTGACCTCAAATCCTCTCATACAGCCAATTATTGCGATAAATGCGCCAAAAAACGGAGCCTTTATCATACCGGCGAAAAAGTGGCGAATTTCGACATTTGATTTAAATCTATCCAAATAATCCAAAAATCCTATCTCCAAATACGCCTCGCAAACTATCATTTGAGCGAAAATACATATTGAATTTGCGATAAAAATGATAAATGGCATACAAATCACCATAGCCAAAATTCGTGGCATTGAGAGGAAATAAAACGGATCAAAGCCCATTGTTTTCATCGCGTCGATCTCTTCTGTGATTTTCATAACGCCAATTTGCGCCGTAAAGCTCGACGCAGAGCGCCCAGCAATGACAATCGCTGCGATTAGCGGGGCAATCTCGCGCATGGTTAGAGCGCCCATAATATCTATGATATAAATACTAGCCCCAAACTGCGATAGCATATCTGCGCCAATGTAAGCTAGCACCACGCCGATTAAAAACGCGGTCAAAGCCACGATAAAAAGCGAATCAATGCCGTTGTCTTTGATGAAATTTACGGTCTCTTTGAGGCGAAATTTGCGCGGGTGCAAAAATAGCGAAAATACCTTGCAAAAAAACTCGCCCAAAAATGTGGCTAGATTTACAATCCCAGCCCAGCCTGCGCAAAAATACAGCCCGATTTGAGCCAAAATCCCCATGCTATGCACTTTTGGCATAAAATTATGGTCTATGCTCTCATCGCTAATAAATTCGAAAATTTTCTCTATTTTTGGATTTTGGCTCCTAAATTCCACGCTTTTGCCACGCATTAAATTTTTAATGCTATAAGCCATGAAATAATCCAGCTTTTCGACATTTGAAAAATCTGCTACGAAATTGTCTAAATTTGATAGTGTTTTTTTAAGTAAATCAAGCTGTTTTTTTCCGCTTCGATATGTCCAGCTACCCTCAAATTTTAGGGTTTTGATGAAGTTTTGCGTATCGAGCGAAAATGGCAAATTTTGCAAAATATCCTCTTTCAAAATCAAAAAATAGGCGAAATTATATTATAATCTATCTTTTTATTTTATAAAATTTAACGAGGAATTATGTTTAGAGGGTTTTTTACAAACAGCGTCGGAACGCTAGCTTCTCGCATTTTGGGCTTTGTGCGCGATTTGCTGACGGCTTCTATTTTGGGCGCTGGTGTATATAGCGATATATTTTTTGTGGCGTTTAAACTGCCAAATTTATTTAGACGACTTTTTGGCGAGGGTGCCTTTACGCAGGCGTTTTTGCCAAATTTTACCGCTTCGAAAAAAAAGGGGATTTTCGCAGCTTCCGTGCTGATTAGATTTTTTCTTTTTATTTTGTTTTTAACCGCGGTTGTGTGGGTGTTCGCGCCGTTTTTTACTAAAATTTTAGCTTATGGTTTTTCAGACGAGCAAATCACGCTAGCAACGCCATTTGTGCGCATAAATTTCATATATCTAGCTTTTATTTTTATCGTTACACTTTTTGCCTCTATGCTTCAATACCGCGATCATTTCGCCACTACGGCGTTTTCTACCGCTTTATTAAATTTAGCTATGATTGCCGCTTTGCTTTTGGCTCGTGGTAAAGATGAGCGAAGTATCGTTTTATATCTATCTTGTGGCGTCGTAGCGGGCGGGTTTTTGCAGTTTTTGGTGCATGTGTATGCGCTGAAATTTACCGGTATGCTAAGAGTGCTATTGGGCGGATTTGCTAGGCTAAAAAACGGCGCAAAAGCGCAAACTAAGGGCTTTTATAACAACTTTTTTGCCGGAGTTGTAGGGGCTAGCGCTTTGCAACTTAGCTCATTTATAGATACATTTTTTGCTAGCTTTTTAGCCAGCGGAAGTATCAGCTATCTATACTACGCAAACCGCATTTTTCAGCTTCCGCTCGCACTTTTTGCGATCGCGCTTAGCACGGCGATTTTCCCGCGACTAACCAAACAAATCAAAACAAACAACCAAAAAGAGGCGCTAAATTTAATCGAGCGCGGATTTTACATGCTTTTGACGCTTTTGGCACTCTCCACAATCGGCGGAATCATGCTCTCGCACGAGATTACCAAAATTTTATTTGAGCGCGGAAATTTCACTGCCACTAACACGACCCAGTGTGCGGCTGTTTTGGCAGCGTATATGGTAGGACTGCTGCCATTTGGGCTATCGCGCATTTTTTCGCACTGGCTGTATGCGCACATGAAACAAAAGCTAAGTGCGAAAATTTCGCTTTGGTGTGTCTTTATAAATGTAGTTTTGTGCGCACTATTCTTTAAACCATTTGGGGCTGTGGGTTTGGCGCTTGCTAGCTCGATTACAGGGGGATTTTTGTTTGTTTTCAATCTCTATTTTTTTGGATTTAATAACTTTTTGGCTATAATCAAGGCTAAAAAAATCCTTCTAATTCTAGGGCTTTGCGCGCTTGAAATAGGAATTTTATATGTTTTAAAAGGTTTATATTATGGTAATTTATGATACTGCAAGTAAAAAAAAGGTCGAATTTATCCCGCTTAACGAAGATGAGATTAAAATTTATGTCTGCGGACCGACTGTGTATGATGACGCGCATTTGGGGCATGCTAAAAGTGCGATTAGCTTTGATTTGCTTAGGCGCGCATTAGAAGCGCAGGGCAAAAATGTGAAATTTGCTAGAAATTTCACCGATATCGACGATAAAATTTTAAAGAAAATGAGCGAGAGCGGAAAAACTCTAAGCGAGATTACAGAATTTTACACCAAGCGATATTTGGACGATATGGGCGCGCTAAATGTCCGTGACGCCGACATTTCGCCCAAAGCGACCGAAAATATCAGTGAAATTTGCGCCCTTGTTTCAAATTTGCTAAATTTGGGCTATGCGTATGAAATTTCAGGCGATGGGATTTACTTTGATACCACCAAAGATAGCGATTATTTAAGCCTTAGCGGCAAAAAAGCAGAGGATCAAAACAGCGAGTTTGCGCGCGTGGTTTCAAACGAGCAGAAAAAAAATGAAAAAGATTTCGCGCTGTGGAAATTCGACGAGGCGTGGTTTGAGGCGCCATTTGGGCGTGGCAGACCAGGCTGGCATAGCGAGTGTGTGGCGATGATTTTAGCCCATTTAGATAGCCATGACGCCAAATTTTGCATTGATATCCACGCTGGCGGGGCTGATTTACTCTTCCCGCACCACGAAAACGAGGCCGCACAGTGCAGATGTAGCGAGCATAGAGCCTTGGCTAAATACTGGATGCACAATGGCTTCGTGCAGGTAAATAACGAAAAAATGAGCAAAAGTCTAGGCAATAGCTTTTTTGTCAAAGACGCCCTAGCTCTCGTGCCTGGCGAGGCTTTGAGATTTTATTTGATGAGTTCGCATTATAGGGCAAATTTCAACTACACAATCGATGATTTGCTCGCCTGCAAAAAACGCCTTGATAAAATTTACCGCCTTAAAAAAAGGGTGAATATGGCGCAAAATTTGCCTTGCGAGCAAGCCAAATTTAGGGGTAAAATTTTAGAGTTTTTAAACGATGATTTAAACACATCTGGCGCGCTTGCCTGTGTCGATGAAATGGTGTCTTGCGCAAATGAAGCACTCGATAAAAACCCAAAAGATAAGGCTTTTAAAGCGCAAATTTTAGCAAATTTAGAATTTGTCAAAAATACCCTTGGCGTGCTTTATATGGACGAGGTTAGCTATTTTCAATTTGGCGTAAGCGATGATGAAAGAGCCGAAATTTTGCGTCTAATCGAGCAAAGAAGCGAAGCTAAAAAGCAGAAAAATTTCGCCCTAGCCGATGAAATTCGCGCCAAACTTACAGCGATGAAAATCGAGATTATGGATACGCCAAGTGGCACGATTTGGGAAAAAAGCGCGCAATAAGTAAATTTAAGGAAGAGTTTTGAACGATTTTAAGACAATTTTAACAAGATTTAAACCATTTTTGATTGATTATAAAATCCAGTTTGCGCTGGCATTTTTGGGTATGATTATGACCTCGCTTGCGACATCTGCGAGCGCGTATTTGGTAAAACCGGTGCTTGATTATATCTTTGTCGAGAAAAACACTCTCTATCTCTACCCGCTTGCGTTTGCGATTATAGCGGTGTTTGCGATGAAAAGTGCCGGCACATTTATCCAGACATACTACACTTCATTTATCGGGCAAGATACCGTGCGCAGACTGCGCGATTTGCTCGTTTCAAAGCTAATTAGGCTAGATTTGAAATTTTTCAACACACACAGCACTGGCGAGCTGATTTCTAGGACGATGAACGATATCGAGCGAATCCGCACGGTGGTTTCAAACATGATACCTGATTTCGTCACACAAATCATCACCATTTTTGGGCTTCTTGGCGTGGTGATTTACAATAGCCCTAAGCTTTCGTTTTTTGCGCTCGTGGTCTTTCCGGCTGCGATTTATCCACTATCGCGCCTAGCCAAACGCATGAAAAAGGTCTCGCGCCAATCGCTAGAAAAGACCTCTGATATCACATCGGCTCTAAATCAAATTTTTACAAATATCGAAATCGTAAAGGCCAGCAACGCCCAAAATTTCGAAGTAAAACACTTCGAGGAAGAAAACTCAAAATTTTTCAAGCTAAATTTAAAGGCAATAATTACAAACTCGCTCGTAAGCCCCGTAATGGAGATGCTTGGCGCACTTGGCGTGGCTGTGGTTATCATCGTAGGTGGCAAAGAGGTCATCGAGGGCAAGATGAGCATAGGAAGCTTTTTTAGCTTTTTAACCGCGCTTTTTATGGTCTATACGCCGATAAAAAAGGTCTCATCACTGCATAATAAAATGCAAGACGCCACAGCTGCTACTGAGCGGACTTTCGAGTTAATTGATTTAGAGCCAGCCATAATCGGCGGAAGCCTAAAAATGGGCGATATATCCACGCTCTCTTTCGAAAATGTCTCACTTAGCTATGATGAAAAAATCGCGCTAAAAGATATAAATTTTAGCGTCAAAAAGGGGCAAATTTTAGCCCTTGTGGGAAATAGCGGCGGTGGCAAAAGCTCGGTAGTAAATCTCATAATGCGCTACTATGACGCCAAAAGCGGAAATATACTTTTTGACGGCAACGAGATTAGCGAATTTGAGATTGCAAGCCTGAGGGATAATATCGGCTTTGTGAGCCAGCGCATTTATATTTTTAACGATACAATCGCTGCAAATGTCAGCTACGGCGCTAAATTTGACGAAGAGCGCGTCATAAACGCACTGCGCCTTGCCAATGCTTATGAATTTGTCGCCAAGATGGAAGATGGCATAAACACGCTTTTAAGCGAGTTTGGCGCGAATCTCTCAGGCGGACAGCGCCAGCGCATAGCAATTGCACGCGCGCTGTATAAAAACCCGCAAATTCTCATTTTCGACGAAGCCACGAGCGCGCTAGATAACGCCAGCGAAAAGGAAATCTCATCTGTCATCGAAAAGATAAAGGCCGATAAAATCGTAATTGTCATCGCTCACCGCTTATCCACTATCAAAAACGCCAGCCAAATCGCCGTGGTCAAAAACGGCGAGATTATCGCAATGGGCGATGATGAAACACTAAGCGCGAATTGCGATGAATACAGGATTTTAAAGGGTCTAGCGAAGGATTAAATTTCGCAAAATTTGTCCAAATTTCGTGCCCAATTTGTCATTGCGAGCTTTCGTAGAAAGCGAAACAATCTACGAGTAAAAATTACCAAGCTAAATTTGCTGTCATTGCGAGAAAACGAAGTTTTCGAAGCAATCCAGAAAAATGTAGAGCAAAATTCTACTTAAATTTAGCAATGACAGCAAATTTTGCAAATTTAACCTTGAATTTTTCAAATTTCAAGTAAAATATCAGCTTGAATTTCAATTTTTAGGATATTTATGTTTAAAAGCCTGCGTGCGGCAAGGACGCTAAGTGCGCTATTTCTAGCGATTTTTTTTATGTTTATCGGGGACGCGCTAGCCTTATCATCAGCCGGCGTCATACTTAAAATGCGTGGCCAAAGCGACCTAATCATCGGCATTATCTCATCGTTTTTCTTCCTAGGCGCCATTTCTAGCGTGTTTTTCACGCCCACGATCATCGGCCACTTCGCTCATGTGCGCTCGTATTATATTTTTAGCACGATTTTTGCGCTATGCGCCCTAGCCCACGATATCAGCGCAAATTTGGCGTTTTGGGCGATACTTCGCTTCGGGCTTGGGTTTTGTTACTACGCACTTTTGATGATAATCGAAAGCTGGATCAACTCCAAAATCACAAACTCTATCCGCTCACGCGTCCTAGCCGTGTATGAGATCGTATTTTACGGCGCATTTACCGTGGGTGTGGGGATAATCGCGCTAAATTTAAGCGCGAATTTAATCTTTTTTCTAAGCGGATTTTTCATACTTTTTGGGCTAGTGCCTTTGAAATTTATGCGTTTCAACCCGCCCGCAAAAGCGCAAAAAGCCACAATCTGCATGCCAAAAATCTCCGTTCTGCCGCCACTTGCGCTTGCGACGGCAGTTTGCGGCGGGATTTTGATAAACGGATTTTTTTCAATGGCGAGCGTGTATGTGCTTGGAAGTGGAAATGTCAGCCAAGTGGGCTGGTTTATGGGGCTAGCCATGGTCGGGGGCTTCATTTCGCAGATTTTTGCTAGCCCCGTGTCTGATTTTTTCGGCAGGCGCAAGGCGATAATGCTAGTGTGCGCAATCGGCGCATGCTCGGCGCTGGGGCTGTTTGCCACTGGGAATTTCGAGGTCAAATGCGCCCTAGCCTTCTTGCTAGGATTTGGCGTTTTTCCGCTATACTCGCTCGCAATCGCGCGCGCGAACGATTCCTTTACAAACAGCTCCTCAATCTCGCGCGTGCAAATCTCGGCCTCGCTTTTGTTTTCGTATTCGCTCTCATCGTTTTTTTCGCCCATAATCATAGGCGGGGCGATGAAAGTTTTCGGTGCAGATGGGTTTAGCGCGGTATTTTTCGTAGCAATGGTGTTTTTGTTCGTTTTCGCATACTTCCGCCCCGAAATCGCCCCTAAAATTTAAAATTTGTTAGATTTGTCATTGCACGAATTTTGCGTAGCAAAATTCGTGGCAATCTACGAATTTAAAATTTAAGGTCAGTGTTTTTGCAAAATTTAAGTAGAATTTTGAATTTAAATTTTACTGGATTACTTCGGCGTTATCGCGCCTCGCAATGACAGCAAAAAGGCAAAATTTTTTAAATTTTACCCGCTAGCTCTTTGGCAAGAGCGATGAATTCTTTTTCGATTTTGCTTAATTTTTTGTCTTTTTTATAGGCCAAAACCAAAGTTTTTTTCTCGCTAAATTCTGAAATTTTAAAAAGTTTTATCAAATTTGCCTTATCGCTTTTTATCATTTGCGGTATTGTAAAGCACGCTCCCACGCCGTTTGCGACGATAGTGTTGGCAATATCGAAGGTTTCGATTTCGCACAAAATTTTTGGCTCTATCTCACACTTTGCAAACAGCTCATCATAGCCCTTTCGTGAGCGCAAATTTTGCGTTGGCAGGATAAATTTCTCATTTTTTACCAAATTTATCGAAATTTCTGGGTATTTTTCGTCCCTAAATTTCAGCGACAAATGGTGAGTGCTAGGGAGCGCTAAATAGACATTTTGTGTCAAAATTTCAGTGTATTCCAAACCCTGCGTATCGATAGGCAGTATCAGCATGCCTACATCTAATTCGCCGTCAAGTATCATCTGCCTAATCCTCAGCGTCGAGCCATACTGCGTGATTTTGGCGTCGATATCTTTGTATTTTTTTACAAATTTTGAAAGCAAATTTGGCAAAAGTATATAGCCGTTTTGCGAAAAACCGAGCGAAATTTTACCTTTTCTTAAAGAGTTAAAATTTGAAATTTCAGTGTGTAAATCATCTAAAATTCCCAAAATCAACCTTGTTTTTTCAAGATAAATTTCACCTGCTTGGGTCAATCCTATGGGATTTTCTTTGCGGTTAAAAATCTCAATCCCTAACTCTTTTTCAAGTGCTGCTATGCTTTGAGAAAGCGATGGTTGCGGGATTTTGAGTGCATTTGCGGCTTTGGTGAAGCTTCTAAGCTCCGCTACTTTTAGCACGAGTTCCATGCGTCTAAATCTCATTTTCTACCCCCTGTGATATAAAAAATCTTATGACATTATATCATTAATAATATTTAACTTATATTAAATATTAGGCTAAATTTCGCCCATTAGTTTTATTTTTTAAGACTGATTTAAAATTCCCTGTAAGGAGAGATGATGAAAGAGCAAAATTTCAGCAGACGCAATTTTATCAAATCCGCCTGTATCGGCGTTGGTGCGCTTGGTATGGCAAGCAATGGCCTAGCTAGCGACGCACCAAAAGACGAAAATGGCAACCCAAAACCACTTGGCAACGCTAATGGCTTACCAAGCGTCGATGTTTTGGTGATCGGCTCAGGTGGCGCAGGTCTAAGAGCGGCGGTCGCAGTCCGCAAGAAAAACCCAAATCTTGGCGTCGTCGTCGTAAATAAAGGTATGCCTTCTCGCAACGCGACCTGTATGGCTGAGGGCGGAATCAACGGCATTATCGACTTCGAGCATGGCGATAATCACGAGCTTCACATGTTTGATACTATCAAAGGTGGCGACTACCTAGGCGATCAAGACGCAATCGAAAATTTCGCTATCAAAGCCACAGAGGCAATCCATGAGCTAAACAACGCAGGTATGCCATTTAACCGCATGGCTGACCGCACAGTCGCGCGCCGTTTCGCAGGTGGTGCGAAATACGAGCGCTGCAACTATGCAGCCGATAAAACAGGCGCTAGTATGATGCACACATGCCTAGATCAGGCGATTTCAAGCGGAGTAAAATTTTTGCTCGATCACTATTTGCTAGACATTAGCGTGGAAGACGACAAATGCGAGGGCGTAGTCTTGCTAGATATCAAAACCGGCGATGTAGTCCCAGTGCTAGCCAAAGCCGTAGTTTTGGCTACTGGCGGTTATACTAGGGTGTTTTTCAACCGCACCTCTGTGCCATTTAACGCCTCAGGCGATGGCATAGCAGCAGCACTTCGCGCAGGTCTAGCTTTCAAAGATCCAGAAATGCTTCAATTCCACCCAACAGGCGTTAGAAACGGCGGCGCGCTAATCACAGAAGCAGCCCGTGGATTAGGCGGAATTTTGCTAAATAATCAAGGCGAAAGATTTATGGAAAAATACTCAGCCAAAAAAGAGTTGGCCCCACGCGATATCGTAGCGCGTTCAATCGAGACTGAAATTCGCGAAGGCAGAGCCTTTGGCGAGGGTATGGGCGCGTATGTATTGCTAGATGTATCCTTCCTAGGCGAAGAAAAGATTATGAACGAACTACCGCAAATTCGCCATGTCGGAATGCTTTTTGAAAACATGGACTTAGTAAAAGAACCAATCAAAATTCGCCCAACCGCGCACTACTCAATGGGCGGAATCGAAACCGCTGATTATAAAGTAATGAGCACTCAAATGCCAGGACTTTTCGCTGTGGGCGAGACAAGTTGTGCTTCGATTCACGGCGCAAACCGCTTGGGAGGAAATAGCCTAACAGACGCAGCCGTAACTGGCAAAATCGGTGGCGAGGGCGCAGCAGCGTATGCAGATGCTAATCCTACATTTGGCTCAGGAAAAAGAGCGCAAGAAATCGCAAACGCTTGGCGAGAAAAAATCAAAGATATCACTAGCGGAAATGGTGACGCAAACGAACTTTACGCATTAAGAGAAGAATTTGGCAAAGCAAACTGGGATAATATGGGAATTTTCAGAACTGGTGAAAAACTAGAAAAACATGTTGAGGATTTGAAAGAATTCCAAAAACGCCACGCAAATTTAAAAATTGCAAACCCAAATTTGAAATTCAACACAGCACTTATTGATTATTTAGAGCTTGGCAACCTAATCACACTTGCAAGATGTGCTTGTATCGGCGCTCTAAGACGCGAAGAGAGCCGTGGGGCGCATACCAGAGAGGATTTCCCTAAACGAGATGATGCGAATTTCTTAAAACACACATTAGTTACGCTAAAAGACGGCGAACCGCAAGTTGATTACACCGAGGTTAGAATAACTAAATTTCAACCACAAGAAAGGAAATACTAATGAAAGTTATCATTGATAGATTTGACGGCACTAAAAAATATGTAAGCACTTACGAAGTAGATAACGAAAAAGCCAAAGAAATGACGCTTTTAATGCTACTTCAATACATTAAACAAAATTTAGACATTACGCTAAATTTCACAGCAGCGTGCCGTATGGCGATATGTGGCGCTTGTGGTGTGAGAGTAAATGGCCATGCGTATCTAGCATGTGATACCAAAATGACAGAGCTACTCGAAGAATACGACAACGCTGATGAGTTTAGAATTTCACCACTTGCGAATTTCACGGTTATTAATGATTTAGTAGTCGATTGGGAACCTAGCATTGATAATTTGCGCAAGGTTCGCCCAGGAATCAACCCGGGCAGCGAATACAACAGCCAAAAAGGCGTAGAGCAATCCCAAGAACAGATAAATTTCATCAAAAAATCCTGGGACTGCATTTTATGCGGTTGCTGTGCGTCAGAGTGTAACAAACTAGGCGCGGACGCAAGCGATTATATGCAACCATTTGTATTTGTTCATGCGTTTCGCTCGGCTTACGATTCACGCGAGTCCAAACCACTCGATCACCTAAAACCAGCCATTACAAACGGCCTTTGGAACTGCGTGCATTGCCAAGAGTGTATGGATAGATGTCCGAAGGGAATCAGCGCATGGCAAGATATCTCAATGCTTCGTGCTATGTCAATGCAAAAAAATGTAATGACAGATGTCAGCGGACCAGGACACGCAGAAGCCTTTTTACTCGATATGGTCGAAGGCGATGGACGCCTAAATGAAATCAAACTTGCTCTTCGCTCAGAAAGTATCTGGGGCAATGTCGGCAAAACAGGCATTGCGGTGGATTTGATGATGGCTGGCAAGATGAATCCGCTTCATGTCTTTGGTGGCGAAAAAATCGAAGGACACGACGATTTAGTCAAAATGGTAGAAGCTGCACGCGCGGCACAAAACAAAAGCAAATAAAAGGATAAATTATGAGTAAAGAATTTGCATTTTTCCCAGGCTGTGTTTTAAGCCAAGCAGCAAAAGAGTCAAAAATTTCAATCGAAGCAATCGCGCCGATTTTAGGATACAAGCTAAATGAGATTAAGGGTTGGAGTTGCTGTGGCGCTTCTCAGGCACAATGCGTCGATCCAGAAGCCGCACTCGTAGCAAATGCGCGAAATTTAGCCCTAGCAGAGGGTATGAATATGCCTGTGCTAACTACTTGCTCGACATGTATGCTAACCCTAAGCAAGGCAAAACAATCCCTAGATATGGGGGCGAAAAACCGCATAAACGAGTTTTTGAAAGTCGGAAATATGGAGTATAAAGGCTCGGTCGAAGTTACAAGCCTGCTTTGGGAGCTTTATCAGGATTTAGATAATCTCAAATCAAAGGTGAAAAAACCGCTTTCTGGGCTAAAAGTAGCGCTTTTTTATGGTTGCCACAGCTTGCGCCCAGAGCGAGTGCTTAAAAAAGAGAGCTCAACAAACCCAAAAAGCTTCGAAGCCGTAGTTAGTGCGCTTGGAGCTACAATCGTGCCATTTGAAAAAAGACTTGATTGCTGCGGTTTCCACGCTAGCTATCCAGCTGTAAAATCAGTGCAAAAAATGTCGAGCGAAATCGTCGGCGACGCCGATAAAAACGGCGCAGATGTCGTGGTAACCCCATGTCCATTGTGTCAAATGCAGCTTGATATCTACCAAGACCGCTATCAAGACGCGCAAGGTAGCAAAATCCGCAAGCCGATTACCCACCTATCTCAGCTCGTTGGCCTTGCACTCGGACTTAGCGATAAAGAACTAGGTCTTGATATAAATATCCAAGACGCGACAAAATTAGTGTCGTAAGTGTGAAATTTGGGGCGAATTTGGCTGATAAATTTGGCTGAATTTTGCCCTGAATTTGAGTAAATTTCGCCCTGAATTTTGCCAAAATTTAAAATTTGATAAATTTCAGCAACCTCCCGCTAACGCGGGAGAGTTCAAAGTATCCTTCCTTTCAATTTACTTTTTCTCGCAATGCTTACAACCTGCATTGCGAGAAATGTTTTTTATTGTCATTGCGAGCAAAATTTGCATAATCTGTCATTGCGAGAATTTTGCGTAGCAAAATTCGTGGCAATCTACGACTTCAAAATTTAAGGTCAGTGTTTTTGCAAAATTTAAGTAGAATTTTGAATTTGAATTTCTCTGGATTGCTTCGCTACGCTCGCAATGACACGGATTATAGCGTTTTGGTTATTTATGCTCGTAGATTGCTTCGAGCCTTTCGGCTCTCGCAATGACAAATTAGGCAAATTTTACGCCAAACCTCACTCCTTGCTTAGATACCTATCATACACGATAAATTTATAATACATCGCAGCGATTATAAACATAAATCCCATTAGAAATGTTATCTGCCACAGCGCCAGCCCTAGCGAATACAGCGCACCGATAGCCGCTGAGGTCAGAGTTGCGACGATGAAATACGCCATATCGTTATACGCAATCACCCGCCCGAAAAACTCCCTATCGACATGGCTTTGGAGTTGCGTGAAAGAATACGACCACACCGTCGTGATAAAAAATCCAGCCATCACGATACCGATAAACGAAAGCCAGTAATTAAACTCCAACGCCGCCCAGAGCATGATTCCACCGCCCTGCCCTAGCAAAATCCAAAAATAGCGTTTTAAATTTACAATGCGCGTCAGCCACATCTGCCCAAAAAACGCCGCGGCTGAGCGAGCCATATTCATCAGCCCAATCACCAGCGACGCGCTTAGGATTTCTTTATACTCAAATTTCGCAAGTAGCGCGATGAGATTATCATAAGTCGTAACCGCCACAAAGGCGTGAATTACGATTAAATGCACCACCAAAGGGCGCGAGCGTATGTAAGTAAAGCCCTCTTTTAGCATTTTTATCGCGCTTTGCGTGCTACTTCCTGCAATATCTTTAAAATTCAAGCGAATTAGGATAAAAAACGAAAAAACATACAAACAAAAATCCAAAATAAACGCCGCCCTAACCCCAAAATAGTGTATAAACACCCCAGCTAGCGCCATACCAAGGGTATAAGTAATCGTCCAACTAATGCTAGTTAGCTCGTTTGCTAGCTTCAAATACGGCTTTGGTAGAAATTTCGGCAGGGTCGAAGACTCGGTTTGATAAAAGAGCGTCCCAGCCACGCTTCGCACCACGACAATGCCCAAAAGCAGCCACAAATACGCCAAATCATTGATAAAAATCAGCATGAAAATCGTCACAATCTCTATGGCGAACATGCTCACCATTAGGGGTTTTGGGCGAAATTTATCCACGATAATGCCGTTAATCGGGGCTAAAAATATATTCGGTATAAACGACACCACGCCCACAGCGGTGATCGCCCACACAGGCGCGCCCAGCTCGATTAGTAGCGTAGCGATACCTACGATCGAAAACCACACGCCAAACATGCAGATAAATCCCGCGCTAAATAGCAAACGATAGTTGCGAAAATTGCGAAGTAAAATATAATATCTAACCATTTTTGCCTTTCAAAAACCCCGCATTTTAGCCAAATTTGGCTTAATTATGTGTTTTGGATTTGCTGTCATTGCGAGCTAGTGGAATAAATTCGCCCTGATTTGTCATTGCAAATACTGCCCCGAAATGCGCATTGATTTGTCATTGCGAGCGAAGCGAAGCAATCCAGGGAAATTTAAATAAAATTTAATAAATTGAAATTCTCTATAAATTTTACTGGATTGCTTCGAGCCTTTCGGCTCTCGCAATGACACGAAATTTGCGTTTGGATTATTTATGCTCGTAGATTGCCACGAAACGGCTTGCGCCGTTTCTCGCAATGACAGATTGGGCATTGCGAGAATTAAGAGTTTTCGATTAAGGCGATTTCATCGGCGGTTAAGTCATAAAGTGCATAAACAAGTGAATTTAACTCGTTTTCACTTCTTAAAATTTGCGATTTCAAAGACAGCACTTGTGATTTGTATTCGCCAAAAAAGCCTTGATAGTAGTTTTTAAATTTCACTTCGGCGAGTTTGTCTGTGAATTTTTCTTTTTTGGCTTTTGCGTATTCTTTGATAAATTCGTCGAATTCTAAATTTTCAAATTCGGCTAGTTTTTGCGGTATTTTTTCTAAATTTAACTCACGCAAAAATTCAGTTTTTACGCTTTGCAAATTTTTATTTAAATCTAAAAGCAAATCAACTTTTTGAATAAACGGCTTTTGTTCGTCTAAATTTGCAAGTTTTGGTAAGCCAAAAGGATTTATATAATTTGTCTTAAATCTAAAATATCCGCCCCTTAGCTCTGTGCCTATATTTTTTAGATAAAACCATAAAAGTTTTGAATTTAATATTGCAAGATAAAATTTTATAAATTCGCCAAATTCATCATTTATTACTATTCCGTAACTACTACCATTTATACCATAACCGACATTATCAAAGGCGATTTGAATTCCAAAAGTTATATCAGGCACAACTAATTTTTTACTATCTATCAAATTTAAACTTTTTGGATAAATGTATAAAAACCAGCCATCTTTATCCATTTTGCCTTTTTCTCTACCACGCAAAAAAGCTTCATTTGCTTTTAAATATTCATAGCCGTTTGGAAAATTTGATTTTATATACTCTTCGCTCATAGGCGTTGCTTTGCCGTTTTCAAGCAGATATGGAAAAATCACAAAATAGCGATTAACTAAATTCGCATAGCGTTTAATGTCTTCGCCTTTTAAAATCGGTTTTAAAAGTCCGTTTTCGACTTCGACGATTTTATCTAATGCTTTGGAATAAAGTCCGTTTTTGGTGATTTGCACTAAATAAACATTATCTCCACTTGTTTGAATTCCTGCAAAAATTTTAGCAAAAACATCGCTTACTTTTAGCGGTTGAGAGTTTATCTTTTCTAAAATATTTGCTGTTTTGTTGTCTGTTAAATTCCATTTGTCGCTACTTAAATTTTGATATGAAATTTCGTTTAAATTTAGCGAATTTGTTAGTTCATTTGGATTTAAATGTGTAAATTTAAGCTTTTGGTTATCGTGCGATAAAATACAAATACAAGTATAAGTCGAAGCGTCGCTAAAAACGCTGTGGCTACCGAAATGATAGAGTTTTTCAAGGGCTTTGTTTTGGCTTAAAAATTTGCGAATTCCGTTTCCAAAATCTGAAATCAAAAATTTATGTGGCAAAATAAAGCTTAATTTGCCGTTTTTGTTAAGCCACTTAAAACCTTGTTCCATAAAAAGCACATAAATATCGTAATTTCCTGTGGCAGAAGTAAATTTTTGTTCGTAAATTTTACTTTCTTGTTCGTGGTGTGCTTTTAAACCTTGCACTCTGATATACGGCGGATTGCCGATGACGCAGTCAAATTTGAAATTAAAAGGGAAATCTAAAAGCGAATTCGCGCATTTTATATTGTTTGATAAATCAGTCAGTTTTCGCCCTTTTTGCGCGGTGCGGAGCCAAAGCGAGAGTTTGGCGATTTGCACAGCGTCGGCGTTAATATCTACGCCAAAAAGGTTGTTTTCTAAAATTTGGGGTTCTATGTCGTATAACGGCAAAGCTTCGTTTTCGTAAATTTTGCGAAATTTATCTAGGTTTTTGTGTTCGTTAATGAGAAAATCCAAAGCCCCGTTTAAAAATGCTCCACTTCCACAAGCAGGGTCGATGATTTTTAAATTTAGCAAAAAATTCTTATAAGCACGGATATTTTCGAGCGTTTGCGTTTCTGCTTTGCTAAGGCGTTTTGGGTTTTTGGGAAGTGAAATTTCGTGCAAATTTAGCCTTGACTTTTCGTTTTCGCAAATCTCGCCTAGCGTTTGGCTAATGATAAATTTCACAATGTATTCAGGCGTGTAGAAAATGCCGTCTTTCTTGCGTTTAGAGTTTGTTTTTTCAAATTTTTCGCCGATTATTTGCGAATTTAACTCTTCTAAATCGCTTAGGCTTTGCTCGAAAATATGACCCAAGATATTCACACCAACTTCACTAGCAAAGTCGTAAGATGAGAGTTTGGCGATATAGCTTTGTAAAATTTCATCGCTAAGCCTTAGCGAATTTAGAGCTTCGTCGGTGGCGAAAAGTCCGCCGTTGTAAGCTAGGACACCCAGTTTGTCGTTTCCTTTGTCGATAGCGTCAAAATAAATTTGCCAAATTTCATAAAGGCTAAAATCGGTGAATTTTTGGTTTTGCCACTGCTCGTGGATATCGGCAACGAAATTTGAGCGCAAAAGTCCGTAATCTTCGGCAAAAAGGACAAAAATTATGCGGTCGCAGAGTTTCTGCACTAGGCTTAAAATTTCTTTTGGCGAAATTTGCGGGTTTTCTTGGACGGCGTTTTCAAAGAGTTTTAGGCGAAATTCACTAAAATCAGCGTAAAGTCTTTTTGAAATTTCTCTATCTGAATTCTCGCTTTTGTCCCGCAAATCAATAGTTTTAAACGAATTTATATTTTCGAAGCAAAAAATTTGGTGAAAAAGCTCGAATTCATCTCGTGTCATAGTAAAAAGGCTGAATTTTTCGTAAGCTGTCTTTTTGTCGATATATAGACGAATTTCATCGAAATTTGAGATGATGATATAACGGCTTTTTGAGTTTGAATTGTGATAATTAAAGGCTTGATTTTCGATTTTGTTCAAATCGTGCGTTTTTTGGTCTTTTAGCTCGATAACGCCGATGACTTCGCTGTTTGCGCCTAGGATTGCGCCGTCTGCTTTTTTGCCGTCGGTTTCGTTTTTGCTCTCTCGTTGGAGATTGAAATTTTGTGGATTTGTCGTTTTTAGCGTATAGCCCAAGCAGTTTTCAAAAATATCTTGCAAAAAAGCCGTTTGATACTCTTCTTCTTTTATGGTTTTTAGAAGTTCGATTTTAGCTTGAAATTTTAATAAATTTGCGTAGCGTTCGTTTAGAGTTTTTTCATCTTGCTTTTGTTCTTTGATGATTTTTTCTTTGAAAAGTGCCATTTATTTCCTTTTAAATTTATACTCATATCGTTGCAGTTGCGAGATATTGCCAAGCACTCCGCCTTGGTGGATATATAGGACTTCGTTTGTGAATTTTTCGCGGTTAGCCAAAAGTGTGAGAAGTCCCACGGGGTCGTAGATGAGATCAAATTCTATGCCGGTTTGCGCACGGGCTTTTTGCCAAATTTCATAAAGTTCGGCGTAAGGTTTGCCAAAGTGAAATTTGCGTGGTGGGGGCAAAATTTGCACGCCCGAGCGCGGATCTAGGGCTAGTATTTGCTCTCTCAGATACGAGCAATCACCCACGCAAGGCGTGGTAAAGACGCGAAAACGGCTGTGTTTGGCTAGATACGCCGCGCTCGTGCCAGTGCCACTAGGCAAAAAAATGTCAAATTCTCGCCCATTTTCGCGCGCATACTCCTCGATAAATTTAGCCTGCGCGATAAATCCAGCCTCAGCTTCGCCCTGTGCAACTCCCTCTTCGATAAAAATCGTGCTCTCATCGCAAAGGCTAAGCGCAAACTCACGGCGATTTTGCGCCACGAAAATCTCCATGCCATTTTCTAGTGCGGCGGCGAAATTCCCGCACGGGCGCGCGCTTAAATTTTCGCTTAAATGCGAGATGACAAACTGAAATTTTAGCCCTTTTATGCGGGCAAAAACGCTTTCGTTATACATAGCGTTTGATTGCGAGCTACCAAAGCTTACAATCTTTGAAATGCCCTGCAAATCGGCACCGAGCAAGGATTGAAGCTTCCTTGCTTTATTGCCGTTAAAAATCCCAATCAAATCATCACGCAAAATTGCAAAGCTAAAATTTTCGATTTTTATCTTTTGGATTTGTGGAGGTTGTAGCGAAATTTCGCCTGTTTTTTGCGCCTTTTCTACTTCGCGCAAATGGGCTTCAAACTCAGGCGAGATTATGGCACGCTGCGAGAGCTCGCGCGAGTATTGCGCCCCGCCAAAGCTATCTTGTCGCATTTGCGTCAAATTCCAAAAATTTGCGGATTTCTTCCATAGCCTCTTTGTTGCTAAGCGTAAATTTGATTTCGATTCGACGGCTTGCGTCTTTGTCCTCGACGCCGCCAGTTAGCACAGGCTGAGAATAACTGCGACCGCTTGCGATTAGGTATTTTTGCAATCTCTCGTCTTTGTTCCACTCGTTTATGAAATTCATAACTGCTAGCGCGCGCTCTTGCGAAAGAGCTAGGTTGTATAAATACCCGCCGTCGCTGTCTGTGTGGCCCTCGATGATGATTTGATCTAGGCTATTTCTGATTTCATCATTATCCATAAGCGCGCTAAAATACCCTTCTAGCGCGGTTTTGAAGCTCTCTTTGCTATCATTTTTAAGCTCGCTCGAACCTTTATCAAAAAGCACTGACGAGTTTAGCGTCATCGCCCCGCTCTCGCTGTCTATGCGGATTTTGCCGCCTAGGCGTTCTTTAAGCTCGGCGATTAGTTTGACCTTTTGACCGGTTAGATTGCGAATTCGGTTTTTGGTGACATTTAAATCATGCAAAATTTTATTGAAATCGCTCTCTTTTTGGGTTAGTTGATCGAGCAAAAACGCGATTTTTATCTCTTTTTCGGTAGCCTCGGTGCGAGTGTTTTTCAAAAGCTCGCTAATGTCAAAATTCTCTTTTTTGAGTTTTTCTGCCATGGCGCTTAGATCTTCGATTTGGATAAAATAGATCGAATTTTGCTTGCGAAGGTCGGTGTTTTCGACATTTAGCTTTTCAAGCTGTTCGGAAAAAATCTTATTTAAAGCCTCTAATTCAGCGGATTTTTTCTGCGAGGATTGCAGAGCGACCATAGTCTTTTCATGCTCGCTGGTTTGGGCTTTGAGGTCGTCTTGCACCAAATAATACTTAACGATAATCCCGCCGATTAGTAAAATAAAGACAAACAAAAGCCCCGCCATTAAATCAGCGTAAGCTATCCAAAAGGTCTCTTTTTCGCTGGTTTTACTCTTCATTTTGGTTTTCTTTTTCGTCTATGCTTTGAAGCGTTTTGCGTAGCTCGTCGATGATACCCTCTGAGCTTGTGTTTTTGCCTAGGCTAGAATCAAAAAGCGATTTGATTTCGTCATTTAGCTCTTTAAAACTTGCCTTAAAGCTCTCTCTTGCGTTAATTTGCTCGCTTAGCATATTTTCATTTAGGGATTTGATCTGCAAGGTAAAATTCACGATTGCCTGATTTAGGGCGTCTGCGCTGGTTTGCAGATTTGCGCTCTTTTGCTCAGATGATTTCGAAAAGCTCAAATATCCCGCTGAAATGCCGTTTTGGATCTCGACCATATTGCTCGTAACGGCCTTTAAAGACGATAGAATTTGGTCGAAATTTTTGCTGATTTCGCCGTGAGTTAGGTTGGCATTTAGTATCATTTCATTAGCCCTTTCTAATTCACTTGTGGTTAGCGCAAGGGCGCGCTGTTCGGCGTCAATTATGCCTTGAAGTGTTTGCATTTTTTCATCGATTGCGACATTTAGGCTATCGCTAAGGGTATTTGAAGCCATAGCCATGAAGGAGCGCGAAACCTCGGCGTTGCGATCAAGTATCTCGCTAAGGTAGCTTTGCGTGATTTCCTCTTTGCTCCAAAAAAAGTTTTTTGTAGCGTTTTTGTATTTTAAAAGCAATCTTTCGAATTTGCTAATTCCCTTTTTTTCGAAATAAATCCACCAAAGCGCTAGAAAAATACCATAAATCGACACATAAAACGCCGTGCCAACGCCACCTAGAAGCCCAGCAATCTCGGTCTCTAAATTTGCGATATTTGATGATGAGAAATTTGGCATAGAAATCGCAATGCTGATAAATGTGCCCAAAATGCCCAGCATTGGGAAAACACCCACCGCGACAGAGGCGTAGTTGTCATTGCGAAGCGAGTGCGAGTATTCATCTACGAAATTTTCAAATTTAGCGTCGGACTTTTTCTTAGCCCCTATGCTAAGGAGATTTTCGACGATGTAGTTTTTAAGCTGAATTTTAAAATTTTCGATACTATTTTGAAATTTCAAACAGCCAAATTCAGCATTATGCCTAGCCAAAAATAGCGCAATGATGAGCAAAAAGCCCATCATTACGATCGAGTGAAGCTCGACTTTGAAGTTGATTACCTTCAAAAATCCTAACAAAAATATGGCGAAAATCGCCACAGGAACAAACACGATTTTCAGATAAACGCCAAGTAGTGAGCGCTCTGGATTTTCAGGAAGCGTTAAATCTAAAATTTCTGTTGTTTTTTCCATGAAATTTGCCTTAATTTTTGTTTATACAATTTAAATTTTCAAATGCGACAAGCAACCTTTTTACCATACTTTCCTCGCCGCATCTTAGCCATTTGCGTGGATCGTAGTATTTTTTATTTGGCTTATCTTCGCCTTCTGGGTTGCCGATTTGACCTTGCAAATATGCTCTGTTTTTAAGCTCATACTCTCTCACGCCATCCCAAAACGCCCACTGCGTATCGGTGTCGATATTCATCTTAACAACGCCGTAACTTACAGCGTCTTTGATATCTTTGATCTCGCTACCGCTACCGCCGTGGAATACGAAATTTACAGGTTTGGCGTCATTTAAGCCAAATTTTTCTTGCACGAATTTTTGCGAATTTCGCAAAATTTCAGGGCGAAGCACGACATTTCCTGGTTTATACACGCCATGCACATTGCCAAAGCTCGCTGCAATCGAGAAATTATCGCTGATTTTTTTAAGTCTTTCATACGCAAGCGCGACATCTTCTGGTTGCGTGTATAAAAGCGCGTTATCCACGCCTGTATTATCCACGCCATCTTCCTCGCCACCTGTTACGCCAAGCTCAATTTCTAAGGAAATTCCTAGCTCACTCATCTTTTTAAGATAGCTTTCGCAAGTGGTTAAATTCTCCTCCAAACTCTCTTCGCTAAGATCTAGCATGTGAGAGCTAAATAGTGGCACGCCGTGCGCTTTTTTATACCCTGCGCTTGCCTCTAATAATCCGTCAATCCAAGGAAGCAGTTTGCGCGCTGCGTGGTCAGTGTGTAAAATCACAGGCACGCCATAATACCTAGCTAGCAAATGCACCTGCAAAGCACCTGCGACTGCGCCCATAATAGCGCCGTTTTCGCACTCTTTGCCCGCATAATAACTCGCTCCGCCATTGCTAAATTGGATAATCACAGGAGAGTTTGCCTTTTTGGCACTCTCTAAGACAGCATTTACAGAGTGGCTTCCTACGACATTTACAGCAGGGATTGCAAAACCCTCGCTCTGCGCGTATTTGTAGAGCTTGCTAACATCATCGCCAAATAATACACCAGCTTTAACTACATCTAAAACACCCATTTTGCACCCCTTTTTTAAGATTATTTGTATTCGATTTTTGCTTTTTTAAGCAAATCTTGCGCTAATTTTTCTGAATTTGCGGCTGCTTTTTCTTGGCGGATTGAGCCTTCGATTAGAGGTTTTACCTCGCTAACTGGGACTTGGCGTCTTGCGATTTGATCCTCTTTTAAGATTACATGGTAGCCAAATTCTGTCTTAACAGGAGTTTTTGAAATTTCACCTTTTTTTAGCGCAAATGCAGCGTCTGCGAAAGGTTTAACCATAGCGCCCTCTTTTGGAAATGCTGGTAGTGCGCCACCTGATTGTTTTGCGGCTGGCTCGATTGATTTGGCTTTTGCGATTTCGCTAAATTTAGTGATTAGCGCGCCACCATTTAGACCTTTTAGTTCATCAATCACAGCCTTTGCCTCGGCGTCTGTTTTGACCAAAATATGGCGAACTTGGGCAAGTTCTGGATTTACAAATTTGGCTTTATTTTTGTTGTAAAAGTCTTGAACCTCTTTGTCGCTGATTTTGATTTTTTTAGCCTCTTTTGATTGCCATACGCGCACAGCTAGGTTGTCTTTTTGAAACTCTAACTCTTTTTTATAAACTTCGTCGTTCATAACGCCTGCTTTTTTAGCTTGTTCTACGACAAGTTTTCTAGCGATAACGCGGTTTAAGATATCTTTTTTGGTATTTGCTGGCAGTGAAGCGAATTGTTGTGGAGCTATGCCTTGGGCTACTAGAAATGGAATAACATCGTTTTCTGTGATGTTTTTGCCATTAGCAGTCGCTAAAACTGTCGCATTTAGGCCCATGGCCACAGCCAAACTAAGTGCTGAAAAAACTAATTTATTCATTTAAATTCCTTTGTAAAAAAAATCGCAAGATTATAGCCAAAGCTGGTTAATGATTAAAATTTTGCCCGCCTTAGGATACGCATTTTCGCGTATCTATGAGCGGGTCAGTGTAATTGAAGTGAAATTTATTTTACTTCTACCTTCGCGCTTTTGCGAAGTTCTTGTAGTTTTTGCTCTAATACAGCGCCTGCTTGTTGGCCTTTGATTAAATTTTCGATGAAA
Source organism: Campylobacter sp. VBCF_04 NA7 (assembly GCF_027737405.1). NCBI lineage: Bacteria > Pseudomonadati > Campylobacterota > Epsilonproteobacteria > Campylobacterales > Campylobacteraceae > Campylobacter > Campylobacter sp. VBCF_04 NA7. The sequence continues at coordinate 27,755 of NZ_JAOVTT010000001.1, forward strand.
GGCTTGGCTTCGTCTTGGCTAAGCTGTTTTTGAAGTTTGGCGTCTTCTTTAAGCACGATATGATAGCCTAAATCAGTTTTGATAGGGGTTTGCGTGATAGCACCTCTTTTAAGCTTGCTTGAAGCGTCCCAAAACGCTTTTGGCATCATTTCTTGGGTAACCCATGCAAGATGACCTTTGGTTTGTTTGGCCTCAGGCACGATTGATTTAGCTACCGCAAGTTCTTCAAATTTTGCCACCAAAGCGTCGGCTTTTGTGTTTTTTAACTCTTTGATAATCGCGTCAGCTTCGGCCTTTTTCTCCACTGTGATATTAGATAGCAACAAAGCGGCTGGTTCGACGAAAGCGGATTTGTTTTCGTTGTAAAATTTAGCGATATCAGCGTCGCTTACTTTGATTTGCTTTGATAATTGATGTTGATACATTTCGATTGCGATTCTATCTTGTGCTGCTTTTAGGGCGTCTTTGTATTCTTGTAGATTTGTAACGCCGCTTTTTTTAGCCTCAGCGGCTAAAATTTCGATATCAATCGCTCTTGCTAGCACCATTTGTTTTTCTTGATTGCTAAGCGCGGCTGGATCTTTGCCAAGTGCTGCTATGTGCGGGGCGACCTCGGCCTCTGTGATTGGCGCACCATTTACTGTGGCGAAAACTGTCGCATTTAGGCTCGCTGCCGCTGCTAAACTTAGGGCTGAAAATAGTAATTTTTTCATTAAATTTCCTTGTAAAAAAATGCAAGATTATAGCCAAAAAGCTGTTAATAATCAAAATTTTTGTGTAAAATAAGGGCATGAGAACGAAAAAAGATATTTTGGAAATCAAAAATTTATTGTTATCGCATTTTGGTGAGCCAACAACCGAGCTTAAATTCAGGAATTTATACGAGCTAATCGTATGCGTTATGCTTAGCGCGCAATGCACCGATAAACGGGTAAATTTAATCACACCTGCGCTATTTAGGGAGTTTCCTGACATACACTCGCTCGCAAATGCAAATTTGGGCGCAGTTAAAATGCTAATAAATTCGTGCAGTTTTTTTAACAATAAAGCGCAAAATTTAATCAAAATGGCAAAGTCTGTGGTGGAAAATTTCGGTGGCGAAATCCCGCTAAATGAAAAGGATTTAAAAAGCCTTGCAGGAGTCGGGCAAAAGACAGCCCATGTCGTGCTAATCGAGCATTGCGGGGCAAATTTTATCGCCGTGGATACACATGTTTTTCGCGTTTCGCACAGGCTTGGGCTAAGTAGCGCAAAAACACCGGAACTTACCGAAAACGACCTTACAAAGGCATTTGTAAGCGATTTAAACTATCTGCACCAAGCTTTGGTGCTATTTGGACGATACACTTGCAAAGCTGTAAAACCGCAGTGCAAAGAGTGCTTTTTGTCGCACCTTTGCAAAAGTAAGGATAAAAAGATATAATATCCAATTTATAAATCTAATCAAAAGGTATTTTATATGAAAAATCAGAGAGAGAGAGAAAGTAAAAGCGAAAATTTAAACGAATTTTCGCAAAATTTAGAGCAGAATTTTACGCAAAATAATCCGCAAAAAACTACTCAAAATTCTACAAAACTTCTATCCATAGTTGTTCCGTGCTACAATGAAGAACTTGTTTTGGACGAATTTTACAAAGTTACGCTAAGCGTTTTAAAGCAAATTAAAGCCGAAATTTTACCAAATTTAGAGTATGAATTTATCTTTGTCGATGACGGAAGCCGTGATAACACGGCAGAAAAAGTCAAAGAACTTCACGAAAAAGATAACGCTGTTCATTTAGTAAAATTTTCACGCAACTTTGGCAAAGAAGCGGCTATTTTAGCAGGATTTAAACACGCTAATGGCGATATGATAGTGCTAATGGATGCAGATCTCGAACACCCGCCTACACTTATAAACGATATGATTAAAGGATATTTAGACGGATATAAAATCATCTACGCAAAACGAAAAAGTCGCCCCGGAACAAGCTTTATAAAAGCCAAATTTAGCGAAGCTTTTTATAAAATTTTTAACAGAATTTCAGGCGTAAAAATCGAAAGTGGCGTAACGGATTATCGTTTAATGGATAAAAGCGTGGTGGCTGAGCTACTTAAAATGAACGAATATCACCGCTTCTCAAAATCAATGTTTGCTTGGGTTGGATTTAAGAAAAAATGCTTGGAATTCGACCATGAACCGCGAATCGCAGGGGAGACTAGTTGGAGCTTTTGGAAGCTTTTTAACTACGCCGTTGAGGGCTTTGTGAGCTTTTCGACTGCACCACTGAGAGTAGCTTTTGTTTTGGGCTTTTTGGCTAGTTTTCTTGCGTTTATATACGGAAGCTATGTCATTTTAAAAACGCTTATTTTTGGCGTTAGTATTAGCGGTTGGGCTACTACTATCGTGCTTATTTTATTTATCGGCGGTATCCAGCTTATCGTGCTTGGCGTCATCGGCGAATACATCGCACGAATCTACGAACAGGTCAAAAACAGACCGCATTTTATAATCGAAGAAATCATATAAAGGTAAATTTATGAATTTAGCAAATTTAAAAAGAACACTAAAATTTGATTATTTGGCATTTTTAGCCATAACTCGCTCGTTTTTTAAAGATAAAAATTTTTTGAAATATTTTGGGTTTATATTCACGCTCTATTTTATCGGTATGTTTGCGATTATTAGAGCGAACATTTATTATATCGATGATAATACAAGAGCGATAAGCGGAGATTATCAATTCTGGGCAAATTCATCTAGGTATATGACGGTATATTTATCAGAATTTCTGAATTTTGGACTACCGCTAGTTGATTTTTCGCCACTTTCAACTATCATCTGCATACTCATTTTGAGCCTAGCTTCTATCATTTTAGTAAAAACCATAAATAATAAAATTTCATATTTAGCATTAATCGCTTCTTTATTTATTGGGATTAATCCATACTTTTTGGAAGCTTTGCTGTTTAAATTCGATCATATATACATGTGTCTTGGGCTATTTATGTCAATTTTTCCGTTTTTATTTGTGAAAAGAAAATTTTTATTTTGCATAATTTCTGTAATTAGTTTATTGGTTATGCTGACTACATATCAAAGCGTAAATTTCGTATATTTGTTAATAGTTATGTTTTTATTAATTTTAAGAATTTCTCAAAAAAAGAAATTTTTAAACTTCGCCATTTTAAGTCTGTTTTCGTATTTTTTAGCAATAATTATATTTAAATTATTTATTTATAAACCTGTAAAAACTCATGTAAATACCGAAACTTTCGCCATTGGCGAGTTATTCAATGGTGTGGTAAGCAATTGTGCGAAATTTGCCACTAAAATATATAGCGATTGGAACGAGACTTGGTTTTTATATATCGGAGCTAGTTTAGTAGTTTTGTCTATAATAGCTGTGATTTTAAAATTTAAAAACCTTAAATCACTGCTTTGCTTTATCCTATTTTTAATTTTTGGGTTTATCTTTTCTATGGGTTTTTATTTGCTGTTTGTAGAAATCAGATTTGAACTTAGATATACTGCAACTCTGGGCGTTTATTTTGCCATAATTCTTATATTTCTAAGTAGTTATGCAAATAGCCTAAAAGCTTACAATATCCTAAAAGTATTTTCAATATTTTTGATATTATATTGCACTTATGGACTTTTGTTTATATCAAATTCGCTCGGTTCTGCTATGCAAGAACAGGAAAAATATATTGATTTTAGAACTAATTTAGCTATGAATGATTTATTAAAATTTAATGATATTCATCTGCAATTTGTGAATTTTAACGGAAACATAATCTCTCCTTCGACGCAAAATGCTAGAAACAAATTCAAAGTCATAACCAAATTATTAAATAATAGAAATACCAATCAACTCGGATATAAATCGCTTACAAGAACACTTGGCAGAGTAAATGGAAAGTGCAAAGGAGACAAAGTAGTAAAAACTAGTGAAAATTTATTTCACACTATAAAACAATATGAAAATAAATGTATAGATATAAATTTTAAAAATGTAAATATTTCTGAAAATTATGCTTTTATTAATGGTTTGTTGCCAAAGACTTTACTAATAAATAAAAATTTAAATGAAAATTTAAATTTAAAAATATATAAAAGCGATGAAAAATGGCTTGGAAAACATATTTATATTTTCAAATTTAGCGAAAATATTTTAAATTTTGCCAACAAAGATGATAATATTTTAGGACTTCACTTTATCGGCAAAGATGGCAGAAAAATTATAAATAAAAATATCCATAATTTTACAAAAAGCTATAATGCTTATTTTTACACAGCAGAGTTAGAAACGACAGATATAAACGAGATATTAATTCTTTTTTACAACAGCGAAATCAAAAAGTCATCAGCCAAATTTAGCATAAATTTAAAAGAGCCAAAATGACACTTATAAAATACCTGCTCGTGGGAGTTTTGAATACAATCGTCGGTTTTGGGCTAATCTTTTTGCTAATGTGGCGAGGGTTTAGCCCAGAGATTTCAAACATCATCGGTTACGCCGTTGGAATCTGCTTTTCGTTTGTGATGAATAAAATTTTCACTTTCCAAAGCAAACAAGCTTCCAAAAAGGCAAATTTAGCCGAATTTGCGAAATTCGTTAGCTCCATGCTGATCGCGTGGAGCCTAAATTTTATCACGCTTAAAATTTGCCTAAAATTTGGCGTAAATCCCTATATTTCGCAAATCATCGCAGGTGCAATTTACACTATCACAGGGTATTTGCTAAGCAAAATTTGGGTGTTCAAAAAATAGCAATACTATAATTTATCCATTATCTCTCGCACTGCGTTTAGGATTTTTTCGACAGATTTAAATTCTACTTTTTCGTTTATGCTGTGTGGCGAAGTGATATTTGGCCCAATCGAAGCTGCTTGTATAGCACTATCTTTTGTGATAAAAACGCCACACTCTAACCCGGCATGGACGGCACCCAGTCTAGCAGTTGGCACAAATTTTTGCAAATTTTTTAAGATAAATTCGCTAAATTCGCTAATTTGCGGTTGCCACGGCTGGCTAGTTTCGCCAAATTCGCATTCCAAGCCAAAATTTTCAGCCAACATTTTGGTTTGATATTTCACCCCTTTTAAGCCCTTTTCGCTCATCGATCTAGCGTAAAACAAAAGTTCAAATTTGCCGTTTTTTTCACCAGCCAAAGATAAATTTATGCTAGTCCCAGGTAAGCCTAAATCATCGTTAAAATCCCTAACGCCTTGTTTAAATTCGCAAATGAGATTTAAAATATTGTCCGAATTTTCATAAATTTCGCACTCTTTAAACCCTAAAAATTTATGTTTTATAAAATTTGGAAAATTTGAAATTTCATTTTCGAAAATTGCCGTTATATAAGCCTTTGCGGGGATTGAATTTGCCCTTTCGCCACCACTAAATTTAGCGATTTTTCCGCCATTTTTGGCGATAAATTCGGCTAAAAATTTAATCGCATTTGGGATATTCTTGTGGATTTCTATCCCGCTATGTCCGCCAGCAAAATCATCTATAAAAAGCTCATAGCAAACTCCGCTCGCATTTTTGCGCTCAGTATTTATCAAAGCCCTAATTTCGGCACTTCCTGCGCACCCGATTATGACTTCGTTTTCATCTTCGCTGTCTAAATTTAGCATTTTTTTGCTTTTTATAGTGCCGTTAAATTCCCTAACGCCCCAAAGCCCCACTTCTTCGTTATTTGTAAGGACTGCTTCGAAATTCTCAAACTCGCTCATCATCGCCATTATAATTGCTACACCGATTCCGTTATCAGCCCCAAGCGATGAGTTTTTCGCGCTTAAAAATCCATCCTGCTCTACTAGCTCGATTTGCGGCGCAAGTCCCACTCCAACCATATCATAATGCGCTTGCAAGCAAATTTTTGGCTCACCTTTTATGGCATAAATATTTCCTGCGTTATCAACTTCCACGCTAAATTCGTGCTTTTTAGCAAATTCTACTAAAAAATCTCGCAATTTTTCCGTTTCATAGCTAAGGTGTGGAATTTCGCAAATTTGCCTAAAATAACTCATAACTTTTTGCATTTTTTCGCCTTATTTTCGCTTATCGCTTACGATTTTGCCCTCGTAAGTGGTCTTTGCGATCGCTTCAAGCATTGCCTTTGTATCGGCATCATCGCGCGCTAGCACGCTGGCTGTTTTACTCGATAACTCCACGCGCGCGCTGATTACACCCTCGCACTCGCTTAGGGCCTTTCTCACCATTTGCGTGCAGAGCGGGCAGTGTATTTTCTCTACATAAATTTCAATCTCTCTATCGGCAAAAACCGCGCTAACAAGGGCAAATAATAGTAAAATTTTACGCATAAATTTCCTTATTTTTGTTTAATACTTAAAATTTTGGCTTTTTCGTATTTTGCGTTTTTCAAAGCCTCGATCATAGCGTTCGTATCGGCGCTATCCTCGGCGATGACGACCACTTTTTTCTCGCCCTCTTTGGCCTCGACGCTGATTACCCCCTCGCATTTTTGCAAGGCAAATTTAATCGAAGCTGCGCATAGGTTGCAATGGATTTTTCCGACTTGGATTTCGATTTCGCGCTGTGCAAAAAGCGCGCCACAAACGAGTGATAAAAGTAAAATTTTACGCATAAAATCTCCCTAAAATTTCAGGATAAAATAGAAGTAAAAATATCAAAATTCCGCTTAAAATGTAAATAAAATACCATTTTTTGCGACCTGCGCCGATAACGCATGAGTTTTTACGAAATAGCACGAAATACAGACTCGCAATGTAAAAAACAATGGAAATCGCCGTAAAAATGGGGCGAAATCTCGCCAACTCGTCCGCAAAGGAAAGTGCCGAAAAACTCACCCCAAAAAGCAAAAACAAAAGCGCTGGCAAACAGCACAAAGTCGCCATAAATGCGCTTATAATCGCCAGTGCGATAAATTTTAGCCTACTCAAATTTCACGACTTTTATAATCGTAGCTAAATTCTTTTGGATCATAGTAATTTAGCGTTTGTCCGTCCGTTTCGCCATAAACATAACCGAAATTGTTTATCGGAAATTGCGCTGGGCGCGGACTTAGCGTGAAATCTCTGCCGTAATTAAACCCTATCCAGCACATCTCCCAGTTGCCAAAGAGATATTCGCGGATTTGCGCGATTTTTTGGTCGTCGTTTGTGAGTTTTTCGCCAAGGCGAACCTTGGTGACATCGGCAGGATCTACTGGAATCCAGCCGTATCCTTTGAGATAAAACTCAGCCCTACAATGCTGTCCGCCTGAAATATGGCTAAATCCGTCATCCTTGGGTGCTGCGCCCATTTGACCTGAAAATCGTGATTTTCCAACCCTTATACCAAACATTTCGCGCGCAGGTATCCCAGCAGCCCTCGCCAAAGCCACAAAAACTGAGTTTATGTCGGTGCATTTGCCACTTAATTTACCGCTACTAAGTATTTGCTTCACATCGCCTAGCCCACACCCAAGCACGCTGTTATCGCGCTCCATGGTGTTTGCCACCCAGGTGTAAATCGCCCTAGCCTTTTCTAAATCGCCCTTGATATTTCCTACGATTTCATCTGATTTTTGTTTAACCACGCCGTCGATTTGAATTTGCGTAGTTGGCTGCAAAAATTTAGCGATTTCGGGGGCTAGTTTTTCGTTTTCGTTGAAATTTACCTTCGAAAAATCGGTATTTCGCTCTGTGGTTTGCACATCGAAACTGATATCAAGTATCGGAGTTTCGCTTCCGCTAAATTTCGCATAATATGTCGGAATTTCGCCCTCAGTGATAAATTTCTCCACTGCGTTTGAGCCGACCTTATAGTGCGAAATGACCTGCTGAAAATCGCTAGGAAGCACGAGTGGGACCCACACCCTGCTCTCTTTGCCGACCTCTTTGATAGCGTGTTTTAAACTAACGCTAAATTTGCGCGTTTTTTGCTCGGCTTCTTTGGCACTCACATCAGCCAAAACCACGCTAGGAGCGAAGCTAGCGACACCTAAAATACTACTAAATTTGAAAAAATCTCGTCTTTTCATTTGAAAAAATTCCTGAATAATCTAACCAAACTTGGCTCTAAAAGGCGGAGATTTTATCCTTTTAACGCTTTAAAATTGCTTTTTTAAATTTGCTTTGATAAAATGGCGCAAAATTTATGAAATTTAGGGTAAAAAATGGATTTAGCTAGCATAAAAAATGAAATGTTAAAAAAACTAGAAAACGCTCAAAACGCCGAAATTTTAGGCGCGATTAATACACTGCCAAAATTTGATTGCGAGGTGAGTTTTGGCGATGCTATAAGTGCGAAATTTGACGCAAACGAAGAGCAAATGGAGCAAATCAGGCAAATCGCACTATCACTAAAACCTTGGCGCAAGGGGCCTTTCGCGCTAAATGAGCTTTTTATCGACAGCGAGTGGCAAAGCTTCATCAAATTTAACCTTTTAAGGGGGCATATTGATTTGGCGGACAAAAATGTCGCGGATGTGGGGTGTAATAATGGTTATTATATGTATCGTATGCTAGGCCTTGGCGCGCGTAGCGTCACGGGCTTTGATCCTAGCGCGCTATTTTATCTGCAATTTTTGTTTTTGCAACATTTTATGCGAGCGCAGGCGATTTTCGAGCCGCTTGGCGTGGAGCATTTGCCATTTTATGGGGCGAAATTTGACACGATTTTCTGCCTTGGCGTGATTTATCATCGCTCAGATCCTATCTCTATGCTAAAACAGCTCAAATCCGCGCTAAATAGCGGTGGCGAGGTGATTTTAGATACGATGTATATAGATATGGACGGGGATTTCGCGCTCACACCAAAGGGCGGGTATTCTAAGATCTCAAATATATACTTCGTGCCCACTATCGGCGCACTTAGTAACTGGTGCGAAAGGGCGAAATTTAAGAATTTTGAAATTTTAGAAACCAAACAAACTGATTTTAACGAACAGCGAAAAACCGAGTGGATTGACGGCCAAAGCTTGAAAAATTTCCTAGATCCAAAAAACCCAAATCTCACTATCGAGGGTTACCCTGCCCCGAAACGAGTCTATGTCAAAATCAGCCTATAAATACGCAAAATTTTACAAATAATTTTGCGTATTTTGTCAAATTTGGCAAAATTTGCAAATAAATCATAAATTTTAATCAAATTTTTCTCTCTTTTTTAAAGCTTAATTTTAGTTTAATATTGGTAGAATTAAAAGTTTAGTTTATAATTTACAAAGGTTTTCTATGAACGCTCAAAATTTAATTCCATATTTGACCGATTTTTTGGCCACAGAACTTGAAAAAACAGGAGCAGACGCTTTCGTAGTCGGAGTCAGTGGAGGACTTGATAGTGCCGTAGTATCGGCGTTATGCGCCCTAACAGAGATCCCAACTCACGCCCTAATCATGCCTATGCCTAGCTCAAATTTAGCAAATTTAGGCGATGCAATCGAGCACTGCGATATGTTTGGTATAGACTACGAAATCCAAGAAATCGCCCCATTTATGGAGGCTTTCGCTTCGCTTGATACTGGCGCAGACAAGCTAAGAACTGGAAATTTTGCGACAAGAGTTCGCATGGGATTATTATACGATTACAGCGCGAAACACCGCGCAGTCGTAGTCGGAACAACAAATTTGAGCGAAAGAATGCTAGGATATAGCACGATTTATGGTGATTTAGCGTGTGCCTTTAACCCAATCGGCGAAATTTTAAAGACAAAAGTAAGCAAACTTGCCGAAGCACTTACAATTAATGAAAACATAATCGCAAAAACTCCAAGCGCAGATTTATGGGAAAATCAAAGCGACGAAAGAGAGCTTGGATATAGCTATGATATCCTTGATAGCGTGCTTAGAGACATCTTCTCTCGCCCTGAACTTCGCGAAAAAATTAGAAGCGGCAAAGAGATTACAAAAGATGATTTAGCATACTTGCTTGATTCGAATCACAACGCTGATTTATGCAAATTTATCACAAATAGAATGATAAAAAATAGCTTTAAATTACGCATGCCAAATGTAGCACAAGTAGATCCTAATGCTTAGGATTTCACATGAGGCAAATACCCTTTTTTAAAGCGCAGGTTGATGATAAAGAAGAATCGCTTATACTAAATGCCCTTCACAATCCACAAATAAAATACTCAGAAATTTTTGAAAACAAAATTTGTGAGTATTTTGGTGTGAATTATGCAATCTCCACTACTAGTGGCACTACTGCGCTTCATCTTGCGCTTTGCACACTTGGTGTCAAGCGCGGAGATAGAATTTTATGCTCAGTTAATTCATTTCCGCATGTAGCGGCGGTTATTAGACATTTTGATGCTGAGCCGATATTCGTAGATATCGATACAAACACCTTTAATATCACCCCTGAAAGCTTTTCAAAAGCTATCGAGCTAAACAGACACAAAAAGCTAAAATGCGCATTTATCTCGCACACAGCTGGGCTCGTAACCGATATGGACGAGATTTACGAAATCGCTAAAAAAGAAAATATCACTATCATAGATGACGCTTCTAGGGCCACAGGTGCTACATACAAGGGCAAAAAAATCGGCTCGTTTGAAAACTCGCTGTTTTCGTGCTTTCAGATAAATCCGCAAGCCCAAGACGCAATCTCTACGGCTGGATTTTTCGTCACAAACAACGAAGGTTTGGCAAATTCTGCCAAAATTTTGCGCAATAACGGAATCGTGGGCGAAGCGTTTTATAAAGACGGAAATTTAGGTTTTACTTACAATGTAGATCGTATCGGTCAAAAATACGATTTAAACTCGATAAATGCGGCATTTGCACTATCTCAATTAGAAAAAACAGATAGTTTTATCAAGCGTCGACAAAATATCGCAAAAATGTTTAGGAAATCTTTGGAAGATTGCCCTCATATCGAGCTTCCTACCGATAGCGCGGAGCACATTTATACACAATTTATCATCAAAATCGACAAAAACCGCGATGATTTTGCGCGCGAAATGATTTCTAGGGGCATTGATGTGGGGCTTCACTATGTGCCACTGCACCTGCTGAGCTACTACAAATCCAAGTATAATTACAAAGTCAATGACTTCCCAAATGCGCTAAAAAATTATCAGCAAATTTTATCTTTGCCGATTTATGCCTCGCTTAGCGATGATGATGTGGCGTATATCTGCGAAAAAATTATAGAAATTGCGAGAAGCCGTGTTTAAAATTTGGCTCGAAAAAAATTTATACGATCCGGGCGTTATTTGGCTTATAATTTCATTTTTTTTGCTTCCACTCTCAATCATTTTTGGCTTTATTCAGATGATTAGGCGCGCCATAACTAAACCCAAAGATTATGGCATAGCAGTAGTAAGCGTGGGAAATCTAACCCTTGGCGGAAGCGGTAAAACTCCGCTTGTGGGGGCGATTTTTACAGAATTTAGCCCCGAGATTCCTACTTGCATAATACTGCGCGGATACGGCCGCAAAAGCCACGGACTACAATATGTAGCGAAAAATGGCGAAATTTTATGCGACATAAAAACCAGTGGCGATGAAGCCATGCTCTATGCCAAAACCCTAAAAAACGCAAGCGTTCTTGTGAGCGAAAACCGCGAAAATGCCATAATGCAGGCCAAAAAAGACGGCTTTGCTCTCGTGATTTTAGACGATGGATTTTCTAAATTTCATATAGAAAAATTTGAGATTGTTTTGCGCCCTAGCGATTCGCCACTTTTGCCCTTGCCACTGCCGGTTGCTGGCTATCGCTATCCGCCAAATTTCTACAAATTCGCAGATTTTATCCCTAGCATAGATGATATAAAATCCACGAGTGAAATTTCAAATTTTCCAAATCTACACACCGACAAGGAAAATACGATTTTAATCAGCGCAATCGCCAAGCCATGGCGCCTAAAAGAGTTTGAAAAACACGCCAAAGCTAGTTTTTATTTCCCAGATCACTATGATTTTACAAAAGATGAAATTCAGAATTTACTTCACAAATCTAGCGCTACGCATATCATTTGCACCGCCAAAGATTTCGTCAAGCTCGAAAATTTCGGGCTTAATATCAGCGTAATCGAGCTTAAAACCACGCTTAGCGAAAATTTCAAAAACCAAATCAAAGCCTACATTGCTAGCAAACTAAACCACTAAATTTGGAGAAAACAATGATAAAATCAAGTCAAATCGCAGAAATTATCATCTCAGCCCTACCTTATATCCGCAAATTTCGCGATAAAATTTTCGTCATCAAATACGGCGGCGCAGCCCAAACCGACGAGGTTTTAAAGCTAAATTTCGCTCGCGATATCACGCTTTTGCACATGGTTGGTATCAAGGTCATCGTCGTGCATGGTGGCGGCAAAAAAATCAACCAAACCCTTGATTTGCTAGATATCAAAAGCGAATTTTGCGATGGTTTGCGCGTAACAAGCAAAGAAGCTATCGAAGTAACCGAAATGGTGCTAAGCGGACTTGTAAATAAAGAAATCACCGCGCTTCTTAACCAAAACGGAGCCCCTGCCATAGGCATTAGTGGCAAGGACGGCTCGCTTTTGAGGGCGAAATTTTTAGACCGCGAAAAATACGGCTTCGTAGGCGAAATCACAGATGTAAATACAAAAGTCATTTATGATTTGCTAGATCGCGACTATCTGCCAGTCATCGCGCCACTTGCCGGGGGCGAAAATGACGAAAATATCAGCTTTAACATAAACGCAGATCTTTGCGCTAGCAAAATCGCTAGCTACCTAAAAGCCGACAAAGTGATTTTTCTAAGCGATATCGACGGCGTGCTGGATAAAGAGGGCAAACTCATTAGCAAACTCGATGAAAATTTGATCTGGGCTTTGAAAAAAGACGGCACGATTAGTGGCGGTATGATACCTAAAATCGATGCTTGCTTAGAGTGCATAAACACAGGCACCAAGGCCGCTCACATAATAAATGGCAAAATCCCACACTCGCTTTTATTAGAGCTTTTCACTGATACTGGTATCGGAAGTTTGATTAGATAAGGAGAATTTATGAAATTAGTTTCCACACGAGATTTTAGCGCCAGCGCCACACTTAGCGACGCACTACTAAGCCCAAGTGCTGCATTTGGCGGACTTTATACACCGCGCGAGTTGCCTAAATTTGCACCTGAATTTTGGAGCGAGTGCAAAGAGCTTAGCTACAAACAAATAGCTTTAAAGCTTATAAAAGCCCTAGATTTCGACATTTCACCAGAGGTTTTCAAAACCGCTCTTGCTAGGTATGATAGTTTCGAAAACCCTGCCCTGCCACTTGAAATTTCTAAATTTAACGATAACACCTATATTTTGGAGCTTTATCACGGCCCAACACTTGCGTTTAAGGATATGGCGCTTCAACCTTTTGGCGCGCTTCTTGGCGAGTTAGCGGCGCAAAGAGGCGAAAAATACCTCATAATCTGCGCTACTAGTGGCGATACTGGCCCAGCCACGCTTGAAACATTTGCAAACGACCCAAATATCAAGGTCGTATGTCTATATCCAGCTGGCGGGACGAGTGAAATTCAGCGCCAACAAATGGTAAAACAATCAGCCAAAAATTTAAAAATTCTAGGCATTAAAGGGAATTTCGACGACGCGCAAAGAGCGCTAAAATCGTTACTTAGCGATGATGATTTCAAAAACGAGCTAAAAGCTAATAATCTTTGCCTAAGTGCGGCAAATTCTGTAAATTTCGGCAGAATTTTGTTTCAAATCATCTACTACATTTACGCTAGCGTGCAATTTAGCAAAAATCCAAAATTTAGCGCGCACGATAAATTTGATGTAATCGTGCCAAGCGGAAATTTCGGCAACGCTCTTGGTGCGTATTTCGCCAAAAAAATGGGGGCAAATATCGGCAAAATCAAAATCGCCTCCAACGCAAACAATATCCTAACTGATCTAATCAAAACTGGAATTTATGATTTGCGTGGCAGGGAGCTAATTAGCACGATTAGCCCTGCAATGGACATTTTGATTAGTTCAAATGTCGAGCGTGTGTTGGCTGATTTATTTGGCGATAAACGCACAAAAGAGCTTATGGCTAGCCTTGCGCAAGATAAATTCTACGCCCTTAGCAAAGATGAGCTTACTAAGCTTCAAAGCGAATTTGAGGCCGGTTTCACAAGCGATGACGAGTGCTCGAAATTTATCAAAGAAGCTAGCAGTAGTGGCCGTCTCATCGACCCGCACACTGCAAACTGCTTCAAGCTTTTAGGTGGCGATACACCGACGCTTATCGTTTCTACGGCGAAATGGATTAAATTTACTCCGTCGATGATAAAAGCGATAAAATCTCGCCCGTGCGAAGACGAAAAGGCCGATATGATCGCGCTTTCAAAAGAATTCAAAAGCGATATTCCAGCGCAAATTTCACGCCTTTTTGCCAACCCTGAAATTCACACGAGCATAATCGAGCAAAACGAGATTAAAAACACGATTATTGATTGGATAAAACTATGATTATAATACCTGCCCGCCTAGCCTCAACTAGGTTTAAAAACAAAATTTTATGCGAATTTGCCGGTGTGCCGATGTTTATCAAAACAGCGCAAAACGCCGCGCAAGTCGATAATGTGCTAATCGCGGTAGATGATGAAAAAATCCTGCAAATCGCTAAGGATTACGGATTTCGCGCCGTTATGACAGATGAAAACCACCAAAGCGGCACAGATAGAATAAACGAAGCTGTGAAAAACGCAAATTTAAGCGATGATGAAATTTTAATCAATGTTCAAGCCGACGAGCCGTTTTTTGAGACGCAAAATTTAATTAAATTTAAAGAATTTGCCACCAGCGCGATCAAAAACGGCGCATTTATGGCTAGTTGCTACAAAAAAATCGACGAAAAAAGCGCGCAAGATCCAAATTTGGTCAAGGTGATTTTGGATAACCACGGCTTTGCGATTTATTTTTCACGCGCGCCAATACCTTATCCAAGAGCCGAATTTAAGGACTATTTGGGGCATATTGGGATTTATGCGTATAGCGCAAAAACCTTGCGCGAATTTTGCGCCCTACCGCCTAGCGTGCTAGAAAATACCGAGAAATTAGAGCAACTTCGAGCCCTAAGTGCTGGCAAAAAAATCGCAATGTTGCAAATAGAGACAAACAGCGTTGGAATCGACACGCAAGAAGATTATGAAAAAGCGCTGAAAATTTTTGGGAAATAAAATGGATTTTAACGAATACAAAAATGCCGTCCAAACCCTGAATTTATGGGCGAGAGCGTATTACACGCAGGATAATCCAATCGCTAGCGACGAAGAATACGACACGCTATATAGCAAGGTCGAAATCTTCGAGCACGCTCACCCTGAGCAAATTTTGCCATACTCCCCTACTTTGCGTATCGGAGGCGAGCTTAGCGAGGGTTTCGAAAAGCTCTCTCACAGCGCGCAAATGTGGTCTATGGAGGATATCTTTAACGACGGCGAGCTTTTGGCGTGGCTTGGGCGTGGAGAAAAGGCAAATTTAGAATTTTATGTCGAGCCGAAATTTGACGGAGCGAGTCTAAATTTGACCTACGAAGATGGCATTTTAATCTCGGCTGCCACGCGCGGGGACGGCAAAATCGGCGAAAATGTAACCGCCAATGCAAGAGCGATAAAATCTATCCCACTTCAAATCCCATATAACGAAAAAATCGAAATTCGCGGTGAAGTTTTGATTGCTAAAAGCGATTTTGACGCCCTAAACGATGAGCGCGCGCAAAATGGCGAAGCGCTGTTTTCAAACCCACGCAACGCCGCAGCTGGAAGCCTTCGCCAGCTAGATAGCGCGGTCGTGGCGAAGCGAAAACTTCAATTCATACCTTGGGGTGTGGGTGAGCATAGATTAAATTTCACGCGACATAGCGAGATTATGGAGTTTGTGCGAAGTCTTGGCTTTAAGAGGGACGATTTTAGGCGAATTTGCGCGAGTGCAAATGAAATCCGCAAGGCTTACGAGGATTTGCACGCCCTGCGCGATAAAAAAGATTTGATGCTAGATGGCATGGTGCTTCGCATAAACGATGTCGCAAAGTGCGATTTACTGGGATACACCGTGAAATTTCCGCGTTTCATGGTAGCGTATAAATTCCCAGCTATCGAAAAGGTTACAAGGCTAAAAGACATTGTTTTGCAAGTAGGCAGAACGGGCGCAATCACCCCTGTGGCGGTGGTCGAAAGCGTCAATATCGACGGAGCAAATGTCAGCAACGCTACGCTTCATAATTTCGATGAAATCGAGCGTTTAGGGCTGATGAAAAACGATTTTGTGGGAATTATACGAAGCGGCGATGTAATCCCAAAAATCACAAGCGTCTTTGCTTGGCGCAGAGACGGCTCGCAAACGCCTATAACTCGCCCTAGCGCGTGTCCTGTGTGTGGCGGAAATCTGCTCGATGAGGGTGCCTTGATAAAATGTCAAAATTTGGGTTGCAAAGCACGGATTGTGGGAGCTTTGATCTATTTTTGCTCGAAAAAATGTATGAATATCGAAGGGCTAAGCGAGGCTACGATTAGCTTGCTTCATAGCCTTGGCAAAATTAACGAAATCGCCGATATTTACGCGCTTAGCGAGGCTGATTTTGCAGGGCTTGAAGGCTTCAAAGATAAAAAAATTTCAAATCTCTTAAACGCTATAAATTCGAGCAAGGGCGCGCAGCTTTATCGCTTCATCAGCGGGCTTGGTATCGAGCATATAGGCGAGGTCGCAGCGCGCAAAATCGCCGAGAGTTTTGGCGAGAAATGGCTGGAAGCTAGCTATGAAGAGGTGCTAAATTTAGAAAATTTTGGCGAGGCTATGGCGAAGAGTTTTTGTGAATTTTGCGCCGAAAACGAAGAGAAAATTCGCAATTTAATCAATATTATAAATCCGCAAATTTCTAAGAACGAAACCACGCAAACCGCCTTTACTGGCAAGACCATCGTGCTTACTGGCACCATGTCGCGCCCCAGAGACGAGATCAAAAACCGCCTTTTGCAAATGGGCGCAAAGGTTTCGGGCTCAGTATCAGCCAAAACCGATTTTGTGATTTATGGAAGCGAGGCTGGAAGCAAGCTAGATAAGGCAAATGCCCTTGGCGTGCGCACGCTAAGCGAAGTTGAGTTCGAGGAAATGGCGCGTGAGATTTGATAGTTTCGTGGCAGACGCTCTAAAAATCAGCCGAAACAAAGCCCAAAATCTCATTAAAGAGGGCAAAATTTTGCTAAATGGCGAGATTTTAGGCAAGGTCTCAGCCGAAGTAGAAAATGGCGAGATTAGCGCGACAGACGAGATTTTCGTAAGCCGTGGCGCACTGAAATTAAAGGGATTTTTAGATGAGTGCGCGCTTGATATCGCGGGCGTGCGCGCCCTAGATATCGGCTCATCGACGGGCGGATTTGTGCAAATTTTGCTAAAATACGGCGCAAGCGAGGTCGTAGCCCTTGATGTGGGAAGCGCACAGCTAGATGATAGCTTGCGCTGCAATCCGCGTGTAATCGTGCGCGAAAACACCGATATCAGGGAGTTTGAGAGCCAAACGAGTTTTGAGCTAATCACCTGCGATGTCAGCTTTATCGGGATTGAGAAAATTTTGCCTAGTATTTTGCGCCTTGCTTCGCGCGATATAATCTTGCTTTTCAAACCGCAATTCGAGGTCGGCGTGGGCGCAAAACGAGATAAAAAAGGCGTCATAAAAAATCAAAAGCTAGTAGAGCAAGCAATGGCGAAATTTGAGTTAAACTGCGCTAAAATGGGGCTTATAATGATACAAAAACTCCCTTGTCAAATCAAAGGCAAAGAGGGAAATCAGGAGTTTTTCTATCATTATAAAAAAGGAGAATAGATGAAATTTAAGCAAATTTTTATTTTAACTTTAACTATATTTTTCCTAGGGGCGTGCGCCAAAAGCATTTCGCCAAACGCGCCTATCACGCGGGATTTTGACATAGCTAAATTTTGCGGTGGTTGGTATGAGATAGCCCATATCAAGGGCTTTACAGGCGAGTTAGAAAACACAGCTTATGAGATTTTCGTCGATAAAAACGGTTCGATAAATATGCTAAAATCAGCCCAAAGCCAAAGCGGAAAAATCAAATTATCTAGCGAAGAACTAGCCTTTGTGGGCAAAAAATCCGAGGGAAATTTAGTTCGCAAAGGCATGATAAAAAATGCCAAATTTAGCGTCGCTCAAACCGATGTGGATTACAGCTACGCGCTCGTTTTTGGCGAAAACACAGGCGAGCTTTATATGCTTTCGCGCACCAAAACCATGCCCGAACTCATCAAAAATATCTACCTAAACAAAGCCAAAGAAAGTGGCTATGACACCCAAAAAATCGTATGGACGAAGCAAAAATGAGTGAGCCTAGCGAAATTTCAATCCTAGCCAAATTTGGCGAAAACGAGAAATTTCTAAATTTAAATGGTGCGAAAAAAAGCGAGATTAAAGCCCTTGCTATCGGCAATTTCGACGGATTTCACAGAGCTCATCAAAAGCTATTTGACGCTCTTGGCGAGCATGGCGGCATAATCATAGTCATCGCCGATACTGCGCCCAAACTCACGCCACCTAGCCTAATTAGCCAAATTTGCGAAAAAGAGATTTTTTACTGCGATTTAGCTAGGGTGAAAAATTTAAGCGGAGCCGAATTTATCGCGCTTTTAAACGCAAATTTTCCAAATTTAGACAAAATCGTAGTCGGAAATGATTTTAAATTTGGCAAAAATAGAGCCAGCGACGCAGAGTTTTTGCGCGCGAATTTCTCCGGCGAAACGCTCATAATCGACGAGTTTAAAATCGACGGCGTGGGCGTGCATACGAGGCTAATCAAAGAGTTTTTAAACGCTGGCGAGTGCGAGAAGGCGGCGCAGTTTTTGGGGAGGGAGTATGAAATCTCTGGCAAAATTATCAGCGGTCAGGGTCTTGGCGCAAAGGAGCTGTTTGCGACGCTAAATCTAGATGCTAGCGAGTTTTATATGCCAAAACATGGCGTTTATGCCACGCTGTGCAGGGTAAAAAACAAAATTTACAAAAGCGTATCTTTTATAGGGCACAGGGTCAGCACGGATAGCAATTTCGCCATAGAAACGCACATTTTAGGGGAGTTTGGCGCAAATTTCACGCCAAAGAGCGCTAGCGTGAAATTTATCAAATTTATCCGCGAAAACAAAAAATTTGCAAATTTGGGCGAATTAAAAGCGCAAATTTCAAGCGACATCGCCCTTGCTAGGGATATTTTAGGAAACAAATATGAAAGATGAAATTTTCAAAACGCCGATAAAAAAGCAGTTTGAGTTCGACAAAAGCGTCGCTAGCGTCTTTGACGATATGATCTCGCGCTCGGTGCCGTTTTACAAACAAAGCTCCGAGCTTGTTTGCGAGCTTTTGGCACGGATTTTGGCTCATGGTGCCAAAGCCATAGACCTTGGCTGCTCGACGGCTGGGATTTTGCTTAGCCTGTATCAAATGCGCCCTGATTTGGCGCTTTTTGGCGTGGATAACTCCGAGGCAATGCTAGAAATCGCTGCGGCAAAAACCGCTGCCTTTGGCGCGCAGATAAAATTTTCGTGCGAAGATATCTTAGAGTGCGATTTTAAGGGCTTTGACGCCGTGATTTTAAACTACACTTTGCAGTTTATTCGCCCAATAAAACGGGCGGAATTTATGCGCAAAATTTATGAAAATTTGGGCGAAAATGGGATTTTGATTTTCGCTGAAAAGCTCGTTTATGAGGATAAAACGCTTAGCAAAAATATGATTGAAATTTACGAAAATTACAAAGAAAATCAAGGCTATTCGAAGTTCGAAATCGCCCAAAAACGCAAAGCGCTCGAAAATGTGCTAATCCCATACACCGAGAGCGAGAACAAAACACTCGCGCTTAATGCTGGATTTGCCAGCGTGGAAATTATCTTTAAATGGGCAAATTTTGCCGTTTTTATGGCGAGAAAATAGCTAAATTTCGCCTTTATTTTCGCAAACACTGCCCCGAAATTTGTCTTTTGCAAAATTTGTAGCAATCTGAAAAATTAAAATTTAAGCGACTTTAAATCCATAAAATAACTTTCAAAATAGCAAGCTAGACGCCTATGGCTTTAAGCCCACCACCAAACGACTTTTAAATGTCGCAGAGCCTGGATTTCGCAAGCATAGTGGCAAACCTTACGCATTTTCTAGCACGAGCGAAAAATTACAGCGCGACACTATGGCGAAAATCGAGCGAAACGACAAAATCATAAAAGCAAATTTAGGCAAAACCACGCCAAATTTAAACGAAGCGAGAAAAGAAAACCTTGGCGACCTAGAATTAAAAAAAAGAAATTCAAACTTTTTTTTAATTCCGATGATTTTAAAATTTAAGCCAGATAGCCTATCTCCACACGCCTCTGGCGCGCACTTCGCCACTTATACAAATTCCATTTCGCATGACGCAGTTATTTTGGGAGCTCTTAGCTCTTTGTGTGGTGAGGTGCTGTGGCACGGGCGCAGGTTTGGCGACTCTGTTTTGCTCATGCGCGCCAAAGCGGCGCCCTCGGTGCTCCTCGTAGCGTGGCGGTAGTGGTCTGCGTCGTAGATTGCCCTCCTCTATGATAGTGATACCATTGCCGAAATTCTGTTCGTAGCGGTATCTTGGCGGGTGATTTACATAGACCCTTTTTTCTGGTTGGATTATGATTATGTTTTGTTCGCTCTCTTTTTTAGGTTCTGGGGCTGGCTGGGGCTTTGGCAGGGCTTGCAAATCAAAATTTTGCGCGAGCCTAGTCGTATCATAACCGCCAAAACCGGTTATGTTTTTTAGCTGATTTTCATCTGTGATTTCGCGCGATTTGCGGTAGTTTATGAGCATGTCCGCCCTGCCCGCATCAAGTCCGCCAATGGTCATTAGCTCGTATCTAGTCGCGTCGTTTATGTTGATTTTGCCCCACAAAGAAGCACACAAAAATAAAAAAACAAAAAGCTTTTTCATAACTTTCCTTTTTATGAAATTTAGCCAAATTCTAGCGCAAATTTTGATAATAATGTGTAAATTTATGGAATTTCAATTTCGTAAATTTAGCGTTTGAAATTTTAAACTCGTAGATTGCCACGCTCGTTACACTCGCTCGCAATGACAAATTAAACAAATTTGCTCGCTAGTGTCATTGCGAGAATTTGCATGGCAAATTCGAAGCAATCTACGAATTTAAAATTTCGGCGCAGTATTTTGGCAGAATTTATTAAAATTTTATAAATTTTGCAAATTTAGCGTTTGGAATTTTAAACTCGTAGATTGCTTCGTCGCTTTGCTCCTCGCAATGACAGCGAATTTAGCGTTTGGATTTTTCGTAGTAAAAAGCAAATTTGCGAATTACAAAATTCGCAAATTTGAGATTAAATTTTATTTGAATAAATCGGTAGAAAGGTATCTCTCACCGGTGTCATTTAGCGTGGTTACGATGATTTTGCCACGATTTTCGAAGCGATTGGCGATGATGTTTGCCGCATAGACATTTGCGCCACTTGAAATGCCCACTAGCAAGCCCTCTTTTTGCGCCAAAGTCTTTGCAGTATCGAAAGCTGCGCCATTTGCGACCGCGATATACTCATCGATTATATCTAAATTTAGGTTTTTCGGTATGAAATTTGCGCCGATTCCTTGTATTTTGTGGCTTCCAGCGCACCCTCTACTAGCTAGTGGCGACGAATCAGGCTCGACCGCGATTACCTTTAAATCGGGGTTTTGCTCTTTGAGATATTTCGCTGTCCCGCTCAGTGTGCCTCCCGTGCCAAATCCAGCGACTAAGATATCGACTTTGCCGTCTGTATCGCGCCAAATCTCAGGGCCAGTGCTCTCGTAGTGAGCTTGTGGGTTGGCTGGGTTATCAAACTGGCTTGGGATAAAGGAATTTGGATTTTCCTCGGCTAGTTCGTTTGCCTTATCCACGGCACCCTTCATGCCAAATTGCGGATCAGTGAGCACGATTTTCGCGCCAAAAGCCGCGATTAGCTTTTGTCTTTCGATACTCATCGAACTTGGCATTGTTAGGATTAGTTTTAGCCCCATTTTCGCAGCTACCATGGCTAGTCCTACGCCCGTATTTCCGCTGGTTGGCTCGATTAGGATTGTGTCTTTGTTGATGAGATTTTGCACGAAGGCGACCTTGATGATATTCCACGCGATACGATCTTTGACTGAGTGGCTTGGGTTTAGAAACTCAGCTTTTGCAAGTATTGTCGCGTTTTTTGAAAAGGTATTAATCCTAACTAACGGAGTGTTGCCGATTAAATCTGTTACATCGTTTGCTATTTTCATTTTTTTCCTTTTTTATTTAGTAAAATTGCTTCGCAATTTTAAATTTTACGCGGGGGCGGTGCGTTTTTTAGGAGGCACTCCGCCCCCGCACCCCCACCCCGCAAAACCTTAGAGATGGCGCGCTTTGCGCGCTGGTTTCACCTAAATACTAAAATCCAAAAATTTAGTGCTTTCTTCCTTGTATTCTTCAAATTTGCTAATTGATTTGTTGAAAATTTCTAGCAGTTTTTCATCATACTCTTTGAAAAAAAACTCTAAATTTGGGTTTAAAAGCTTCAAATTCGTAAGCTTAAAGTCCTTCTCCATAGCCTTGAAAACATCGGCAAATGTGATATCCTCGATATCGCGCGAGAGATAATATCCGCCGTTTTTGCCCTTTATACTCTCGATCAATCCACCGCCTCTAAGGCCGTTTAAAATCTGCTCCAAATAGTTTTTTGAAACCAAAATTCTATCTGAAATTTCGCTAATGCTAATCGGCGAAATTTCGCTAGCTTTGGCGATTTCTAAAATCGCCATTAAGCCATAAACGCCTTTTGTAGATAAAAGTGCCATATATTCCCCTTATTTCGTTGCTTTTTCGATTGCGTTTTTAAGATCATTAATCAAATCGTCAGTGTCTTCTAGCCCCACGCTAAGCCTGATTAGCCCCGGAGTAATGCCCGCACTAAGCAATTCCTCATCGCTTGATTGCGAGTGAGTTGAGCTGGCTGGGTGAGTGATGACGGATTTGCTATCGCCGATATTTACGACAACGGCGAAAATTTTCACCTCTCGCATGATATCATCAGCTACTTTTCTACTTCCTGCATCAAAGCACAAAAGCCCGCTACATAGCCCCTCGGTGAAATTTTCGCTCACAAATTTATTTAGTGGCGAGCTTTTTAGACCTGGGTAATTTACACTTTTTATCGCTGGGTGAGATTCTAAAAATTCAGCGATTTTTTGCGTTTTGCGAGAGTGTTCTTTGACCCTTACGCTTAGGGTTTCAAGCCCCTGAATCAACTGCCACGCGCTAAATGGGCTCATAGTCGCACCGATATCGCGAAGCAAACCAAGACGAATTCTAAGCGTGAAAATGTCGAAATTTTCTACCAAATTTGTATAAACTAGCCCGTGATAGCTCTCATCAGGCTCGTTGAAATCAGCGTATCGTGGATTAGCTAGGATTTTTTTGTTTGTGCTAGCCCCGCTTACGACAGCGCCTGCGATGGTTAGCCCTTGACCGCTGATATACTTGCTCGCGCTATGCACGACGATATCGGCGCCTTTTTTGATAGGATTAAACAGCACTGGCGTGGCGACTGTGTTATCCACAATGCTGATAATGCTGTATTTATCGGCGATTTCTATGATTTTATAAAAATTTGGAATTGCCACTTGCGGATTTGAAAGCGTTTCGAAGAAAATCGCCTTTGTTTTATCATCAATCAAGCTTTCTAAATCCTCCGCGCTATCTGCGTCGAACATACGCGTCTCAATGCCAAATTTTTTAAGCGTATGGAGCATTAAATTTGAAGTTCCACCATAGACCTTTTGCGCCATGATGATATTATCGCCCGCACTTGCGACATTTGCGACCGCATAAAACGAAGCGGCTTGACCGCTAGCAGTGCCAATCGCCGCAACTCCGCCTTCAAGGGCTGCAATGCGCGCCTCGAAAATATCGACCGTTGGGTTATTTAAGCGCGTATAAATGGGACCAAGGCTTTGCAATGCAAACCTAGCTGCCGCCTCCTCGCTCGTGCCAAAGTCAAACGCTGTGGTTAGATAAATCGGCACCGCCATAGAACCACAGCCCTCTTTTGAGCTATATCCTGCGTGAGTCGCTAGTGTTTCGAAGTTAAATTCCGCCATCTCTCCTCCTTAAATTTTAAAATTTTCGGGGATTATAACACTTATTTACAAACAAGTCAATAGAGAAAATATATTTTATAAATTCCCTATTTAAAGTGTTTTGAAAAAAATATAGTTTTAATAATATATAGGAAAAATATGTAAAATAAAAAATAAAGCTAAATTTGGTATAATCGCACTTTTGATTTCAAAGGATAAAATTTGAGCCAAATAAATGAAAAAAGCGATCGTATCAAATACATCCGCGCCTTAGAGCGCTTCGCAAAATCGGCGATTTCGATTTTGAAACGAGATGATTTTGACGAGAATTTATTTAAAATTCGCGTGATAAAAAACTACGAAGTTTTAAAAAAAGTAGAAGCTGTTTATTTAGACCAGCCCTACACAAAATCGCTCGAAAACTTCGTCAAATCGGTCCTAGCGCACAAGAGCAAAGACGAGCTGATAAAAGAGGCAAATTTGTTAGAAAAACTCAAAAATTCAAAAACTTACAAAAAAGAGAAGCACAAGGGCAAATTTAGCGATGAGTATTAAGGAAAAAAAATGAAAAAAGTATTGATTTTAAGTGGGGCTGGACTGAGTGCTGCTAGTGGGCTTCGCACATTTAGGGAGAGTGGCGGACTTTGGGAGCAATACAGCGTGGCAGAGGTTTGCTCGGTGCCTGGTTTTTTAAAAGATAGAGCGAAGGTGCTTAAATTTTACGATGAGCGCAGGGCGCAATTAGCGGGTTGCGAGCCAAATTTAGCCCACCACACAATCGCGAAATTAAAAAAAGAATTTGGAGAAAAAATCGTCGTGCAAACCCAAAATGTCGATGATCTGCTAGAACGCGCTGGGTGTGATGGTGTAATTCATTTGCACGGATTTTTGCCCGAAATTCGCTGTGAGGCGTGCGGACATGTCCAAAATATCGGCTACGCGCCAATTAAGGGGCAAATTTGCGAAAAATGTAAAAGCCCTAAAATGCGCCACAATATCGTTATGTTTGGCGAGCAAGCCCCACACTACGCCGATTTATACGAGGCGTTGCAAGAGTGCGAAATGTTCGTCTGTATCGGCACGAGCGGGGAAGTGCTCGATGTAGCAGGCTATACAAGATACTTTAAAATCAGCGTTTTAAACAACCTTGACGCCTCGCGAATCGATAAATTTTTCGATAAATGCTACACCGAAAGTGCTGTTACTGCCGCGCCAAAATGGGAGAGCGATATTAGAAAATTTTTGCAAGGCGAGGCGCATGA
This sequence comes from Campylobacter sp. VBCF_04 NA7, assembly GCF_027737405.1. Lineage (NCBI taxonomy): Bacteria > Pseudomonadati > Campylobacterota > Epsilonproteobacteria > Campylobacterales > Campylobacteraceae > Campylobacter > Campylobacter sp. VBCF_04 NA7. Next base: position 53,048 of record NZ_JAOVTT010000001.1, read on the forward strand.
AAACGATAATCTTTGATATGGACGGCACGCTACTTGATAGCAAAAAGGCCATTTGCGAGAGTATAAATTTCACTAGAAACCGCCTTGATCTCGCACCTTTGGAGCATGATTACATAATGAGCGTGATAAACGATCCCGCGCAAAACCCCTTTATCGCGCTGTATGGCACACAGAGTGTGAGCGCGGAGCTAGGGGCTGAATTTATGGCTGTGTATATGGGGAATTACCGCAAATTCGCCCTGCCCTATCCTGGGATTTTGGATTTGCTAAAAAAATGCAAAAATGCTGGCTTTTTCGTCGCCCTAGCCTCGAATGCTCCACAAGCTAGCCTTGCTAGCATAGCCGAATTTACGGGGCTAAGCGAGTTTTTTGACTTTATCGTGGGCGAGAGCGAGCGCATACCGCACAAACCAGATCCCGCTATGATTTTAGAAGTTTTGAAAAATAGCAAATTTAAAAAAGCAATTTTTTTAGGCGATAGCAAAAAGGACGAATTCGCCGCCAAAAGGGCAAATATCCAGTATCTGCAAGTAAGCTGGGGCATGGGCGAGTTCAGTGCGGGCGTAAAAAACGCAAAAACGCCAGAGCAGGCGTGGGAGATTATCGATAAATTCTAGCTTGGATTAAATTTAATTTTGCTATAATCGCTAAATTTTTTATCAAAAAAGAAAGAAATAATGGACAAAATCGATCAAATTATGCAAAATTTCATCGCTAGTTGCGGATACAGCGTGGCTAGCGAAATGTTTTTGACTCTTAGTTCAGGCAAAAAACTGCGCTCAAAACTGCTTTTAAATATCGCCGGAGAGAGCGAAGAGAGCCTAAGACTATGCGCTATCACCGAGCTTATTCAGGCTGCTAGCCTGCTGCATGATGATGTCATCGACGAAAGCGTAATGCGCCGCGGCAAACCCTCAATCAACGCAACCCAGGGCTCTAAAAACGCCGTTATGCTCGGCGACATACTCTACTCCAAAGCTTACAGCGAGCTTTGCAAATTTCCTAGCTTCATCGCTACTTCGCTAAGCTCGGCCGTCACCAAACTCGCAATCGGCGAAATGATGGATGTAAAAATGTCGCAAAATTTTAACTCTGACGCCCAAAAATACACCCAAATGATTTATTACAAAACCGCCGTTTTCATCGAGGAAGTGGCAAGAAGTGCGGCGTATTTGAAATTTGGCGAGGGCGTCGAGGTAGAAAAATTTGGCGAATATGGCAAAAATTTAGGCCTTGCCTTTCAAATAATCGACGATATTTTGGATATCACGCAATCAAGCGAAGTGTTAGGAAAGCCGAATTTAGGGGATTTCAAAGAGGGTAAAACTACGCTAGCGTATATTTATCTATACGAGAATTTGGGCGAAAATGACAAAGAAAAACTAAAATCGCTTTTCAAAAAAGAGCTAAACGAGGACGAAATTTCGTGGCTTAGGGCAAAATTTAGCGAGCATAAAATAATAGATCGTTGCATAAATGAAGCCAAATTTTTAGGCACTAGCGCAATAGAAGCGATAAAAGATTTCAAAAACGAAAAACTTATACAAATCGCTGAAAATATGATAAATAGGGAGTTTTAATGGCTTATATGAGTGTGAGTTTTACTCACAAAAACACAGACATTACAGTGCGTGAAAAGCTATCTTTCACAAACGATGTGCGAAAAAAAGAAATTTTGCGACTTTTGTGCTCGAATGCGAGTATCAAAGAGTGCATGGTGCTAAATACCTGTAACCGCGTGGAAATTTTCGCTAGTGTAAGCGATTATGAGGCTGCGTCGAAATTTACCCTGCTTGCGCTATCTCGCGTCAGTGGCGTGGGGCTAGACGAGCTAGAAACCAGGGCTGATTTATACGATGATGATGGCGCGATTCATCATCTTTTTTCGGTCGCAAGCTCGCTCGATAGCCTAGTTGTCGGCGAAACGCAAATCGTAGGCCAGCTAAAAGATGCGTATAAATTTGCGCTTGAAAACAACAACACAGGCGAGGATATCAAAAGCGCAATCGACGCTTCGCTAAAATGCGCCGCTAGCGTGCGCACAAAAACCGAAATTTCCAAAAACCCAGTATCTGTTTCAAGCGTAGCAGTATCCATGGCAAAGGAAAAATTAGGCTCGCTTCAAGGCGAGGAAGCCATAGTGTGCGGGGCTGGCGAGATGAGCGAGCTAGCGTGCAAACACCTGCTCGCAAGTGGCGCGAAGATTACAATTTTAAACCGAAATTTAAAAAACGCCGAAATTTTAGCCAAAAGCCTAGGGGAAGGCGTGAAATTTGATAGCTTAGAGAATCTAAAAAAATATGTCAATATCAATAGACTATTTTTCAGCGCGACAAGCTCTGCTACGCCTATAATCACCGATGAAATCATTGAAGCCAAAAATTTCAAACGCTACTTTTTCGATATCGCCGTCCCGCGCGACATAGAGCTAAGCCAAAGCGAGGATATCGTCGTATATAGCGTCGATGATTTAGAAGAAATCGTCAAAAACAACCTAATCTTGCGCGAGGAGCAGGCTCACAACGCCTATGCAATCATTGGGGCACAAACCAGCGAGTTTTTCGATAGCCAAAACGCCAAAGCAGCCACCCCACTCATCAAGGCCCTACGCGCCAAAGCCAGGGATATAGCCGAAATCGAGCTAGAAAAAGCTATCAAAAAAGGCTATTTAAAAAACAGCGACAAAGAAGAAGCCAGAAAGCTAATTCACCAAGTTTTCAAATCGTTTTTGCACACACCAACGACAAATTTGAAAAATTTAAAGAGCAAGGACGAGATTGATTTCGCGACAAATTCGTTAAATGAAATTTTCGCCCTTAAAGAAAATTACGAAAAATTTTTAGACTACGAAAATAGCAAAACAATGGAGAATAAAAATGAAATTTAGCAAACTTTTTGCACCGACATTTAAAGAAGCGCCAAAAGACGCCATTTTGCCAAGCCATATTTTCTTGCTTAGGGCAGGATTTATCGAGCAGTTAGGCAGCGGACTTTATAATTTCATGCCGCTAGGGAAAATGGTTTTAAACAAAATCACGCAAATCGTGCGCGAAGAAATGAATAACGCAGGCGCGCAAGAAGTCGCATTTAGCGTGGTTACACCAGCTGATGCGTGGAAGGCAAGCGGCAGGTATAACAAATACGGCAAAGAGCTTTTGCGTCTAAAAGACCGCAAAGAAAACGACTTCGTCCTAAGCCCGACAAACGAAGAAAGCGCCGTGCTAATGGTGGCGAACAAAATCACCAGCTACAAGCAACTCCCGCTTCATATCTACCAAATAAACACCAAATTCAGAGATGAGGCAAGACCGCGCTTTGGGTTACTTCGTGGGCGCGAATTTACTATGAAAGACGGATATAGTTTCCATGCAAACGAGGTTGATTTGAAGCGTGAATTTGATCTCATGGAGCAAACATACACCAAAATTTTCACCCGTCTTGGGCTAAATTTCCGTGCCGTCGAAGCCGATAGTGGCGCAATCGGCGGAAGCGGAAGCAAGGAATTTATGGTTTTAGCGGATAACGGCGAGGACGATATTTTAGTCTGCGCTAACTGCTCTTATGCTGCTAATATCGAAGCAGCGCACCGCGCTAAACGCACAGCCCCTTGCGAAGCGCCAGAAACCGAGGGTATGATGAAATTTCACACGCCAGGCACCAAAACAATCGAGAGCGTGGCTGAATTTTTCAAAGTGGATAAATTTTTTACAATCAAAGCCGTGATGAAAAAGGCAATCTACGAAGATAGCGCAAAAATCGTGGTTTTCTTCGTGCGAGGCGACGATGATTTGCAAGAGACAAAGGCACAAAACGCTTGTGGTGCGCTAGAACTAATCGACGCAGATGAGAGCGAAGTGCGCGAAGCTGGGCTTGTGCCTGGATTTTGCGGGCCATTTGGTCTGCCAAGAGATATTGATTTTTATATCGATGTCGAGCTTGAAAACGAGCGCGAAATGATAGCTGGGGCAAACGAAGAAAACTACCATTTAATCGGTTGCGCGGTTACGAATTTTAACAAAACTCGCTTCAAAGATTTAACCGAGGTCAAAGCTGGGGATAAATGCCCGTGCTGTGGGGGCGAACTGCGCGTTACAAAGGGCATTGAAGTAGGACACATTTTCCAGCTAGGACAGAGATATTCAGACCCTATGGGAGCGAAATTTTTAGACGAAAACGGCAAAACACAGCCATTTTTCATGGGTTGCTATGGTATCGGCGTGAGCCGTTTAGTCGCAGTCGCAGTCGAGTCTAGCCACGATGAGAAGGGTTGCGTGTGGAGCAAAGAGCTATCGCCTTTTGCGCTAGAAATCATCATTTCAAATGCAAAAGATGAAAATATCGTCAATTTTGCGACTGAGCTTTACGAGAAATGCCGAAATTTAGGCATTAACGCCTTGCTTGATGATAGAAATGAGCGATTTGGCGTTAAGATGAACGATTACGAGCTTATGGGATTTCCATACGCCCTGCTAGTCGGCAAAGGCTTGGCTAATGGCGAAGTAGAGTTTATCGAGCGCAAAAACCTAGAAAAACAAAGCGTCAGCGTGGATAAAATTTTTGATTTGATTAAAGAAAAGTTGGCGTAAATTTTGTAAATTTAAGGGAAAAAAATGAAAAAACTTGCCATAATTGCGCTATTTGCGCTGTTTTCTTATGCGCAGATTAACCCGCAGTCCCAGGAGCTGTATTCGGACGATGCGCACAGCTACACCCTAGTTCAAACCGGCAACGAAAATTTAGACATTTTGCTAAAAAACCGCCTGTTTGGGATTTGCGAGGGCGAGAGTATCGACGAGAGATGCGCGCTTTTGCTAAAAAGCTTGGACGCGAAAAAATACGCCACAAGTTTAGTAGAACAATCCAAAGCCCAAGCCGATAAAGAAATGGCTCAAAATGGCGATTTGGACTTTCATAGCGAATTTAGCGCCGAGCAGAGTTTTATCTCGCAAATCGGCAACCTAGCCCAAATCAAGCAGTTTTCATACTCGTATTCTGGCGGAGCGCACGGCATGGAGCACACGAGCTATATCATCTACGATTTACTCGCAAACAAGAAAATCGACATTACAAATGTCCTAATCGGCGCGGTTAGCGTGGAGCCCCTATACAAGGAGATTTTCAAGGGTTACAAGGATATGCTTCGTGCAGATATCATAGCCTCGCAGCCAAACTGCGACAAAGCCTGCCAAGAGCGCGATATTACAGAGTTTATCAAGACATTTTGGGTGGATAATCTGCCAGAAGATATCGTTTTTAAAAGCGAATTTTATTTCGCCAAAGAGGGTGTGGCGTTTGTCTTCGCGCCGTATTTCATCGCGCCGTATGCTATGGGCGAGCCCGAAATCATCGTGCCTTACGAAAATTTAAAAGGCATTTTCAAAGATGAATTTTTAAAATTTTAACAAATTTAGCGTAAAATTTTACGCTAAATTTTACATAAAATTCAACGCAAATTTAATTTTGGAGAGAAAATGAGAGCATTTGCAGAATGGGAAAATCAAAACGCACTTTTAGTTTCACTACCTCATGAGGACAGCGACTGGGCGCCGTATCTGGGCGAGATTAGTAGCGCTTATACGCACTTTATCCGCGCTGTGGCGCAGTTTCAGCCGCTCATAGCTATCGCACCAAAACGAGCAGTATTCGACAAAATCTGTGGCGAAATAAACGAAAAATTCGCCGTTAATTTCGTGCAGATCCCTACAAATGACACTTGGATACGCGATTATGGCGCGATTGATGTCGAAAATGAGGGCAAGGTAGAGGCGCTAAATTTCACCTTCAACGCTTGGGGCGGGAAATTTGATAGCGAAAAAGATAATGCACTAAATGCTACGCTTTATGAAATTTGGGGCAAAGCGCTGCGCGATGTCGATTTGATTTTAGAGGGCGGAAGTGTCGAATTTAACGGCGCTGGCGTGCTGATGACGACCGAGGAGTGCTTGCTAAATGACAACCGAAATGCCCTTAGCAAAGAAATTTTGGAGCAAAAGCTAGGCGAAATTTTTGGGCTAAAAAAAATAATCTGGCTTAAAGGCGGATTTATTCAGGGCGACGATACAGACTGCCATATCGACACGCTGGCTAGATTTGTGGGCGAAAATCTCGTTGCTGTGGCTTCGTGCGATGATACTAGCGACATACACTACCCTGCCCTGCGCTCGCTAAAAGAGCAGATTTTAGCGCATGGATTCGAGGTCGTCGAGCTTCCGCTTCCAGCGCCGATTTTTTACGAAAATAGGCGTTTGGGGGCGACTTATGCGAATTTCGTATTTGTAAATGGAGGACTTATCGTGCCTACTTATGGCGATAAAAACGACGAAATCGCGCTCTCTCGCCTCGCAAAGGCTTGCCCAGGGCGCAAGGTCGTTGGCGTAGATGCGCGGGTTTTTATCCGCCAAAACGGCTCGCTTCACTGCTCGTGTATGAATAAATTTAGCGATAAAATTTAAAATTTAAAGGCAAAAAATGAAAAATTTAAAAGTAGGACTAATCTCACACAAATTTTACGGCACCAAATCAGCCACGATAGCGCGCACCAAGGAGCTTATCGCCGAGGCTGCGAAAAAAGGGGCGAATTTAATCGTGCTTCAAGAACTCCACCAAACTCACTATTTTTGTCAGCGCGAAAACACCGAAAATTTCGACTATGCGACAAATTTCGAAGACGATGTGAAATTTTGGGGCAGTATCGCCAAAGAATTTGGCGTGGTGCTTGTGGCTTCACTTTTTGAGCGCAGGAGTGCGGGGTTGTATCACAACACGGCTGTGGTTTTCGAGCGCGACGGCGCAGTATTGGGAAAATACCGCAAAATGCATATCCCAGATGATCCGAATTTTTATGAAAAATTCTATTTCACGCCCGGCGATATGGGCTTTGAGCCGATTGATACGAGCGTGGGAAGGCTGGGCGTGCTGGTGTGCTGGGATCAGTGGTATCCTGAGGCTGCGCGCGCAATGGCGCTTCGTGGGGCGCAGGTGCTAATCTATCCGACTGCGATTGGCTGGTTTATGGGTGATGATGTGGCTGAGAGAATTCGCCAGCTAGAAGCGTGGGTTGCGGTGCAAAGAGGGCATGCTGTGGCAAACTCACTACCTGTAATCGCTGTAAATCGTGTGGGGTTTGAAAAAGCAACTCTTAGCGAAATTTCGCCAAAAGAAATTTTATCTAATAGCAAAAAAGCTTATAAAGCTGGAAATGCCTGCGATGATGAGGGAATTTTGTTTTGGGGAAATAGCTTTGTTTTTGGTGCGCAAGGCGAGGAGCTATTTCGTAGCGAGTGCGAGAGCGAGCTGTGCGAGGTCGTGGAGATTGATATGCAAAGGTGCGAAAATGTGCGCAGGTGGTGGCCGTTCTTGCGCGATCGCCGAATCGAAAGCTACGGCTCACTTTTAAAAAGATTTGATGATTAAGGAAATTTAGTGCATAAACCACCTAAGGATAATTACAACGGCATATCTTATGAGACTATGCAAGAGCTCGAATTCGAGCGACAGCGCATAAATAAAAAGCTAAGTTATATTTTATATTTTAGTATTTTTATTAGCTTTATTTTAACTTTTCTTTTTGGCTATTTTTTTGATGAGTTGGGATTTATTAGAACATTAATTTTAGTTTTGCCTATATTTCTTATAGTTTTTTCTATTTTATATCCTTTAATAAACTCGGATGTATCGAATATAAAGCCCAAATTTAAACACGCCGTTATAGAAAAAATCGTAAAAGACATAAACCCAAATTTCGCATATCGCCCGACCTCATCCATAGGCGAAAAGGAATTTTTCAAACCAAATCTTTATAATAGAGCGCAAGAAACTTGGTGGTTTAAGGGCGATGATTTTATAGATGGCAGGCATAATGGGGTTTATTTTAGGATGAGCGATATCGATTACTATGTGCTTCGAAGCGCGGGCAGAAGCGTCTATGCCAAACACCTATTTTTAGGAATTGTTTTTATCGCGAAATTTTATAAATTCTTTAACTCTCGCGTTTATATCATCCGAAAAAACAAAGACACTGGATATACGAGAAACTACGGGAAAAAGATAAATATCGATAATGTCGAATTTAGCGAACAATACGATGTTTATGCAGACGATGAGATAAGCGCCTTTTATATTTTATCGCATAGTTTTATGGAGGATTTTTTAAATTTAGCTAAGCGGATGAAATGCGAGATAAACGCCGTTTTTTACCGCGATAATCTCTATCTTTATATCAACAATAGGCGGGAAAATTTCGAAATAGATTTTGGTATCTCGCAGACGCTAATCCCGATTATTTACAGAACGCATAAAAAAATGATTTTAGAAATTTTAAAAATAATAGATGATTTAAATTTAAATTCGAAAGTTTTCAAGCCTAGCTTGGGCGGGAATTCGGGCGAAAATTTGAGCGAAAATTCATAACGACTTTGGGCGCAAAATATCTAGCAATAATTTTAAACTTCGCTTGTTATGCTTTTTTACCCATTACAAGGCACTATGCAGAAATTTTATTTTCAAATCCAGCTTGCTACAAACTTGGATACTGCACCCGAAAATTTTATTGTATAAATTTTGCCATAAGTGTCATTGCGAGCAAAGCGAAGCAATCGCTAAATTTCAAACTAAGCGCAGGGTAAATGGCAAAATTTTAAACTTTAAAATTCTGCCATTTTATGATTGATAATTTAAAATTTGACGATTGCCACGAAATTTTGCGAAAGCAAAATTTCTCGCAATGACAATGGCAAGCAAAATTTGGCGAAATTTCGGCGCAGTATCAAAGCTTGCAGACAGCGGAATTTTACTATTTCACATACAGGATAAACTCAGCGTATCCGCGCTCGCTCATTTTTTCAAGCGGGATAAATTCGAGCGAGGCGCCGTTTATGCAGTAGCGCAAACCGCCCTTTTCCTTGATGCCGTCCTCAAAAACATGCCCCAAATGCGCCCCGCCAAGCCGCGAGCTAACCTCCGTGCGCACCATGCCGTGGCTAGTATCGCGCGCATAATCCAGCGCGTCGGTAGTAATCGGCTTAGAAAAGCTCGGCCACCCGCACCCTGCGTCGAATTTATCCGTCGAGCTAAAAAGCGGTTTTTTCGTAACGACATCGATATAAATGCCCTTTGCGTCGAGTTTATCAAATTCGCTCGTGTATGGGCGCTCCGTCGCCTTTTCTTGCGTCACGCTAAACTGCAACGGCGTTAGATTTTCCTTCATCTCTTCTGGGCTAGGGAGCGCGAACCTGCTCTCGTCATAAAGCGGTTTGCTCGCCAAATTTAGGTCGATATGACAATATCCATTTGGGTTTTTGCCAAGGTAGTTTTGGTGATACTCTTCTGCGCGCGCGTAATTTTTCAGCACTGCGACCTCGACTGCGATTTTTTCCTTGTATTTTTTTTGTTTTAAGGCGATGAAATTTTGCAAAAATTCCTTGTCGCTCTCGTTGGTATAATAGATCCCCGTGCGATACTGCCTGCCGACATCATTGCCCTGTTTATCGACGCTGACCGGGTCAATCACTCTGAAAAAATGCTCCAAAATCTCGGCAAATGCCACAACATTTTCATCAAATTTGATTTTTAGCGTTTCGGCGTGGCCTGTGTTTTTGAGCGAATAATAATCCGTTTTTTCGCTATTGCCGTTTGCGTAGCCAACCTCGCTGCTCGCGACGCCCTTTACTCGCCTAAAATACCCTTCCATACCCCAAAAACAGCCACCTGCTAAATAAATTTCTTTTAAATTTTGATTTTTGCTCTGCACGCTTTCGCCCTTTAAATTTATTTCATCTGCGCCTAAAAACAGCGCAAAACATAGTAAAAATTTTAAAATTTTCATCATTTTTGCCTTGTTTGATTAAAAATTCCCTGCGATTTTAGCGTAAAATTTTAAAATTTTAAGTTAGTTGATAAAATTTATTGATTATTTCAGGCGAGCGATATAGGACATGAGTTGCCCTAGGGCCACGCCACTATCGTTACTCGGAGTGGTTTTGTGTAGGTGAAATTTCACCCCAGCCTCGCTAAATTTTCGCACTACCAAATCCAAAAGCGTGGCGTTTTGAAAAACCCCGCCACTTAGCACAACCTCTAAATTTCGCTCTTTTGCGATTTGAAGCATTATTTTAGCGAGCGCGTTTATGAAATTTGACGCAGCCACGGCCGGCTCATCTTTTAGCGCGCTTAAAAAGGCGTTTTTCACGCTGATTTTCTCGCCCGTGATTTCAAATTTATATCGTTTTTCGCTCTCACTCGTGATTTTGCTCTCATCAAAGAGATTTTCCAAACTCATACCGCTTTGGCCGTCGAAACTCACGCTTTTTAGGGCGCAAATCACGCTTGCAAATGCGTCAAAAATGCGCCCAAGCGAGGTTGTCTTTGGCGAGCGCGGAGAAATTTTGGCTAAATTTGAAATTTCATTTTGGCTAAATTTCGCCAAAAACTCACTCGCCTCGCTTTCAATGCCAAAATTAAAAATCAGCGAAATTGCGAGTTTGTAGATATTTTTGATCGAACTCTCACCACCAATTAGCGCAAATTCGTCAAAATGCAAAACCCTTTTGTAGCCAAATTCGTCAAATTCCAGCACTTCGCCACCCCAAATCGCGCCGTCTGCACCATAACCCGTGCCGTCAAAACTAAATCCAAGGTATTTTTTACCACTTCCAAGCAGATCATTATCCGCCAAATTCGCAACCAAATGTGCGTAATGGTGCTGAAATTTCACCACTTCAAAGCCCAAATTTTCAAAATGTTTCGTGTGCAAAAAATTCGGGTGCAAATCTCCCAAAACAGCGTCAAATTTCAAATCATAAGTTTTAATGAAAATATCCAAAAGCGCGAAAAATCGAGCATTTGTGGCGATATTTTTCAAATCTCCGATGTATGGGGAAATAAAAATTTGCCCGTCTTTATATATTGCAAACTGGTTTTTTAGCTCCGCGCCAAGGGCGAGAAACGAGCCTTTATGAGTAAATTTGCTTTTGAAAATTTGCGGATTTAGCCCACGCGAAGCGCGCAAATATTGCGTAAAATTTTGCGAATTTTGCTCCGTGATTTCTGCGATACTCTGCGCCTGATTTCGCACCACAAAGCCCACGCTATCGTCGCTTGGCGTGATAATCTCTCTGTCATTATCCAAATAAAAATCAATCACACCGCCCAATTTTTGGCGCAAACTCGCCTCATCGTAAATTATCGGCTCGCCACTGATATTCGCGCTCGTAGCGATTAACGGGCGATTAAAATACTCAAAAAGTAGCAAATGAATGCCCGTATTTGCTAGAAAAATGCCAACCTTGCCTAAATTTGGCGCAACCGCCCTAGCAAGGGCTAAATTTTGCGGATTTTTCGATTTTTTAACCAAAACAATCGGCTTAATTTGCGAGTTTAAAAGCTCTTTTTCACTCTCGCAAAACCGGGCAAATTTTTTAGCCATTTTCTCATCTTTACACATTATAGCAAATGGCTTATCAGGGCGATTTTTGCGAATTCGTAAGGTCGCTACGGCGTCTTCGTTCGTCGCGTCACACATTATGTGAAATCCGCCAAGCCCCTTTACAGCGACTATCTCGCCACGAGATAAAATTTCACAAAGCCTAATAACAGCCTTTTCGCCAATACCCAAAATTTCGCCATTTTTGTTTTTCAAAAAGAGCTTAGGTCCGCACTCCGCGCAAGCAATCGGCTCGGCGTGATAACGGCGATTTAGCGGGTCAGTGTATTCGCCACCGCAAAACTCGCACATTTTAAACTGCGACATTGTCGTATTTGCGCGGTCATAAGGGAGTTTTTTGATAATACTAAGTCGCGGTCCGCAATTCGTGCAGTTGATAAATGGGTAGCGGTAGCGTTTGTTTTGCGGGTTGTAAAATTCGCGCCTGCAATCATTACAAATGGCAAAATCAGGCAAGATTGGGTTAAATTTCGCCGAATTTTGCGAAGAAACGATTTTAAAATCATTATAAATTCGCGGTGAAATTTCATAAATTTCAAGTTTATCAATCCGCGCAAGTGGCGGAAGCTCGCTATAAATGCGCTCTTTAAGCCGCGCTATTTGCTCGCTCGTGGCGTTTGCGTGGATTTTTACGCCCTCGCCGTCGTTATAAACCTCACCTTTTATGCCTAAATCGGTGCAAATGCGGTAGATAAACGGGCGAAAGCCCACGCCCTGCACAGCTCCTGCAATCTCGATTTTAACGCTCACAGCCTTGCAAACCCAAATACGCCGAGAAATCAAGGCGAGATTTGCCAAGCACGAGTGTGGCGATGTTTGCGAACCTGCGCTCGGCAAAGAGCGAACCGCTAAGCACGCCAGAATCGTATAATGCCTCGTTTGCGTCAGCCAAATCGCCGATAAATCTAGCCAGCGTGTCGATTGCGCCGTAGCTTAAAACCTTGTCATCGACGCCTGCTAGCTTGTAGCTCATCGCTGAACGAAGCGTTTTAGCGAAGTTAAAATCGCCGTTTTCTTTAAGCTCGAAGTCTAGCTTCATGCCCTTTTCGCCCAAAAACTCCCCAGCGCACTCTAACAAATACTGCGCGTCTTTGCCAAAAATCACGCGAGAAAGCAGTTCAAAATAGCCATAAAAACTAGGTTTGATTTCGCTAAAATCGGCATTTGCGCGTGCATAATCTAGGCTAAATTTTGCGCTAAAATTTGCCAAAAGTTTCGCGCCTGTCTCGTCGCTTTTGATTTCATCAAAAAGAGCGTCTAAATTCGCAGGCATAGCGAAATTTAGGAGTTTGCGCTTGGATTTGGCTTCGTAAATCGCAATCTCATCGGCGCAGTTTTTCGATACAAACACCCTCATCACGCGCGAATCAAAAATCTCTTTTTCCTTGCAAATAAGCCCAAAATGCGTAATTTCATCGCCAGAAGCAAGGAGCGTTTTTTCAGCTTCGCTCATAAATTCAGAGTTTTTTGTGATAAGAAATCTATCCTCAATCACACATAAATTTAAAAATTTATTTTTGTTTCCCTGTGCGCCTTTTGCGCCGACATAGTAGATTTCATCATCTTCGAGCCGTTTAAAAAGCGCGAACGAAAAGAGATCGCTACACATTTTCACATCGAAAAATTTAGGCGATTTTGGGAAGGAACTACGAAAAACGCTGTTTGTTTTGAGGCGTAAAATTGGCTTTTCGTATGTCGCAAGGGCGATTTTTTGCTTGTCATCGGTGATGAAAATTTTATTAAACGATTTTAGACCAGTAGCGACCATAAAGTCTGAATTTTCGAAATTTAAATCAGCACTTAGGCTAAATTTCTCACCATTTAGCGAAATTTGCAAAATTTGATTATGACGCAAAATGCGGTAAGAATACTCGATTAACTTGCCAAAATTTTGCTTATTTACAGCGACGAAATTCTCGCCGTCAAAAATGCTAACACCGCTTAAAACTCCAAATTCGTTTTCTATAAATTCGCCACTTTGCAAAAATTCGTGAATTTGGCTTGGGGTGAAATTTGAAAATTTAGGCAAAAATTTAATCTCGTCGCTTTTCTCGCAAACTTCCTTCAAATCCCCTTCGCCAGATACCACCTCCACGCTCGATTTTGCCAAAAACGCAGAATTTGGGATAAGCGCCATGAATTTATCGCTAAATTCGAGTAGCTCTTTTTCATCTGCTTCGACATAGAGTGTGGTTAAATTTTTGTCTAAATTTAGGGCGTATTTCAGCCCAGCCTTGCGCGCATAAAAATCCAAAAAATAGGCGATTAAGCCGTTGTTATTCAAATAATCAAATTTAAAAGAAATTATCAATTTTTGCCCTTAGAATCAAAATTTTCAGCGATATCGCGCACGCTTAAATTCCCAATTTTTTCGCACACAAAACCGCGAGAAGCGATAAAATCTATCGCCGTGCGCTCCATAATCTCGCTAGATTTCAGCACCTCATCGCTCACGCTAAAACTCATCGGCTCTATGCGCATTGGCACCACGGCTAGGATTTGCGTGCGTGGTCTATCTCCACAAAGATCTAGCATTTGCAAGGTTTCTAGCATCTCCACCTCGTGAGCCGAACCGCTCCATTTCACGCTTTTTGGCATAGCCTCGTAGTCGAAGAAATACACATCGCCGATACTGCCCTCGTCTGCGTCGATACAATCAATCAGCAAAATTTCGTCGAATTCGACCAAAATGTGCATTAAAAGCGCAGCCAGCGTGCCTCCGTCGATGAATTCGATACTATCATCAGGTGAGTTTGGGGTGAATTTGTAGTTTTGTTGCAGTGCGTGCATAAAATGCACTCCGACACCTTCGTCGGAGTACATAATGTTACCTATACCGATAACACCTAATTTCATTTTTGAACCTTGAACTTATAGCCGCTAATGATAGCGTCCATAGCTCCGTCTTGTCCTTTTACAGCGTTGAAAACAGCCATATAAACATGCACAGGGATAAATAAAATAAGGAAATTCATCGATAAATGGTGGATAGTGCGAACCTCGCTTAGACCACCCATCATAGCTTCGATTGGGCGCATTAAATCATAAATCATACCGCCAAGTCCGCCGTGATACATATGCACATGAAGCACAAGGCCAGTAATACAAATCAAGGCTAAAATGATGTAAAATGCCAAATACGCAATGAATTGCAAAGGATTATAAACGCCGTGCAAATGTGGGTGTTCGCCTAAAAATAGGTAAAATTTGATCTGCTCGATCCAAACCCTAGGATTAATAAAATCCTTGATACTAACTAGCTCTTTTCTGCTGTGTTTATCGAACAAAAACAGATATGATTTGTAAAGCATAGCCGCCATTAGCACGAAACCTGCCACTAAATGCACGAAGCGAATTTTAGCTTGCAAGAATAAATTTGGCTCAGAGCTAATCTCTGGGGCTATGAAAACATAAGCCAAATAAAATCCAGTAATTACAAGTATGACGATAGCGATAGCGCGTATCCAGTGGGTAAGGCGCAATCCTATCGAAAATTCATACTCGGCTTCTCTTTTTTTCATGGTTAATCCTTGATATTTGGATTTACTTTATACGAGCTAAGCTCGTTGCCTTTGGTATCCATAACATGAACAGCGCACGCAATGCACGGATCATAAGAGTGGATTTTGCGGATAATTTCAAGCGGTTGCGTTAAATCTGCAATTTTAAGACCAATCAAGCATGCCTCATAAGATGCCATATTGCCCTGAGCGTCTTTTGGACTAGCGTTCCATGTGCTAGGAACGACTGCTTGCCAGTTTTGGATTACTCCATTTTCGATTCTACACCAGTGGCTTAGGCTACCGCGCGGAACATGTCCGATATATCTGCCTTTGTATGATTTCTTTTTGTCGATTGTGTATTTAGCGCAAGTCTCGGTGTCGCCTGATTTGATATTAGCGATTAGGTTATTAAATGCTAATAGTCCATTATCAGCTACGACTTTTGCCTCTATCATACGACACGCTGTTCTACCAAGAGTAGAGAATACTGCTTCTAGTGGAAGACCGGTATCAGAAAGGAATTTATCTACTACTTTTACTACAAATTCATTACCTTTTGCGTAATTTACAACGATATTTGATAGTGGTCCAACTTGAAGCGATTTGCCATCATATCTAGGAGCCTTAATCCAACTATATTTACCCTCAGTATTTAGGACTTTTGTATCTTCCATTTCACCTTTGGCATTTAGGGTTTGCTCTACCTTAAATCCTGTGTAGTTTGGTTCTTGTTCGCCGTCGTATGGGTGAAGTGGTTTATCATTTTTATACCAAGAGTGAGTAGCTTCTTCTGTAATCTTGCTCTCATCTAGCTCATGAACCTTGCTAATATCGCCGTCTAAAATCACACCGCTTTGGAATAAGAAATCATTGCGTGAATATTGGAAAGTTTGGTGTGTCCATAGATTTGCGACACCGACATCGTTTAATACGCTTTCTTCACTAGCATACGCACCACCAGCCATAAGCAAGTCTGGATAATATGCGCGGTTGATGAAATCAGCGACTTCTTGGAATTTAACCATATACTCACCAAGTCTTGCTGGGCTTAGAATATCCATTACGCATGTTACGCCACCGACTGTTAGGGTTTGTGGGTGTGGTTGTTTGCCACCGAAAATCGCCATCATTTGCGCGGCTGTTCTTTGGATACGCAAGCACTCTAAATAGTGGCTAAGCGCAATCAAATTTTGCTCAGGAGTTAGCTTGTATGTGCTGTGTCCGAAATATGCGTTTGCAAATGGTCCAAGTGCGCCTTTTTCAACGAAAGCTTTTACTCTTTGTTGAACCGCTTTTAGCTGATCCTCACCGCAAGCATAAGGCAAATCTGTGTATCTAAAAGCCTCTTGGCTAGCAGCGTGTGGATCTGCGCTTAGTGCGCTTACGATATCGACCCAGTCAAGTCCGTGTAGTTGATAAAAATGCACTGGGTGATCGTGCATAAATAGCGCAGTATTCATTAACGTTCTAGTCAAAATCGCATTTAGTGGCGGAGTTATGCCAAGAGCATTTTCAACAGCTGAAATTCCAGCATTATAGTGAGAAAATGTGCAAACACCGCAAATTCTTTGCATAAAAAAGCCGATATCCCTAGGATCGCGACCCTTAACGATAGTCTCTAATCCACGCCATAAAGTAGAGCCAGAATACGCATCCGTTACAACTCCGTTATCATCGACAACTACTTCTATGCGTAAGTGTCCTTCAATACGAGTTATCGGATCTATTACTAATCTTTGTGACATTTCTACTCTCCCTTATTCTTTTTAAATGATGCAATGGCTGCATGAACTGTGATAGCTACACCTGTAACAGCCAAAATTCCTATACCGATTTTATCGGCTGTCGCATCAGCACCTGCTCCGCTAAATACGGTATTGTATAATCTATCTGCCAATGGCTCCTCAAATGGTCCCATGTGATCCCAAAAATCAGGCTCAGAACAGCCGATACAGCCATGACCTGCTTGGATTGGCCAGCTAGTGTGAGCGTTAAATCTCTCGCGTGAGCAGTTATTAAATGTATATGGGCCTTTGCAACCTACTTTATATAAACAATATCCGTCTTTTGCGCCTTGATCGCCGAATTGCTCTACGAACTCACCTGCGTCGAAGTGACCGCGTCTTTCGCACAAATCGTGAATTCTAAGTCCGTAAGCCCATTTTGGACGATTATAAACATCAAGTGCTGGAAGTGTGCCAAATAGTATGTAGTGAAGCACATTACCTACGATATTTTTCTCGCTTGGCGGACAGCCTGGGACATTGATTACTTGTTTGTTTGTAAGTTTGCTAAGTGCAACAGCGTTTGTTGGGTTTGGTCTTGCTGCTTGGATACCACCGAAGCTCGAACATGTTCCAATAGCAAAAATCGCAGCTGCACCAGCAGCAGCATGTCTGCAATGCTCGGCACCTGTCTTACCAGCAGGTCCTACTGTAAGGAAATATTCGCTACTTCCGCTTGGAATTCCACCTTCTACCATTAAAATATATTGCCCCTTATATTTTTCGATAGCTCCATCTAAATTTTCCTCTGCTTGCCAGCCAGCAGCAGCCATAATCGTCTCGTGATATTCTAAACTAATATAGTCGAAAATCAACGAATCGATAGTTGGAGTATCAATTCTAAGTAAGCTTTCGCTACAACCTGTGCATTCTGCCATGTGAAGCCAAATCACAGGTAAGCGATCGGCGAGTTCTGCCGCCCGTGCAACTTGTGGTGCAAATACGCTAGGTAACCCAATCGCCGCAGTCATTGCGCCCGCCCATTTCATAAAATCACGGCGTGAAAAACCGCGCTCAGCAAGGCGTTTAGTGATACTATCGCCCTCTTTTATCTTGGGTAGTTTAGCGACTTGTTCTAGCCTATCGGCTACTTTTGCTAAATCAATCATTATGTTCTCCTTTACGCTTATAGCGTTAATCCGTAATTATATAGTTTTTTTGTTTAAAATTTGTTAAGGAAGAACTTACTTGTAGTTAAATTTTCTACAAGTAAGTTAAATTTTAAGGTTAAATTTATTTAATTTTGAAATTTAGCGCCGGTAAATCATAATCCATTACGCTTTCGTTTTGCATATCAGTGATACTCACAGCCGGCAAGGCACACATACCAGAATACACTACATTAAGCGGTGTGTAAAATACGCCGGTATAGTCATTGCCGTTTTTCGTATCTTTATAATACGCCCCACCAACCGGGAAGCTTAGCACTCTATCAAACATTATCTCTTTGTGCTCGAAGCTAGTTTTATCCTGCAAATTCTCAGGCCTTATAAATCCCGGATTTATGCGCTCATTGACGATCTCAAAGCAGGTGCTTGCCGCCTCATCAATCACAAAATTTCTAATGTAAAAATTTGAGCGGAAATTTATCTTAGAATAAATTCTCTGCCCTACTTTTAGATTATCAAGCGAAACCACATTACCAGCCTCATCGACAAATTCACGCACGATTTCTAGCTGTTTGATTCCGTGCAGATTTCCTGTGTGGTTGTTTATACTAAGCGGGCCGTGTTTGAGCGCGACTGGCTCGTAACCAAAGCTAAGCAAATTAGCAAAAATTTTCTCGCCATTTTTTGGCGAAATTTTGATTTCTCTGTCGTTAGAATTTAGCGTAATTACTGAATTTGACGGAGTTTGTATATTTTGCGTAAGGCCGTTTGCGATGATATCTGCGCCCACGCCCTTATCATCTTCGCCAAAATACGCTTCCAGCGCTCTTAACACAAACGCTCTTTCTTGCGTGCTAGAAACATTTTGTAAATTTTGGCTTAAATTTTGCGCCAAAGTATCCAAAACACTATCTTTTATACCGACACTTCCCAGCGCATACAGAGCAAATCCAGCGTCCCTAACCTCACTAGCAAAAATTTTACTAGCATCTTTATTAGCATAATCAAATTTATAATTTGAACTATAAATTTTACTAAATTCCGCGCTCATTTTGTGTTTTTGCAAAATCGCAAGCATAGAAAATGTCGCTAGCGGGCTAGCTTCGTAGAGTTTTTTATCATAGACGAAATTTAGCTCATCATCGCTTAATGCGCCTACCCTATCTAGCACGAAATCCGCATACAATCGCAAGCTAGGCTCGCTAGAATACGACGATTTTAGCGCCCTTAAAATCAGCTCTTTTTGTTTTTGGGTTAGGATTTTGTATTTCGCGTCCATATCCAAAAGCACATCGCTAGCATACAGCGACGCAAATGCGTTCGTCTCGCCATGCGCGCTCCAATACCCAAACTCGCCGTTATTTTTAAGCCTTGATAAAATTTTCGTAGCATGCTCTAAAACAGCCCTCTTCATCGCCTCGTCATGGTCGCGTTTATAGAAGAAATCATAGGCTAAAATTTTAGAACTAATCTGCTCTGTGCAACCATACGGATATCGCTCCAACTCCCTTGCCACCGTATAAGTGCTAGGTCTAGTGCCTATGTATGTAAAGACATCTTTATACGAAGCTGGCAGACTAAAATTCATCGGCGCGTCGCTATAAGCACTGGCGCTAAATTTCGAGCGCGGAAACTGCGAAATGACATCAAATTTCAACTCATACTCAAATTTCTCCCCATTTTCTTCGCTCACTTCCAAGCTCACCACGCCCTCGCCAAGCTCTAACGCATTTGCTCTAAATTTCAAATTCTTTGCTTCTAGCGCGCCTAGCGTGATATTTGCATCACTAAGCGAAATTTGAACTGCATCGTTAAAATTCGCCTTTAAATTTAGCGATTTTGGCGAATTTGTCGTATTTATGAGCGTTAGCGGGATATTTATATCATCGCCTTTGACCATATATGTAAGATCAGCTGGTTTGATGACGATATCATCTTTGACGCTGATTTGAGAATTTGCCCAGCCGATTTTTTCTTCATCATCGAGAGCTAGCGCGCTTAGGCGAATCATAGAGTTAAAGTGTTTTGGCAAATCTACCTCAAATCTAGCCTCGCCTGCGCCGTTTGCGATACCCTCATACATTTTGACAAATTTTTTATCTTTTTTGTTTTGCACTGGGCTTAAATTTCGCTTCGCGCTTTTTAGCATTTCATCACCACCAAAGCTTAGTTCTTTGCCGTTTGCGCTATACACACTCAAATCATCGAAAATATCGAAATATCGGTGTCTAAAATATATCGGCTTATCAAAATACGAAAACGCATTTAGCTCTTTTTGATTTATCGCGTCTAGTATCCCTAAATCCACAGCGTAAAGCGTTATTTTAGAATTTGGCGCGGATTTTGCCACGATTATGGCTTTTTCGCCGTTTTTATACTCCGGCTTGCTTTGCAGGCTAAGAGGGAGTTTTTTCTCGCTCACATCGAGGCTTACAGCTACATTTGCATAGGTGCGAAGCGGCATAGCAGCGCCAAAGGCAGAGCGTGAAATGCTAGCACTAATGTGTCCGCCAGTGAAATTCTCTGGCACTCTTAGCTCGAAACTTGCGCTGTTTCCGCGAATTTGCGTGATTTTATAATCATACACGCCCTCACCTATCAAAGCCACATTTAGCACGCCGTTTTCGATAGGCGAAGTAATCACGCCTTTAATCATTTCGCCAGGTTTGAGCTTTGATTTTTCTAAATTTATGCGGGCGGTATTGACATCTTTGGCATTTAGCCTGCCATAGTATCCATATCCGCTCACATCGACTCTCACGCTCGCACTTGCCCCGCTTGCGTAGTCGTTTGCCACTACGATATACGAACCGCCATTTTCGAATTTATACCCAATCTGTGAGCCCTCTGCGCTAATGCTATCCACAAGCGAAAAGTTCTCTTGCTCGACATATCTCTCGCCGTCGTAAATGTAAGTGAAATCTTGGCGATAAATTTCTAAATCAACCTTGCCTTTTTGCTCTTTTTTGCTAAGGCTATCTAGCAATGCAAGGTCGAATTTTACCTCCTCGCCACTGCTTATGAAGTCCTTGCTAGCGCGAATTCCTAGAATTTTGTCGTATGGATAGTAGCTTAGCATTTTATACGCGCTGACATTTTTGCCCCCGTCTTGGACGCTAAAATTCATCATCAAATTTGCCACATTTGACACGCCCTGCGCCTTTGGAGCGATTACGAGGTCTTTTTTGCCGTTATTATCTAGCCTAAATTCCTCGCTTTTTACCTCCAATGTGCCCTCTTTTTTAAGTCTTGCATTTGTGAAGCTGTATCCTTCAAAACCGCTGATTTTAAGCTCTTTTTCGTAGGATTTGACTTCTAGTTTGCTAGCTAAGCTCGCAGCTGGTGCGCCCACAAGGTAGTTTGAAATCAAATTTGCGATTATTAACTCATCTTTGTAAATTTCATCTTTGCTCGTTAAAATTTCATTTTTTACGCGGTTTGGTATGAAATTTTCGACGCTAAATTTCTTGGTTTCGATGATTTTATCCTCGTAGATTAGCTCAAAGGTATAACTTCCGCTTTTTTCGCCCAAATTCTCTTTAAAATTTAACGCGCCATAAGAGTCAGTTTTTAGGGCGCGAGTGATGATATTCACGCCGTAAGGATCTGTGATTTTGTATTTTATCGGAGTGTTTTTAATCGGCGTAAAATCGCTCTTTTTGAGCACCACAGAGCCGATTAGTGCCTCATTTGGGCTTACTAGCTCGCTAGCGAAATACACCATTGCTCGCGCGTCGCTTGTAGTCGCTTCCCTGCTAGAAACAGCCTCGTCAAATATCACAAATCCGCGCTCTTTGCCGTCTGTAATCTCGATAGATTTAGGATTTTTATCCAAAAATTTAGCGTCATTTACAAGCAAAATTCCGTCACTATTCGTGCGTTTTTCTAAAATCATCTCGTTTTTGTCATTGTAAATTTTAACAATAGCGTGCGACAAAGCCTTCGCATCACTTAGGCGCGAAGTATAGATTAGCGCGCTGCTATCAGCCATGCTGACCTGAGCCGAAATATCGCTGATATAGGCTGTGCGCGTGATAGTTCGCATTATAGTGCCCTCTTTGTAATGCACATCTATCACATACACGCCGTCCTCAAAACCCTTAAAATCCATAGCGATTTTATGCTCGCTAATCTCGTTTTTCGCCCCGCCAATGTCAAATTTTTTATTCACAACCTCGCTAGCTAGCGAGTGCGGATAATTGCTTTCGAAATTTAGAAAATATCTGAAATTCTCATCGCTGATTTTTGAGACGCTAATGCTAATTTCATTTAAATTCGAGCTTTTTATCGCGATATTTGCGTTTTTAGGGACGAATTTTTTCATATCACTAAACTGCACGAAAGGCTTCCTATCGCCAGTTTTGAAATTTAGCTTTATTTCATTTCTAACTATTCTAGAATCATCGCCAAAGCCCTTTAAAAGGCGCAATTCATAGCTTTTATTTGGCGCAAACTCAGCGCTTTTGATATCTACATGATAGTAGTATTTATCACTGATTTGCGGGTATTTTTGCTCATCTTCGTAGTATCTGTATCTAGCCTCGCCAAGGCTAAATTTACCCACGCCATTAACGCGGATAAATTTGGCTAAATTCGCGTCATCGACATAGTGAGGGAAATACAGCCTCGCTCCAAACGAGCCGTCATTAAAGCTAATTTCGCGGATTTTGACATCATCTAGGTTTGAGGCGTTTATGCTATCATTAAATGGCTCTTCATCGGCTTTTAGGATTTTTGGCGCGCTTAGCGTTGCGCCGTTTTTTGATTTTACAGAGTTTGCTTCGATGACGATATTTTGGTGCTTAGCGTCATAAGAAATCAAAAAACTTCTATCATTTTGCGCACTAATGGTAAAGCTAATATCGTTTTTGGCTAAATTTTGTAGCGAATACACCCTAATCCCAGCCTTTGCCCCCTCCTCGCTCACGCTATCGTTAAAGCTAATCTTTGCAAGTCCTGGGCGCAGTATTTTAAGCTCGCTCGCGCTAAATTCAGCTGTCGTAAAGCTAAATTTCTGCCCGCCAATCTCGCAGTTATAGCGAGTGCTAGCACTTAGCTTAGTCTTTGGATAAAACTCTATTTCGTCGCTATTTTTATATTCATACACGCCAGTAATCCCTGGCTCACATTTTGCGATTTGCTCCTCGCTTATGCCAAAAGGCGCGATTTTTGCACCACTAAAAACCAAGCTCTCATCATTAATCTGCGTTTCCACGCCAAAGAGCCACCCGGCGCAAAGTGCGCTACAAAGCCCAAATTTGATTAAAATTTTTTCCATGATTTTCCCCTAAGAATTTCGCGTAATTATATTGTGAAATTTTTATATTTTGGTAATTTTTTATTTTTTATTTTATCTATTTTTTACCCTAAATTTCGCCACGCTAAAATTCGCATTTTCGTCCAAACACGAAAGCTCATATTCGCCCGGGCTCAAATTTAGCATAAAATTCTCGCCATTTTTTTTCGCCTCGTATGGGCTATTATTTACGCTGATAAAGATTTCATCGCCAAAAACAGCCGTGCAAGAGGCGCTAAGATTTATCTCTCCGCTATCGCCCACTTCGTAAATTTTGCCATCTATATCGCTAAGGGCTGGCGCAATACTAGCAAATTTATCCTTGCACCTGCCGTTTTTGGTCGCATTTGCGTCAATAATGCCATTTTGCAAAAGATAAAAAAGCTCGCTAGGGCGGTAAAATTCGCACTCATCGTGCAAAGTTACACCCTCTATCACCAAATCTCGCACCATTTTTTTACACTCTTTTTCTACGAAAAAATCAGCGCAAATTTCTCTTTCGATAACACCGCTAGGTCGGGCGAATTCGGCATTTATCGCGCCTGTGTTTGAAAGGTAAGAAAACATATCAAAAACCACGCGCGCAGCACTAAGTCCGCCACTTATATCGCTCGTTTTTTCGCCGTTGAAATTGCCAAACCAAACCCCAAGGCTAAATTTTGGCGTTACGCCAATCGTATAAAGGTCGCGCCCGTCGGCACTCGTGCCGGTTTTAAACATCAGGGCTGGCATATTTTTGGTATTTTGCCACACAGAGCCAAGATAGCTTCGTGGAGCGTTTTTTAGCATTTGCGTGATGATATACGCACTTTGCGGGCTTAGTATTTGCGCGCTCTGACCGACTTTCGCCCCTGCTAGTTCTAGCGGTTTTAGCTCGCCAGAGTTTGCAAAAACGCTGTAAAGATGAGTGAGATTTAGCAAATTTATGCTAATTCCGCCAAGCCCGAGCCCAAGCCCATAATGCTCTTTGGAATACGGCGCGAGATTTGCGCGAAGCAAAAGCTCATAAAGCCCGTCATCGCCAAGGGATAATAAAAGCTTCAAAGCCGGGATATTTAGGCTATATCCGAGCGCCTCATTTGCGCTAATAACCCCCATAAAGCCTAGATTGTAATTGCGTGGGGAGTAGTTTTTGAAGCTAATCGGAGCGTCGATTAGCTCACGGCGTGGCGTGATAAGCCCCTCTTCAAGGGCTCTTGCGTAGATAAATGGTTTTAGCGTGGAGCCAACATTTTTCGCCCAGACTATGCCGTCATTTTGTCCCAAAAATCCGCCAAAATCGTGCGAACCTGCGTATGCCACAACCGCCATTTTTTCGTTGTCAATTAAGATAGCTGAGCCGTTTTTGACGCCAAATTTGGCTAGGTCATTTATCCTTGATTTAAGGAAATTTTCAAGGGTGAGTTGATAGGTTTTGTTTAAATTCGAGTGGATTAAATTTGAGTTGATTAAATTTGCGTCGTTTTGCGCTATGCGCTCTGCTTTGTTTTGCCAGATTGCGCCATTTTGTGCCAAGTGCTTTGTATCGCCTGTGCGCGCGCCGTGATTGTCTGTGTTTGCGGGCTTTATCGCACCGTTTTGCGCCAAGTGCGCGCTTTGGCTTACCCCCACAGAACTTACCCCCACAGAACTTGCGCGCGCGCGTTTTGTTTCGGTAGCTGTTTCGGTGGCTGTTTCACTCGTACCCTCTGCCACGCTAGCTGTTTTGCTTGCTGTTTCGCCCATACGCGCACCCACAGCCTCACTCGCGCCAGCGCGCCCTGCCACGCCCAAATTTTTCGCATTTTTAAAGGCGCGCATTGCATAATGCGGAGCGAAATTTGGCGCAGGGTGCCTTGTGGGGGCGAATTTCTCGCTACTAGCGCGTTCAAATTCGCTAAGCGATAAAATTTTAGCTTTATAAAGGCTAGAAATCAGCCTGTTTTTTAGCGAGTTTAAATCCAAATTCGTGCGGTCTAGGCGGTTTTTGTTCGGGTTTTTTGGCACCACCGCAAGAAGCGCGATTTGAGCGTTGCTAAGCTCGCCTAGGCTTTTGCCAAAATAAAAATAGCTAGCACTCGCCACACCCTCGATATTGCCACCATAAGGGGCTAGATTGAAATACATTGTCAAAATTTCATCTTTGGTGTAGTGAAATTCGAGTTGAAAGGCGTTAAAAATTTCGATAAATTTGTTTTTGTAACTGCGCTCTTTGGGGTTCATCATACGCGCAACCTGCATTGTAATGGTGCTTGCACCCACTCTGGCTATATTTGCATTTTTATGCGTAAAATTTTGCGAAATATTATGCGTAAATGCCCGTGCTATCGAAAATGGATTTACACCAAAATGGTAGTAAAAATACCTGTCCTCGAAATGCACTACGCTCTGTTTTAGGCGCTGTGGGATTTCATCACTACTGGCATAAAACCTCCAAATTTCATCACTGCTAATTTGCATATTTAAAATTTCCCCCTCACTCGAATACAAAACTAACGACTTTTCTTTATTTAATCCAGCCAAATTTAGAGGAAATAAAAAATCCAAAATCAAAAACAACGAAAGCAAAAATGCGCCCAAAAATGCGCTAAATTTCACAAAGCCCATAAATTTCATAAAAATATTATATCTATAAAATTTATAAATTTACTCAAATTTTTCACACAAAAAGAGAATATAAAGCATAAATTTTATAAAATCGAGAGTTAAATTACACTTTAAAGAGCCCAAAGGAGTTATTATGAAATATGGTATCATTTTTGGCGGACAAAGCTACGAGCACGATGTCAGTATCCTCACAGCAATCGCTGTAAAAAACGCACTAAAAGGCAAAAATTTAGTCTTTATCTACTGCGACGCTAACCGCAGATTTTTTGAAATCGAAGAGGGAAATATGGTAGCAAGCTACTTTGCTAGAAATTTTGCTAGGTCTCACTCTGCCAACACAGACGCTGCTGAGGGCGGTTTTTCATCTCAAACTTCTTATGGCAGCAAGGTCAAAGAGCTAACCCTCTCTTATGGCGGATTTTACACAAGCGGTATGTTTTCAAAAAACAGATTAGAAATCGATGTGTGTATCAACACAATCCACGGCGGTGATGGTTGCGACGGCAAGCTAGCTTCACTTTTAGAATTTTACGAAATTCCACAAATCGGCCCTAGATTAGAGGCAAGTGCGGTAAGCCATAATAAAATTTTAACCAAAAATTTAGCCAAAAACGCAGGGGTTAAGGCGATTAATTACGCGGTTTTGAAGCGCACGAGTCTGCCGTCTTTTAACTACCCTGTCATCATAAAACCAGCCCACCTAGGTAGCAGTATCGGCGCTAGTATCGTAAATAGCGATATGGAGCTCGATAAAATCATAGATAAGGTATTTAGCCTAGATAGAGAGGTCATCGTCGAGCCTTTCGTCAAAGATGTCAAAGAATACAGCCTAGCAGGCTGCAAAATAGGCAATGAGATTGTATTTTCAAAAATCAGTCAAGCCGTGAAAAAAGACTTCCTAGACTTTGGTCGTAAATACATCGACACTACCCAACCAAACACCGTTACAGAGCAAACCGTGGGTATTTCAATCGCAGATAAGATGAAAGATGCGTTTGCTAAAATTTACAACAGCGGATTTGAGGGCTCGATCATCAGATGCGACTTTTTCGTGTTTAATAACGAAATCTATCTAAACGAAATCAACCCTGTCCCAGCGGCTCTTGCAAGCTATTTGTTTAACGATTTTGGCGCGATTATCGACGGGCTTTCTACATCTTTGCCACAATACAAAAAAATCCCAGTAACCTACGATTTGGTTACGCAAATCGCAGCAAACAAATAATCAAATTTCACGCTAAATTCCAAATTTAGCGTGAAATTTAGCCAAATTTAACAAAAGGATAAAAAATGAGTATTTTGCTAGTAATTTTAGCTATTTTAATTCTTGTCGGAATTTTTCTCATTGGTATTTACAACAAACTTGTCGCACTTTTAAACGAAGCCAAAAACGCCTTTGCGCAAATCGATGTCCAGCTAAAACGCAGATATGATCTAATCCCAAATTTAATCGAAGTTGTCAAAAAATACATGGCGCACGAAAAACAGACCCTAGAAAATGTCGTAAATGCCAGAAACCGCGCAACTAGCGCACTAGAACGCATTAAACAAAACGGCTTAAATGATAACGATATGCGAAATTTAGCAAGCGCAGAAAACGAGCTAAAAAGCGCGCTAAATGGGCTAAATATCCAGGTCGAAGCCTATCCTGAGCTAAAAGCTAGCGAAAATATGATGCAACTAAGCGAGGAAATCACCTCTACTGAGAATAAAATCGGCTTTGCTAGGCAGTCTTACAATGACGCAGTGACGGACTTTAACACCTATAAACAAAGCTTTCCAAACAATATTTTAGTCGGATTTTTCCCTAAATTTCACAGAGATTTAGCCCTGCTTGAATTCAGAGAGGAAAATATCCAAAAAGCCCCAAAAATCGAATTTTAAGCGAGAAATTTTGTGGAGGCTTTGTCTGCGCTAAATTTAGCGATTTTTTACCTACCTGAAAAATTTTGCCATTTTTTAAGCGCAAATGAGATTTTCTGCACGCCAAAGGCCGGGTATTATCTGTGTGTTTTGGCGTGTAGCGCGGTTTTGTTTGCCATAACGCGCATTTTCCTTGGCAAAACAGCCTCACTATCTCACAGCATAAACGAACACCAAAAACTAGCCAAAAGCAAGGTTGCGTGGCTAAATTTCGTCTTTGCAAGCGTTTTGGTGCAGGTTTTTTGGCTCTCATACGCGCTATTTTTCGATTTTTTAAATTACAAAAATTTTGCCCTTGGAGAGGGCGCGGATTATGCCCTGCCGCTACTTTTGTCCGCGCTTTTAGTCTGCGTGATTTTATTTAACTATATCAAAAAACGCCATTTTGAGGCGACAGACATTTCTAGCCTTGCAAAGGGGCTTGACGCCACAGAAATTCACCCCCACACTGCCAAAAATTCCGAAAAAATTCTACTCAACATAATCGAAGAAATGGCGATTGCCTCGCGTGTGGGCATGCCACGGGTTTTTATCATGAAAAACGAAAATGGCGTAAATGCCATGGCAAGCGGGGAAAATTTCGGCAAAGATAGCGAAAAAATCGCGATTTTCGTCACGGCTGGGGCGATGAGGACATTTAACCGAGACGAAATGCAAGGGGTAATCGCGCATGAGTTTTCGCACGCATTTCACGATGATATCGAGCTAAATATCAGGCTGATTAGCGTCATTGGCGCACTTGGAACGCTAAGCTTCATCGGATATGAGATTTTAAGGGCATTTAGCAGGGGTAGAAGTGGCAGAAACTCCAAAGGAAGCGGGATCGCCATAGTCATACTTGTAGGCGTCATATTTTGGCTACTCGGGCTTTTGGGTAAAGTTTTTGCCGAACTTATCCAAAGCGCGATTTCTAGGCAAAAAGAGTTTTTAGCAGACGCTAGCGCAGCCAAATACACGCGCAATCCTTTGGGGATCAAAAAGGCGCTTGATAAGCTTTTTATGATACAAAAATTCAACAAAGCCTATCACGACGGAATCGGCAAAAAGGATTTTAAAGCCCCAAAAGATGAAAAAAAGCCGAATTTAAACAGATATTTTTCCTCAAAAACGCGCCAAAAGGGCAGTATAAACACAGATGACATGCGAAATTTTCGCGCAAATCCACTAAGAAATTTCGCAAATTTTCATATCAAAAACACTAACGCCAGAGCCTGCGCGCACATGTTTTTCTTGCCCGCATTTTCTGGGCTTTTCGCCACGCACCCTAGCCTGCAATCACGGATAAAAAAGCTAAAAGAAATGGGCGCGTGAGTTTGGGCTAAATTTCGCGCTAAATTTCGCGCGTTAAATTTAGGCTAAATTTTAAAATTCGCAAATTTTGATTAAATTTTAAATTTTGCAAATTTTGGTTAAATTTAGCGCCCAAATTTACGCCAAATTTTAGGCGCAGGGCTAATTTTTTTATAATAAATTTAGGCTATAATCTACGATTTTAAAGGAAAATTTTGAACGCGATATCAAATTTAAACCAAGAACAATACTCCGCCGCGACTGCGCCCTTTGGCCACAATCTCGTAATCGCAAGCGCAGGCACAGGCAAGACTAGCACCATTGTAGCGCGCATTGCACATTTACTGCACCTTGGCGTAAATCCAAGCAAAATTTTGCTTCTAACCTTCACAAACAAGGCAGCTAGCGAAATGATTGCGAGGCTAAATCGCTATTTTGACAAAAAAATCACCGCCAAAATCACCGCAGGCACCTTCCACGCGGTATCTTACGCACTTTTGCGCGAGCTTGGCAAGGGTGTGATTTTAAAACAGCCAAGCGAGTTAAAAACGCTTTTAAAAAGTATCGTAGAAAACCGCAAATTTTACCATATCAGCGATACTAGGCCGTATGGCGGTGCGTATTTATACGACATATACTCGCTTTTTCAAAACAAACAAACAGGCGAGAGTTTTGGCTCGTGGTTTGCTAGAAATTTCGAAGATCAGGCTGAATTTAGCGAAATTTACGAGGATATTTTGCGTGAATTTGAAGAGGAAAAAGCCCGCTTTAATTACGCCGATTTCAACGACATACTGCTTAAAATGCGCCACGAACTGCGCAAGGGCGCGCCACTATACTATGATGAAATTTTAGTCGATGAGTATCAAGACACAAACTCGCTTCAAGGCTCACTAATCGACGCATTTAGGACAAAAAGCCTTTTTTGCGTGGGCGATTTCGACCAGAGCATTTATGCCTTTAACGGCGCGAATATCGATATAATCGGCTCTTTTGGCACCCGTTTTAGCGACGCGAAAATTTACACGCTAAACATAAATTACCGCTCATCTAGCCAAATTTTAGCCCTTGCAAACAAGGTCATTTCAAACAATCCGCGCCTGTATGACAAAAAGCTAGTCGTGGGGCGCACGGGCAAATTTAGCGCGCCAAAACTGCATGTGTATGATGAGATTATGTCGCAATACGGCCATATCGCACAGCAAATCAAGCAAAGCGGGCGCGCGCCTGAGAGTTTTGCGGTGATTTTTCGCAACAACTCCTCGGCTGATGGGATCGAAGTCGCGCTCAAAGAGCTAGGAATCGGCGCGAAACGCAAAGGCAGCACAAGCTTTTTCGAAAGTCGCGAAATAAAGGCGTTTATGGATATTTTCGGCGCATTGATAAACCCAAAGGATATGATGGCATTTCTTGGTATTTTAGAGTATGCCAAAGGTGTGGGAAACGCCACTAGCAAGGAGATTTTCGACGCGCTAATCACACTTGGTGGCGGAAATATCAAAGATGGCTTTTTGCGTCCTGATATGAGCGCGAAAATTTACGAGCAAAAAAAGCGAAATTATCAGCTAGGACTTTTTGATGATATGGATTTGCAGGCGAGTTTGGAGCGGTTTAGCACGCTTGGATTTAGCGAAAATTTCGCCAAAAATCCGGTACTAAAATACAACAAACTAAACGAGAGCGCGGCTGTGATTTTGCACGAGCTATACATGCTATTTAGCAAATTTAGCCCAAATTTCGGCGCTGGCGAGCTAGTAAATTTGATAAAATCCTCAAAGCTTTTTGCCATAATTGCAGGTAATATCGCCACTCACAGAGCCACGCTCAAAAACGGCAAAATAGATCTCGATCGCAAAACGAACGAAAATGAGAAAATTTACAACAAAGTAGCGATTTTAGGCGGGATTGCGAGCAAATACAAGGACGCGGGGAGTTTTTATAACTTCATCACACTTGGCGCAAAGGAAATGAGCGAGGGAGAGGGCGTAAATCTGCTAAGCGTGCATGCCAGCAAAGGTTTGGAGTTTGATAGCGTGTTTTTGGTGGATTTGGCGCAAAACCGCTTCCCGAATTTGAAGCTAATGGGCATGGGCGGCAGTCTAGATGAGGAGCGACGACTATTTTATGTCGCGGTGACTAGGGCGCGAAATGAGCTCTATCTAAGCTACGCGAAATTTGATAAAATTCGCAAAATCAACTATCAGCCAAGCTGTTTTTTAGTCGAAGCCGGTATGGCGTAAATTTGGGGGTTAAAATGAGTTTTCACGCAGAAATTTGGGAAATTTTAAACGCTGGCAGTCCAAACGAAAAAATAGAAAAATTTGCAAAATTTTACGCAGAATTTTGCAAAAATGAAGTAGAATTTGAGCAAAATTTTGAGCCAAAACCACTCGAAAATCCTAGCTATGCAAAATTCGCCCAAATTTCACAGGTCAAAGATATAAAAATCCAAAACAAAAATTTAAAAAAGCAAAATGTCGATAAAAACGCCCTATTTCTGCACTCTGTGGCGCATATCGAATACAGCGCGATTGATTTAGCGCTCGATGCGTGCTATCGTTTCGCGGGACTGCCACGCGAATTTTACGCTGATTGGCTAGAAGTGGCAGAAGATGAGGTGAGGCACTTTTCGCTCGTAAATGCCGAGCTAGAAAAAACAGGCTTTTCTTACGGCGATTTTAGCGTGCATGACGGGCTATTTGAGGCGCTGAAAAAAACTCAGCACTCGCTAATTGAGCGCATGGCGGTGGTGCCTAGACACTTGGAGGCTAGCGGGCTAGATGCGAATTTTTATCTGCTTTCGCATATCGATGAAATGCCGGATAAAAGGCCATTGCGACCACTTTTGGAGATGATTTTGCGCGAGGAAGTTTCGCATGTGAGCAAAGGCGATAAGTGGTTTAGATACGAGTGCGCTAGGCTGGGAGTTAGCTCGGAGTGTTTTTTCGAAATCGTTATGCGCCACTACCCAAAGGCCTTTAAAACCACTCGCGCGATAAACGAAACCGCCCGCTTGCAAGCTGGCTACTCGCAAAGCGAAATCGATAAAATCAAAGAGTTGCAAGGAAATTAAAAGGATTTTTGTCGCGGCAGGTGCTGTGAATTTGCGTATCAAATTTTAAATATTAATATTATAAATTTTCTTAAAATCCACTTACAAATTCACTATTTTTATTGACTTTTAAGAATTAATATTATATTATAACGCCAAATTTTAACAAGGAGAAACCCATGGCAGCAGATGTTATAAAAGTCGAACAAATGATCAAAAACGCTGAATTTTTAGAAAATATCAGAGGCAGAGAAAGTTACAGAAAAGCTCTAAAACTCTTAGGAATTGCTAAAAATTATAGCCTTTTGGATAGCGAGAAATGGGAAGCTCTCCATAATAGCGTGCAAACAATGGCTTCGCTCTTGGGCCTAGCAAGGGCAGAAATTGACGAGGTCTATACCCCTAAACAGCAGGTTTTAGCCGGCCACACTATGGAAATCATAGAGCTACTCAAAAAGGAAAAAACACCGCTTCAAATCACAAAAATTTTGCAAGAACGAGGCGTAGAGGTGGCTTACTCTCAGGTCAGCCATTTCATATCAGAGACAAGGCTAAATCAATTTTCCGCGCCATCGACTAGGGACAAGCTCGCCAAATACAAGGACGAAATCCAAGCCAAACTCGAAAACGGCGATAGCTACTACTCGATCGGTGGCGATTTGGCAGAAGTACGCCCTGAGCTTAGCGAGCTTACATATTCGCAGATTAGCAACTTTATCAAAAGCGAATTTGGCGAAAAATACCTAGCCGAAATAAAGGCGAAATTCGCAGGTCCGACAAGCGAAGAGTTGCTAAGCCCATACAAAGATGAAATTCGCAAAATGCTAGCTAGCGGCGACCAGCTCACGGATATCCGTGCCAAACTAAAAGAATTAAAGCCCGAGCTAGGGAATATTTCGTATTCTCAGCTTAACTACTTTATCGCAACGAAACTCTCGCAAGGCTGAGAGCCTGCGATAAAGGCGTGAAATTTGGCGCGAAATTCTCGTAATGGCGCATTAGCGGTGCGCGTAATGCTGTCATTGCGAGAATTTTGCGTTAGTAAAATTTCGGCGCAGTGTTTAGAATTTGCGAAGCGAGATTAAATCACGCACAAATGCTTGATTTTCTCGCTCTCAAATTTCAGCTCCACTATGTCGTGCCAAAGTGTCACAAACTGGCTATTTATGCAGAAAAGTTCCTCGTGAAAGTGTCCGAAAAACCACTTTTTAAATTTGATTTTGCGATAAATTTCTTCTAGCAAATCGCCGTTTGGATCGTGGAAATCTAGCGCAAACTCGTTTATGGCTAGCACCTTTGGCGCAATAGAATTCGGCGCAGTGTGCGAAAGCACCAAATCCACGCTAAAATCGTGCTTGGCGAGGTTTTCGTAAGCCTCGTTTAACTCGGCCTTGCTGATATTTTCGCCCTCCCACCACGATATGTTTTGCGTGCGATACTCCCTGTCGATACTCGCCGCACCGCCCATACTAAGGACTTTGTGCCCTGCAAGCTCATAAACCTGCCCCCGCATAAGATGATACACGCTTTCGCTTATTTTATGCACTTTTCCGCCGGCGAATTTGGTGATTTTATAGGCGTTTAGACGCGCGAAATTTTCGTGGTTGCCGTCGATGAAAAGCGTGGTATAGTTTCGCTCGTTAAGATATTTTAGCCAACGAATTTCATCTTTATCTGGTGAACTCTCCCAAATAAAGCCAAAATCTCCGGCGATAATGAGAAAATCATCTTTGCAAAGCTCTTTTTCGGTTTTGTATCTAAACTTTTCAAACCTTTTCATTTCGTGCGAAAATCCGCCCCAGCCGCCGTGTGTATCGCCTGTGATGAAAATTCTAGCCATTGTTTTGCCTTTAAATTTATGAAATTTTGTAAATTTTATGAAAATAACTTAAAAAAAGCTTAAATGGTGGAGGTGTGCGGGATCGAACCGCAGTCCAAAAACAAACGACCAAAGCCTCTACATGCTTAGCAAAAGTGAAATTCTCGCCCCGGCTTGCTCACTTTCCAAAACAAATCGCCAAAGCAAAGACTAAATTTCGCCCCGCGCCTCGTCAGAGCGCGAAACTACGCTATCTAGGATTACCCGCTACCGCGCTTAGATAGTATGGGCGCAGTGCAGGGCTCGACTGCGATTACGCTACTTTTGCGTAAGCAGGAGCAAAATTTTTGTTATTTGCGTTTAATTTTAATTTGGATTTTATACGCTATATCCGAAGCGGCATGCCACCTTGACCAATCCATTTCTGTCGAAGCCAAGTCACCCCCAAAAGGAAGTCGCACATTTTACTTCAAAAATTTTATATTGTCAAATTTGGGTTAAATTTGCCAAATTTAGGCTATAATCGCAAAAAATTTTTAAGGATTAAATATGGCAAAAATCACTATAAATGACCTTTATAAAATGAAAGAAAACGGCGAAAAAATCGTTATGATCACAGCATACGACGCTTTATTTGCCAAAATTTTTAACGACCAAGTCGATATGGTGCTAGTAGGCGATAGCCTAAATATGAGCTTTGGCGGACACGCTGAGACAATCGGCATAAGTGTCGATGAGATGATTTATCACGCAAGGGCTGTCAGGCGCGGTCTAACTCGCCCGTATTTGGTCGTGGATATGCCGTTTTGTTCGTGCGCCACGCCCGAACTTGCTCTTAAAAACTGCGCCAAAGTCTATGAAAAAACAGGTTGCGACGCCGTTAAAATCGAAGGCGGAAAGGACTTTGCGGCTACCGTCGAGCTTCTTAGCAAAAACGGCATTGCCGTTATGAGCCACATAGGACTGCGCCCGCAACTCTCTCGCTTTCAGGGTGGTTACAAGGTAAGCGGTCGCGAAAAAAACGCGCTAAATTCGCTACTTGATGACGCAAAAGCCGTGCAAAATGCGGGGGCGGTTTTGCTTCTGCTCGAAGGGACGATTTCAAGCGTGGCTAACGAAGTAATGAGCGTCGCAAATGTCCCTGTTATCGGTATCGGCGCAGGGTCGTGCGACGGACAGGTGCTAGTGTGGAGCGATATGCTAGGGTTTTTTGACGAATTTAAGCCAAAATTTGTAAAACACTACCTAAATGGCGCCGAACTCGTGCGAGAAGCCGTGAAAAACTACGCTAATGATGTAAAAAAAGGCATTTTCCCAAGCGAAGAATTTGAGTATTTGAAATAGGTAAATTTAATGGACAGAATCGTAGAAATAGAAAAATTAAAACTAGATGAAGCGTCGGAAATTTCGCTAAGACCGGCGAATTTTGAGGATTATATCGGGCAAGAAAAAATCAAATCGAACCTAAACATAGCAATCACGGCCGCCAAAAAGCGCGCCGAGTGCCTAGATCATGTGCTGTTTTATGGGCCACCAGGGCTTGGCAAGACCACGCTTGCGCACATTATCGCCACGCAAATGGGAGCTAATATCAAAGTAACCGCCGCTCCGATGATAGAAAAAAGTGGCGATTTGGCCGCGATTTTGACAAATCTCGAAGAGGGCGATGTGCTTTTTATCGATGAAATTCACCGCCTCTCCCCGGCTATCGAGGAGGTGCTGTATTCTGCGATGGAGGATTTCCGCCTCGATATCATCATCG
Organism: Campylobacter sp. VBCF_04 NA7; assembly: GCF_027737405.1. Lineage (NCBI taxonomy): Bacteria > Pseudomonadati > Campylobacterota > Epsilonproteobacteria > Campylobacterales > Campylobacteraceae > Campylobacter > Campylobacter sp. VBCF_04 NA7. The sequence goes on from NZ_JAOVTT010000001.1 coordinate 88,612, forward strand.
GCTCAGGTCCAGCGGCGCAAACCATTAAAATCGATATTCCACACTTTACACTCATCGGTGCGACCACGCGCGCAGGCATGATTTCTGCGCCTTTGCGAGATCGCTTCGGCATGCAGTTTCGCTTGCAGTTTTATACCACCGAAGAGCTTGCCAAAATCGTAAAAATCGCCTCGATCAAACTCGAAAAAGAGTGCGAAAAAGACGCTAGTAGCGAGATCGCGCGCCGTAGCCGTGGCACACCACGCATCGCGCTTCGGCTTTTGAAGCGAATTCGCGATTTTGCTGAGGTCAAAGACGAGAAAATCATCACCAAAGAGCGCGCGAACGAGGGTTTGGACGCGCTTGGGGTCAATGAGCTCGGATTTGATGAGATGGATTTGCGATACCTTGCGATTTTGGGCGAAGCGGGCAAGAGAGCCATGGGGCTAAGCACCATTGCAGCGGCACTTAGCGAGGACGAGGGCACGATCGAAGATGTCATCGAGCCGTATTTACTGGCAAACGGATATATCGAAAAGACAGCCAAAGGGCGCATTATGAGCGTGCGTGCGAAATCGGCTCTGGGATACGAAACCAGCCCCGATGAGCGGGGACTTTTTGATTAAATTTAAAATCCGAATAAATTTAATAAATAGCATTTTGTAAGTTACACACGGCGAAATATTGTAAATTTAGTAAAAGGAGGGAGATTGAAAGATTTAAATTTTATAAATTTACGAGTAAATTCACTTAATTTTTTCGTGCTTTTTGCGCTTTCGTATATTTTGTTTGTATCGCTTGCGTATGTCCTAGTTAAGGGCATGCCAATAGGATTAGTAGCAGTTAAATTTTTCTTAATCGATATGATTTTTGTGAGTGCTTTCATCGCCATTGGGGGGGGCTTTGGCGCGATGAAAGGGCGTTTTTTAAGAAATTTTGCTTTATCTTTTTACTCATAAGCATTCCGCTGTTTTTAAATTTTACCACACCTTCTTTGCTAATAAATCGTAGTCCTAGTCTGAATTTCGCTTTTTTCGCTGTTTTGGCATTTGTTTTACTTATAGTTTTTAGATTGATTAAATTTAAAATAGCGCGAATTTTACTCTTTGTTTTGATGATAATTCCTAGTGCATTTTATCTGGTGTATTTTTCGCAAACAGGCGGAGTTTTTAACGAATACTCGCTTATAGCGATACTCCAAAGCGAACCAGGCGAAGCCATAGAATACCTAAACACGAAATTTAACCTTTATTTGCCCTTAATCATTGCTTTTTTTATTTTGTCGTATTTTGTCATTTTTTCTAACTTTGAGCGATTAAATTTCGTTAAATTTGATTTAAGTGCAGTATTAAAGGTAGCTATATGCGCGCTTTTGGCATTTGATATTTTTACTAAATTTAATTTTAGAAAAATGCAAATTTATGCCATATCGTTAGATAAGGCAAATGAATTTTTGCAAAGCCTAGACAAATTTAAGCAAAACGAAAACGAGCGAATTAGTGGCGTAAAAAATTTAAAATTTAGCGATGAAAAGGCTCTTTATGTCCTTGTCATCGGCGAAAGCCAAAACAAAAATCACATGAGTGTGTATGGTTACAAGCACGATACTACGCCGTTTTTGCGCGAATTTGCAAAGCAAGGCAACTCGGTATTTTTCACAAATGCCTTTTCAAATCATAGCTTTACAATTCATGTGCTTTATCAGTTTATGACAGTGCGAAATCAATACAATGAAATCCCGCAAGAAAAGGCTATTAGCCTAATAGAACTGGCAAAAATGGCAAATTTTGAAACCATATATATCTCAAATCAAGCAAAACACGGCATTTATGGCTCGCCACTTTCTATGCTTTTTGCTAGCGCAAATCAAAAATTTTGGCTCACTGCGCTAGGCACAGATAGATTTCATCGCCCAGAAGAGCCGTATGATGAGAAAATTTTGCCAAAAATCGATGAGATGAAATTCGGGGATAAAACGCTTCTTATCTTGCACCTTATGGGCGCACACTGGAAATACGAAGCAAGGTATCCAAAAGATTTTGCAAAATTTGAATCAAAATACGACAATGCGGTGTTTTATAATGATTTCATAGTGCAAAAAATTTACGAAAAGGTGCGCAAAATGCCAAATTTCAAGGCATTAGTGTATTGCGCTGATCACGGCGAAGATATGCTTCATCAGCACGATAGCTCAAATTTTACTATGGATATGGCGCAAATCCCGTTTTTTGCGTATTTTAGCGATGATTGGATAGCTTTAAATTCGCAAAAATTTGCACAAATCAAAGCCAATGCAAACGAGTATTTTACAAATGATTTGATATTTAATTTCATAAGTGGCATTATGGGGATAAAATCATCAGTCGATGAGCCGTATAATGATATTTCCGGCGAATTTTACGACGCAAATAAAAGTCGTTTTAAAACACTTCATGGAAAACGAAAAATTTTAGAATAGTTTTAAATTTTGCATAAAAATATTATAATGTCTTTTCAAAAATAATTTAAAAGGCAAATTATGAAATTTATAAATTTTTGCGCATTAGCGATACTAGGCGCAGTGTTTTTGGGTTGCGAAAGCAAAAAAGCGTGGATTATTACAGGGCAAATTTAAGCGCAGCCAAAGGGCGCATTATGAGCGTGCGCGCAAAATCGGCCCTGGGATACGAAACTAGCCCCGATGAACGGGGACTTTTTGATTAAATTGCGTTAAATTTGCAAAATTTAACACAAAATTTTGCAAATTTTAAAAAATTTCAAATATCAAAATTCAGGCGAAATTCGTTTTTATCATAGCTTATTAGTCCGTCTTTCGCCATTTTGCTAAGTTCATTTGACATTGCGCTTCGATCCACACCTAGATAATCAGCCAGCCCCTGCCTAGAAAACGGCACACAAAAGCTGGTGCTTGCGTTTTTGAGTGCTTGCTCACCAAAATAAGAAAGCAATCTCTCTCGTATAGTCTTGGGCGCAGTGTGCATCATACGGGCTGAGAGATTTAGGTTTTTGTTGCTTGAAATTTTAAACAGATTATAGATGATTTTGTGATGATAGGGGCAATTTTTGGCACAAGAAGTTAGAATTTTGCGCAAATTTAAAAATAAAATTTCACTTGGCTCTGCGCTTACGACATCGCATTCTAGGGGTTTTGCGCTTATGGCGTAGTTTGCGCCAAATATATCGCCTCTGGTAATACGCCCAAAAATATTGCTATTTCCACGCAAGAAATTTACGACAATATCCACGCTCCCGCTTAGCACGAGCCCGATTTTTGTAGTGCTGTCCCCACAGCGAAAGATTATCTCATCTTTGGCGAATTTCGCCCTTTGTGCTTCCAAGCAAGGGAGCAAATCTGCAATCTCATCTTCGCTTATGCCGTTAAAAAGTATGGTTTTGGATAAATTCATAAATTTTGCCTTTTTGTTGTTATAACAACAGAAATTAATTTTGCATTATATTATAATGCGCCTTGAATTTCAAATTTCAAAGGAGAAATTATGGAAAATATGTTTTGTTTTCAGTGTCAAGAAACAGCTAAAAACACAGGCTGCACGGTCAGTGGCGTATGTGGTAAAAAACCAGAAGTTGCAGCTATGCAAGATCTGCTAGTGTGGGTTACAAAAGCTCTTTCTAGCGTAGCTTGTGCGCTAAGGGCGCAGGGTAAAAGCGTAGCAAAAGAGGTAAATCACAGAGTAACGATGAATTTATTCGTTACTATCACAAACGCAAATTTCGATAATCCTGCGATTATCGCAATTATCAAAAAAACCCTAGAAATGAAAAAATCGCTTATCGCAAATTTAGGCGATTGTTCAAATTTGCCAAGCTTTGCCCTTTGGGAGGGAGATGAGAGCGAATTTGCACAAAAAGCAAGAGAAGTCGGAGTTTTAAGCACGGCTGATGAGGACAAACGAAGCCTAAGAGAGCTTACCACTTATGGATTAAAGGGGCTTGCTGCGTATATGAAACACGCGAACGCCCTAAATAAGGAAGATGAGAGCATTGATATTTTTATCCAAGAGGCTTTGGCAAAAACCCTTGATGATAGCCTAAGTATTGATGAGCTAATCGCTCTTGCCATGGAGACTGGCAAATTTGGCGTATCTGGCATGGCTTTGCTAGATAGCGCAAATACAGGCGCTTACGGCAATCCTGAAATTTCGGAAGTAAATTTAGGCGTAGAAAAAAATCCCGGAATTTTAATCTCAGGGCATGATTTAAGAGACCTTGAAATGCTATTAGAGCAGACACAAGGCAGTGGCGTAGATGTCTATACACACTCTGAAATGCTTCCAGCCCACTATTATCCGTTTTTCAAAAAATATCCGAATTTCATCGGAAATTACGGTAATGCGTGGTGGAAGCAAAAAGAGGAATTTGAGAAATTTAATGGCCCTATTTTGATGACTACAAACTGCGTCATAATCCCGCCAGAGAGCTACAAACACAGACTTTGGACGACAGGTGCTGTGGGCGTGGAGGGTTGCCCCCACATTAAGGGCGAACACGGCGAAAATAAGGATTTTGGCGCTATAATCGAGCAGGCCAAAACCTGCGCCCCACCGACACAAATCGAAAGTGGTAAAATCGTAGGCGGTTTTGCTCACGCACAGGTTTTCGCCCTAGCTGATAAGGTCGTAGAAGCTGTAAAATCGGGCGCAATCCGTAAATTTGTCGTCATGGCTGGGTGCGACGGACGGGCGAAATCTAGGGAGTATTACACTGAGTTTGCAAAAGCTTTGCCAAAAGATACTGTGATTTTAACCGCAGGTTGTGCGAAATACAAATACAATAAGTTAAATCTCGGCGATATAGGTGGAATTCCGCGAGTGCTAGATGCAGGACAATGCAATGATTCTTATTCGCTAGCATTAATTGCGCTTAAATTAAAAGAAATTTTCGGTCTAAATGATATAAATGAACTTCCACTAGCATTTAATATCGCTTGGTATGAGCAAAAGGCGGTTATCGTGCTTTTAGCGCTTTTATATCTTGGCGTGAAAAATATCCACCTTGGACCTACACTTCCAGCGTTTTTATCGCCAAATGTAGCAAAGGTATTGGTCGAAAACTTCGGCATTGCGGGCATTAGCTCGGTTGAGGCCGATATGAGATTGCTTGTTGGATAAATAATAATAGTTCTCCTTTTATGCTCGCCGTTTTGGCGAGCAAATTTTAACCCCAAATTCGCTATAATCTTTCTTCAAATTTCACAAAAAGGCTAAAAATGAAATTTATAAAATTTTGCGCTATTGTGGCGTTTTGCGCCGTTTTTTTAGGCTGCGAAAGCGAAAAAAGCGTGGATTATTACAGGGCAAATTTAAGCGCAGCCAAAGAGCGAGTAGCGCAGTGCAAAGACATAAAAAACAAATCCAAAAAAACAGCCAAAGAGTGTGCAAACGCGAGCACGGCGCTTTCGCAAGTGGCGGCGAAAATGGATTTAGAAGCAAATCGTGCCAAGCTTAGCATAGGAGCAATTGTGCAGGATTTCACCACGCATTATATAGCGCAGGGCGAGTTTGGCGCGCCATCTTCTATGAGTGGCGTCTCGCTTCCTTTGCGTGTGGGAAGCGTGGTTTGTGCGGAGTTTGAGCGCAAAAGTGGAGATGAAATGTGGCTTGTGATAAACCGAGATGATGAGTTTTGCGCCGTGATTTATAATGAGTTTAGACAGGGCGAAATTTCAGTGGCAAATTCGGCTAAAATCATTGTAAAATAGGCAAAATTTTAAAATTTCGCTATCGCAAATTCGCAATACTGCGCCGAAATTTTTAAATTTTGTTTAAATGTCATTGCGACGAAGCAATCTACAAAAATTCCAAAGAATTTTAAAATTTTAGCAAAATTTAAATTTTTCTAGATTGCTTCGTCAATGCTTCACATTTCCTCGCAATGACAGCGATTTTATGTTTTGGTAATTTTTGCTCGTAGATTGCCACGCTCACTTCGTTCGCTCGCAATGACAAATCAAACCAAATTTCGCCCATAAGTGTCATTGCGAGGAGCAGAAAAAAGCGTCAAGACGCTTTTTGCGACGAAGCAATCTACAAAGTTTAAATTCAAAAATAGAGCAAATGGCAGAATTTCGTCGAATTTTGAATTTCAAATTTTCAAATTTCATTTTAAAAATACTGCACCAAAATTTTGCAAATTCAAAAATTCTAAATTTTAAACCCCTTTAAATTTCCCTGGATTGCTTCGCTTCGCTCGCAATGACACTTAAAAGCAAAATTTTGACAAATAAAATTTCGGCGCAGTATTTATAGTCTGTGGTAGCGAATTTGAAAGAATTTGGCGTAAAATTTGAAATTTAAAAATTAAATTTATAAAATACCCCTTTTGAAATTTAAAGGATAAAATTTGGCAAATAACGAAAATTTAGACGCGCTTTCACATTCACGCCCTAATATCGTCGATTCTAAGGGCGAACCGCTAGGCAAAGCTAGGGCGAAAAACGCAAAAACGAGCAAGATTTTTTTCATCGGCATAATTTTATTTCTGTTTTGTTGCGTGATTTATCTGTTTTCGCCGTTTTTGCTGGCGATTGCGATTGGGGTTTTGATTTCGATTTCGACATCTGGTTTGCATGTCAAAATCCTCTCATTTGTGCGTGGCAAAAAGGTCCTAGGCTCGCTTCTGACGACGCTGGTGCTGTGTGTGGTGCTGTTTGTGCCATTTATCTATGCTGGTACGCAGATCACGAAAAATATCGCGCATTTTGACATTTCTAGCCTAAATTTAATGGTCGAAAACGCCAAAAATATGGATATTCAGCTCCCAAAGGCACTAAATGGATTTGAGGCGCAAATCAAGGAATTTTTGGGCAATCTAGACATCGCAGCCACCGCGAAACAGGCGTTTTCATACTTTTCTGTGGCGGGCAAATCGAGCCTAAAATTTATCGCTGATATGGTGCTAATCATCATTTTTTGCTTTTTTTCATACCTTTACGGCGCCGATATTGCGGGCTTTATCAAAAAAATCGTCCCCGTCAAAGCCGAGCAGCTTGATTATATCTTCGCAGAGACCGCAAACACCATGAGCGTGGTGCTATACTCGACGATTTTTAACGCCGTTTTGCAAGGGCTTTTGTTTTCGGTGATTGCTGGAAGCTACGGATTTGACCCTGTGCTAATGGGCGTGATTTTTGGATTTTGCTCGCTAATCCCTGCGATTGGTGGTGCGCTCGTGTATGTGCCTACCGCGCTAATCGTCTTTATCGGGGGTTCGACGAGCGGTGCGCTTATCATTTTGATTTATTGTGTGGTGATGATTTCGACGATTGCTGATAGCTTTGTAAAGCCACTTGTGATTAAATTTATCAACTCGCGCCTTGTCAAAAATCCTGCCAAAATCAACGAAATTTTAATCTTTTTCTCAATGCTAGCTGGGATTTCGACCTTTGGGTTTTGGGGTGTGATACTAGGCCCTGCGATACTGACGCTGTTTTTAAGCGTGCTAAGCCTGTATGATTATCTCAAAAGCGCAGATTTTCAGTGATTAAATTTGCGATTTTTAGGATAGATATTTAGCGTTAAATTTAGCTCATCGATTATGCAAAGCAAGGCTAAAATTTCGCTTTTGTAGTATTTGGCAAGGTCGAAATCTGGGGTGTATAAAATATATGGCTCGAATAAATCTTTGCCGTTTTCCATAAAAACATAAAATTTATTCTCGCTAAATGCGGAGCTTACAATGCCAAAATTGGGATTTTTGGCAATTTGGGTTAATCTTTCCATGAAGCTTAGGCTTAGTAGATAGCGTGTTTCGATTTTATCGGTGGCAGATACTGTGAAAATATCGTTGAATTCGACATTATCCAAAATTTCGCCGTTGTGAAAAAGTTTGATTTTTTTATTTTCGATTTTTAGATTAAATTTAAAATCTTTGTAAAATTCGCACATAAAAATTGCCCCTTTTAGGCTAGTATATGTGTTATCTTTGCAAAATTCGGCAAGCTCAAACTTCACACCCTTGTATTCGCCACTGATGAAATCTTCCTTCATCGTGTAATCATACCGATAAACGCCCGAGTTGGTTATGTTGATTTTTGCGTGTCGGTAGCTAAAATTTGGGTTTATATCTTTTACGATTTGATTGATGAAATTTTGCTTGAAAATTTCCTTGTAATCACCAAAAAACACTTCTGCTCTGCAAAAATGCACGCACGATAAAAAAATTAACACAGGGAAAATTGCGGCGAATATGAGTGAGTTTTTTGGGAAGACTTCACTGAAATAAAAGGTTGAAAAAGGACCGATTATGCAGGTAAAAAGCCAAAAGCAAAACTCCATTGCAAGGAGTTTTTGGCATTTTTTGTGCGCTTTGCGAGTGGCTCGTAAGACCTCGCCAAAGTCCTCTTTTAGCCAAATTTTGTCGAATTTTGGGCGATTATTTTTGATGATAGAAAATATATCAAGTTCGAATTCTATCGCTTTGCAAAGCCATACAATAAGCTCTAAAATAGCTTTCATTTTGTGTTTATTGCTACTACGGCAATCGCGACGCCGTTATCGTGCGTAATCGAAAGCGACGAAGCTTTTATGCGGAATTTCTTTTTTAGTTTTTTTGTGAATTTAAAATTTGGCGCGCCAAATTTGTCTTTGTAAATTTTGGCGTCTTTGAAGCTAAATTTCGCTCCAATACCCACGCCAAGCGCCTTAGATAGGGCTTCTTTGGCGGCATACGCCCCAGCGATACTCTCATCGCGCACGAAAATTTCCCGCTCGCTCTTGCGCAAAATTTTGCACAAAAACTTCGCGCCGTATTTTTCGCGAAGTCTTACGATACGGGAAATTTGGGTAATATCCGTGCCGATTTTTAGCATTTATAAAGTTTCTTTGATCTCGATATCTAGGATTTTATCGCCGGCTCTAATCGCGTCAAGCACGGCTAATCCTGCATTATCCACGACCTTGCCAAATACAGTATGCACGCCGTCAAGGTGCGGTTGCGCGCTGTGGCAGACGAAAAACTGGCTTCCGCCTGTGTTGCGTCCAGCATGCGCCATGCTTAGCGAACCACGCTCGTGGCGGTGTTTTTGACCTACGCACTCGCAGTTTATGCGCCAGCCAGGACCGCCTGTGCCAGTGCCGTAAGGGCAGCCGCCTTGGATTACGAAATTTGGGATAACGCGGTGGAAATTTAGCCCCTTATAAAAGCCTGAGTTTGCAAGTGTGGCGAAATTTGTCACAGCCTGAGGCGCTTCATCTGCGTATAATTCTAGTGTCATGTCGCCTTTGTCTGTGTGGATTATGGCGAAATTTAGCTTCGATAGCGCGCTTTCGTCGATTTCATAGACTTTTAACTCTTCCATTTTTGCTCCTTATTCGATATTTGTATATATTGCTTGCACATCGTCGTCGTCTTCGAGGCGGTCTAGTAGCGCGTCGATATCGGCGATTTGCTCGTCGCTGAATTCGTGTTTGTCGTTGGCGATGAATTTTAGATTTCCGCTAATTAGCTCCAAACCTAGCTTTTCGATACCCTCATTTAGAGTGCCGAAATTTTCGTATTCGCCATAAATTATTAGCGTTTTTTCGCTCTCGCCTTTGTCGTTTTCAAACTCATTTACCTCGATTTCGCTTAATCCAAAGTCGATTAGTTCGAGTTCTAGCTCCTCGATATCTGCGCCGTCTGGGAATTTCGTCTCAAAAACTGCTTTTCTGGAAAACATAAATTTTAAACTTCCGCTTGGCAAAAACTCACCTTTTGCTTTGTTGAAAATCGATTTTATATTTGCAACCGTGCGTGTAGGGTTATCTGTGGCACACTCGACGATGACAAGTGCGCCGTGTGGGGCTTTGCCGTCGTAGTGGATAGTTTTTATATCCACGCTGTCTTTACCACTTGCGCGTTTAATCGCTGCGTCGATATTGTCTTTTGGCATATTTTGCGCCCTAGCTGTGGCGATCGCGGTGCGAAGTTTTGGGTTCATATCAGGGTCGCTACCGCCTTCTTTGGCTGCCATTGTGATTGCTTTGCCGAGTTTTGGAAAAAGTTTGCTCATCTTTCCCCATCTAGCTTCTTTTGAAGCTCGTCTATACTCAAACGCTCTTCCCATGAAAATCCTTGTAAATTTAAATTTAAAAACTGATAATTTTATCAGAAATTGATTTAAAATTTTATATAATCCAAGATTAATTTTTCAAATTTAAAGGCTTAAAAATGGCACAAAGCGAAAAAAGATTTTACGAAATTTTAGAAAATATTTTCATCGGCGATGTTAAAATCGGCAACGGGGGGGGGGCTTACGCGCCTTTTGAAATCAAAAAGTGAGTATTTTAAGAAATTTATAAACGAATTTAAGGCTCAAATAGACGAAAAATCAGCCAAAAATGCTGAATTTAAGGCTGAAATTTACGATAAACTTTATGACTTTTTCCACAGATATTTTAGTCCCACAGGAAGTATTTTTTACACACAAACTCCACTTTTTTATAACATTTACACCAAAACTTACGAAAAAATCGGTAGCAAGGACACGGAGCTTTTTTATAAAACAAATATGCTTTATTATGTAAAAAGCGACAAAATTTATAGCGATTTTAGCCTAAATATCAGCCTTGATACGACTAAACCAAAAGAAATTTGCTTTTTAACCTATGATTTAAAAGAAAAAATCGCAAACCAAAAGGCTGAGCTTGTATTTTCGCCGTTTATGGCAGACGAATTTATGGCAAATTTAAGCGTTGATGAGAGCGGAAGCGTAAAACTTTCAAGCGACACAAACGAACAAGCATTAAAAATCGCTTCAAATTTGCAAAATTTCACTTCAAATTCAGAAAAACTTTTTTTAAGCGTAAGTTACTCGCAAAAAGGGCGAAAAACCAAAATAGATGAAATTTTAAAATTCGCAAAAAATGTAAATTTTGAAGTTAGCGAAAACGAACTAGAAGGTGCGATAAAGGTTTTTAGTAAACAATCAAGCGTGGATTTTTTCATAAACAAAAACGCAGAGCAGTTTTTAAAATCCGAGCTTGATTTGTGGATTTATCAGTATATGTTTTCGCAAAATGCTGATTTTAACGAAGTTAGAATAAAGCAAATAACTGACTTTAAAGAAATCGCAAATAGCTTAATAAAATTTGTATCAAATTTCGAAAATGAGCTCTTAAAAATTTGGCTCAAACCACGATTTGTGCTAAATTCAAACTTGATTGTGAGTTTAAATTTGTTAAAAAGCAAAAACTATGACATTTCAAAAATCACAAATCACAAAAATTTTGACGCACAAAAAGCTGAGTGGGTGGAATTTGGTTTAGCGACCACTGACGGGCTATTTGAAAATGAAAATTTGCCACTTGATACGAAGCATTTTAGCGATTTAAAAGATGAAATTTTTTCGCTTTTTAGTGATAGCGAACTAAACGGAACACTTATAAAAAGTGAAAATTTTCAAGCCCTAAACACCATTTTACCACGCTTTAAAAATAGCGTTGATTTGATTTATATCGACCCGCCGTTTAATACAGGGTCTGATTTTGCTTATATCGATAAATTTCAAGATAGCACTTGGCTAACCTTAATGGAAAATCGACTAAATTTAGCGAAAGAATTTTTAAGTGAAAATGGAAGCTTTTATCTGCACCTTGACCACAATGCAAACTACTACGGGAGAATTTTATTAAATCAAATTTTTGGAAAAGAGAATTTTAGAAATGAGATTATTTGGCGTAGAAAACAAGCAACTTCTTTTGGTGATAATTATTTTGGGATAGTTATTGATACACTTTTATTATATTCAAAAAGCGATAATCCTATTTTTTATACGCAAAAATCACTTAATGATGAAAATACACAAAAATATATTAAAGAGCGATTTAAGTTTGATGATGGCGATGGTAGAAAATATATGAAGTCGCCATTAGTAAATTCTTTATATAGACCAAATTTAAAATACGAATTTCAAGGGATACAACCGCCAAAAAATGGTTGGTTATATTCAAAAGAAAAAATGCAAGAATTTTTTGAAAATGGTGAATTACTTATTCCAAAAGATGAAAATTCAAGGATTTATAGAAAAATATTTTTGGACGAATATGAAGGACAAGAAATACCAAATATTTGGCTAGACATACCGATTGTTAATCCCATGGCAACAGAAAGAATAGAAAGCAATATAAACCTTACCCAAAAACCAGAAGCTCTGCTTCAAAGGATAATCAAAGCAAGTAGCAACGAAAACTCAATCGTAATGGACTTTTTCAGTGGTAGTGGCACGACTGTAACAGCGGCGTTAAAGTTAAATCGCAAATTTATCGGTATAGAAATGGGTGAACATTTTGAAAGTGTGATAATCCCACGCATTAAAAAGGCAATCGGTGGTTTTGAGTGTGGAATTTCAAAAGAGTGCGACTATAAAGGCGGTGGCGTGGTAAAATACTACGAGTTAGAACGATATGAACAAATTTTAGAAAAAATCGTTTTAAAAGATATGCCTGATGAGATTATCAAAAACGCTTTTGGCGAATTTGATGCGTTTTTGTTCGATGAAAAGTTAAGTTATGCAGTGGATGAAAATTTGAACCTAAAAATAGATAAAATTTATGAAAATATCGATTTGAAAGAGAGTATTCAAAACGCCACAAAACTAAAAGTTAAAGAGATAAAAGATAATGAAGTGATTTTTGAGAGTGGCAAAAAAGAGAATTTGCTAAAACTCATAAAAAGGCATTTGATATGGTAAAAAATCTTTTTAGTGATGAAAAAATAAGGCTTGGTTGTGTTTTGCAAAATTTCGTAGAAAGCGAACTTGGCGAATTTAGCGCGGAGTTTGACTTTGAGAGTTTTAGCGAAAATAAAAAAATGTATGATTATCAAATTTGCGCTTTAAAAAATGCTTTTAGGCTGCTAAATTTTTATTTCAATGAATGCAACGGCGATAAAAAAAGGCTTTTTAACGAAATTTATAGATTTAAAATTTTTGAAAATTTGGATTTAAAGGTAGATGAAAAATCATTTTTAAATGATTTTTACGAAGTGCGAAATAAAAGGCTGGAATTTGCAAATTTGATAAATCAAATGTGCTTTTGGATGACGATGGGAAGCGGTAAAACTATAATCATCATAAAACTAATCGAGCTTTTAAATTTGGCGATGAAAAGTGAGCTAATACCGAAAAAAAATATCTACTTTTTCACGGCAAGTGAGAGTTTGCTAGAAAGTTTTAAAAGCGAAGTGGAAATTTACAACGAATTCAAAGATAACGGAAAAATAAGCGTAAAAAGTCTAAAAGACTACGAAAAAGAAAAATCGCAAAATAGCCTTAAATTTGACGATGAAATCGAAGTTTTTGCGTATTTGGCACATAATCTCACAGATGAAAGCAAAGAAAAACAGCTTGATTTCAAAGAAATTTTAGCGGGTGGCGAAAACTATGTGATACTAGATGAAGCACACAAAGGCGATAAAAACGATAGCAAAAGACAAAATATAATGGCGATTTTATCGCAAAATGGATTTTTGTTTAATTTTAGCGCGACTTTTGTTTCTCCACAAGATATAACAATGACGATTTATAACTTAAACCAAGTCGAGTGGGTAAAACAAGGATATGGTAAAAAGCCTGTGTTGCTTGACGCAAATTTGAAAGAATTTCGCAATAAAGATGATTTAAACGAAAATGCAAAGATAAAATCCTTAATGCAGTCTTTGCTACTTTTAACGCTTTGTAAAAAATACAAGGCTGGAATTTCGCAAGGCTATCACGAGCCGATGATGGTGGTGTTTGCAAACTCTGTAAGCGTGGAAAATGCAGACGCTGAGATATTTTTTAAAACGCTAAATTTGGTTTTAAAAAGTGAAAATTTAGAGCTTTTTGAGAGTGCGAAAAGTGCGCTAAAAAATGAGCTAAAAACAAAAAATTATCTAATCAGCGACGGCGATGATGATCTTATAAATTTTAGCGATGCTGTGGGCGAAATAAGCTTAAATGAGCTTAAAAAAGCTGTTTTTTACGAAGCAAACGGAAATTTGGAAGCTTTGATAAGCTCAAAAAACAAAAATGAAATCGCCTTTAAGCTAGATACCACTGAAAAGCCGTTTTTACTCGTGCGAATAGGCAATATAAGTAGCTGGATAAAAGAAAAACTAACTGGCATAAAAATCACTCAAAAATTCGATAGCGAGAGCATGTTTGAAAATATCGATGATAGCTCTATTAATATTTTGTTAGGTTCGCGTATGTTTAGCGAGGGTTGGGACAGCGTGCGACCAAATGTAGTGGCGTTTTTAAATATCGGTATGGATAGTGCTGCGAAAAAATTTGTAATCCAGTCAATGGGGCGAAGTATGCGAGTGCAAAGCTTCGACGGCTCTCGCCAAAGGGCAAAATATATGAAATTTGAAGTAGATTTTAATAGCGTTAAAGCGTTAGAAACTACATTTATAATCGCCACAAACCAAAAGGCTGTTAAGGAAATTTTGGAATTTCAAGAAAAACAAAAGGAAGTAAGTGGCGAATTTATAGAGTTAGAATTAAACGAAAATATCAAAGATAAAGAGCTTTTAATACCTGTTTATAAAAACGAATTTGTGCCGACAAATAAACTAAAAAATCTAAATTCAAAAATTCATATAAGTGCGAAAAATATGCAGAATTTAAGGGATTTGATAAATAATCAAAGCGTGAGTTTGTTTGCGTTAAATAATGAAATTTTTGACAAAGAAAAATATGAAAAAATGAGAGTTTTGGCAAATGATAGTGCTAGTTTTTGCGTAGATGAAAATGTGCATTTTAAGGATTTGAAAATTTTGGTTGAAAAATTTGGCAAAAAAATGGTTGCAAAAGTAAATATTTTGAGTGAATTTAAAGAGCTTAAAAATGAGATAATTCATTATAAAAGAATTCGTGTAAATTCTGAGAAAAAAGACGAAATAAAGGCGTTTGTAGAGCTTAGCCTTTCGACAAAATCCACAAAAAGTATAAAAGCTGTAAAATATCGCTATTTGCAAAGGCATTATTATAATCCGTTAATCTCAGGCGATAGCGATTTGGGGCATATCGTAAAAGTGCCAAGCGAAATCACATTTTTAGACGAGTTAGAAAAAATTTGTCATAAATTTGATGAAAAATATGAGTGGTGGTATTTTAGTAAGCTTGTAGAAAATGTAGATGATATTTTTGTGCCATATATAAACAATGCAGATGAGCATAAATTTTGCCCTGATTTTATCTTTTGGTTGCAGCCTTATGACGGCGAACAAAAAATCGTTTTTGTCGATCCAAAAGGCACAGAGCATATACAAGGCTACCTTAAAATAGACGGATTTAAAGAAATTTTTGGAAAAGATAATTCGCACGATAGAGTGAAATTATTTTTGGTAAATGTGAAAGACACGGACATCGCTGACGAATATGAAAATTACTGGATAGGAAAAGACGAGATTGAAAAGATATTTTTTTAAAATTGTTATCAAAATTTAATTTTATTAAACTATAATCAGTAAAAATTTTTTTCAAGGAGCGAAAATGTCTTTTAAACAAACTATGAAATTTAGCGCACCAAAAATCATGTGCAACGGCTGCGCAAACACTATCAAAAACGCCTTAGCTGAGGAGTTTGGCGAGATTAGCGTCGATGTAGAAAACAAGGTCGTAAGTGTAAATTTAAGCGTAGATGAGGTGGAAAAATTTCTTAGCGAAATGGACGATTTGGGATTTAGCGCAACCAAAATTTAATCGCAAATGTCACAAAAATTTAACCTAAACATAGTCGGAATGACCTGCGTGAATTGCTCGAACGCAATCGAGCGAGTTACGCGCAAGATTGAGGGCGTAGAAAGCGTAAATGTGAGCTTCACGGCTGGGGTCGGCGAGTTTGAAGTGGCAGATGAAGCCGTGCTAGACGCTGTAAAAGCAAAAATCACAAAACTAGGCTATGAAATCGCCACAAACTACGAAGAACTGGAAGCCAAAAAGGCGCAAAATTTAAAAAATATGCTTTTTAAATTCGTTTTAGCCGTGATTTTAGCGTCTTTTATAATGCTAATCGAAATGAAATCAAATTTCAGCTTCGCCGTAAAAGCCCTATTTTGCGCGATTTTGGGTGCAGTTGTGCTTGGCTTTTGTGGCAAAAACTTTTTTTACCATGCCTACGGGTCGCTAAAAAACAAAAACTACGATATGAATGTGCTAGTCTCTCTTGGCTCGTCTGCGGCGTATTTGTATTCGCTAGGAAGCGCGATTTTCGTCCATTTTAAGGGCGAAAGCCAGTGGGCGAATTTGTATTTTAGCTCATCAGCGATGATAATTGCTTTCATATTGCTAGGAAAATACCTTGAAGAGCGAAGCAAACTAAAAGCTAATGATTATATTAAAAAACTCATAGATTTAAGCCCAAAAAAGGCGATTTTGATCAACCCAGACGGCACGACAAGCGAAATTTTGGCTAACGAACTAAAACCCGGCGATAAAGTTTTAGTCAAAAACGGCGCACAAATCCCGGGCGATGGCGTGGTTATAAGTGGCGAAGCCGAAATCGATACTAGCCTGATAACCGGCGAGAGTTTAGCCGTTTTTAAAAATGCAGGCGACACAGTAAATGCGGGGTGCGTGAGTGTAGAGGGAATTTTACAGGTGGAAATCACCAAATTTTCGCACCAAAGCGTTTTGGCTGAAATCAAAAATTTACTCAGCGAAGCAGGAAGCAAAAAAATGCCGATTTCTCGCTTTGCCGATAAAATCGCAAATATCTTTGTGCCAAGCGTGATTTTTATCGCCGTTTGCGTGTTTGTGATTTGGCTAATCGCAGGAAAAGCCCATATCGGCTTGCTTTGCGCGATTTGCGTTTTGATTATCTCTTGCCCTTGCGCTTTGGGTTTGGCTACGCCCATTGCGATAGTTTGCGCTATTTCAAATGCCGCTAAAAACGGCGTTTTGGTAAAAAACCCGGAAGTTTTAGAAATACTAAAAAATACGAAAATCGCCGTTTTTGACAAAACAGGCACACTAAGCAGGGGCGAAATTTCGGTGAATTTTACAAATTTAAGCGATGAAAATCTAGGGCTAATCGCTAGTGCGCAAATGCTTAGCGAACACCCGATTTCAAAAGCTATTGTGAAATTTGCAAAAGAAAAAGGGCTTAAATTTGCTAAATTTGACGGGGAATTTGAGAGCCTGCTAGGGCGAGGCATAAAGGCGCAAAACGCCGAATTTACGCTACTAGCGGGAAATAAAGAGCTTTTAAATGAAAACGGCGTGGAATTTGAGATTCCAAAAAATGCAGACGAATTTTTGTGCGATGGCTTTGGCGTGATTTTTGTGGCTATATATGCCAAATTCGTGGGTTTTGTGGCGCTTAGCGACATTTTGCGCGATGAAGCGAGTGAGTGTATAAAAACACTCAAAAATCAAGGCATAAAAACCATAATGCTAACAGGCGACAACGCCAAAACAGCAAATTTCATCGGCAAAAGTTTAGGCGTAGATGAGATCATAAGCGAAGTTTTGCCAAGTCAAAAATATGAATTTATCGCAAATTTAAAAAACAGCGAAAAAGTCCTTTTTGTAGGGGACGGCATAAACGACGCTCCGTCTCTTAAAACCGCAGATATAGGCGTCGCGATGAACTCAGGCAGCGACATCGCCAAAGGCGCAGGAGATATAATCTTTATCAAAAATGACTTGCGAAATTTGGCTTATTTGATAAATTTGTCGCAAAAAACCATGACGACGATAAAACAAAACCTTTTTTGGGCGTTTTTTTACAATCTCATCTGCATACCTGTGGCGGCTGGAATTTTATATCCTTTATGGGGTGTCTTGTTAAAACCGATGTTTGGCGCAGCTGCAATGTGTTTTAGCTCGGTAACCGTAGTGCTAAATTCAATCCGTCTAAAATTTGCGAAAATTTAGAAATAAATTTAAGCACTTCTAAGATTTTACAGGAAAAATCTCGCACAGCGCAAAAGGCGCAAATAGCGCTTTTGCGTGCGAATTAAATGCAGGGTTGTAAGCGTCTCGCAAAACAAGCGAAGCGCTCGGCGTCAGCCGATGTTTCCTTGAAAACAAGCGAGGCGGTGCGAGGCGAAGTTGAAGCAAGTTTGATTAACCTACGGCTAGTCTAAACTTACCCAATTACGCACGCCACCACTTTACTTCACTTTACTTCACTTTACTTCACTTTACTTCACTTTACTTCACTTTACTTCACTTTACAAGAAATATATCGGACTTCATCGGAGTGTTTTGCTTATTTTAGAAAATTACGAAAAAGGCTTAATAGTCAAAATTTAGGATGATTTTATCATAATCTATTATTTTATAATAATTGATAATACTAAAAAATTAAAATCGATTATCGATTTTTTAGCCAAAAATACCAAGATATAAATTTCTCTTTATTTGCCAAATTTAATCCCCTGTGTTCTCTGAGCTTTGACTTCAAATCAGTAAAACTTCTTTCTAGCTTATTGTTTATGTTTGGCGCGACACTAAATTTTTCATAAGTAAAAAACATTAAATTCTCTTAGGGCTAACTTCTTTTAAACTAAGTTTTACTGGATTTTTTGGCACAATTTTTGCATTTATAGAGTTGTTTTTTGTTGCTAGTTTTTCCATTTTTTACTAAATTATTGTTACCATAAAATTTGTATTTTTTTTACTCATACTTTTTGTCATTTTTTATAACCCATTGCAAAATAGATTACAAGGGGCATTGTAGCACTTTTCATCCTAATTTTTTGACTATTAAGCCGAAATTTTACACAAATCACCTGCACGCGAGATTTTTACCGCCTCGCGTGCAGTATTCCCCCAGCCAAAAGCCACGCTTAAAGCGTGGCTAAATTCCGAGCCACGCGCGACGACTTAAAGCACAGCCAAATCCCAAGCCACGCGCCACGCTCAATCACAAATCAAATTTTACAGAGCTTTTGCGACTAGTTCGTTGATATTTGCAATAAAAGCGCCTGGATCATCGACGCTTTGGGTCTCGCCGAGTTTAGCCAAATCAAAAGCCAAACGCGCCACGCTAGCAATCATAGTTTTATTATTTTCTAGCTTTTTGATGATTTCATGCTTTGCGTTGATTTCCAAAATCGGCTTAAACTCAGGCAAATTCGTCTGCCCCATTTGACGCAAAATTTGCTGTGTGGCGTAGTCTGGATCGCTCTCGTCAAAGACAAGGCAAGAAAGCGAGTTTGTCAGACGAGTGGAGATTTTCACATCTTTTACGCGACCCTCCAAACACTCTTTAAATTTTGCTGCCACTTCCAGCGCCCACGCGCTTTGCTCTTCGTTTTGCTCGGCGCTTTTTACGCTAGTTACGCTCTTGATTGCTGTGCCGTCAAACTCGAAAAGTCCCGGCATAACCACAGCGTCGATCTCATCATCACAAAGCAAAACCTCCACGCCCCTAGCGTTAAAATCCTCCAAAAGTGGCGAGTTTTTCAGCATTTTCGCGTCTTTGCCGGTGATGAAATAAATCTCTTTTTGCTCCGCGTTTTGCTCGCTCATACGCGCCTTGTATTCATCTAGGCTGATTAGCCCCTCGCGCAAATTTGACTTAAATAGCGCTAGGTGGCTAATCTCAGCCTTATCAGGGCCGAATCCATACAAGCCCTCTTTTAGCACTTTGCCAAAAAGCGCGTAAAATTTCTCATATTTTTCGCGGTCGTTTTTTAGCATTTTAGCTAATTCGCCTAAAATTTTCTTTACACTTTGTTCCTTGACATGGGCCAAAATGCGGTTTTCTTGCAGAATTTCACGGCTTACATTTAGCGGCAGATCCTCCACATCTATCACGCCACGCACGAAGCGCAAATACACAGGCAAAAGCTCTTTGGCGTCATCTGTGATAAATACGCGCTTGACATAGAGTTTGACGCCACTTTGATAATCCACGCGGTATAAATCAAACGGCTCGTTTGATGGCACATAAAACAGCGTAGTGTATTCATGCATACCCTCTGCTTTGGTATGTATATGAAATAGCGGATCTGCGCTATCGTGGCTGATTTGTTTATAAAAGTCGTCATAATCGCTCTGTTTTAGCGATGATTTTGACAGTTGCCAAAGCGCGCTAGCCGAGTTTAGCTGCACGACCTTGGTCTCGCTATGACCCTGCGCGCCGTCCTCGCCAGGGATATATTCCTCTTTTTGCCCAAAAATCGGGTATGGGATATGATTGGAGTATTTTTTGATAATGCCCTCTAATCGCGCCAAATTCGCAAATTCATCGTTTTTTAAATGCAATATTATATCGGTGCCAAAGCTATCTTTTTCGCAAGGGATAATCGTGTAGTCTTTGGCGTTTGATGACCATTTGAAAGCCTCGTCTTCAAGGGCTTTGCGCGAGATGACATCGATACTATCTGCGACCATAAAAGCCGAATAAAACCCTACGCCAAACTGCCCGATTAGGTTGCTATCTTTGGCAGCATCCCCGCTCAAATTCGCCATAAATCCCTTTGTGCCAGATCTCGCAATAGTGCCTAGATTGGTCTCTAACTCGCCCTCGTTCATACCGATACCATTATCTGAAATTTTTAAAATTTTATTCTTGCTATCGAGCGAAATTTCAATGCGTGGCGTGTAGCTTAAAGCCTTGTAAGCCTCATCGGTAAGGCATAGATAATTTAGCTTATCAAGCGCGTCTGAGGCGTTAGATACGAGCTCACGAAGGAAAATTTCCTTGTTTGAATACAGCGAGTGAATCATTAAATTTAATAAATCATTGACCTCTGTTTTGAATTTTTTCTTTGCCATAAAATGTCCTTTGGATTGAATTTTGTTTAAAAATTAGCACATTATAGCACCGAGTGCTAAGTTTTGTCAATATTAAGCCAAATTTTGTTTTTAAATTTGGCTTAGAATATCGTCGATTATGGATTTTGCGCCGTTTTTGGAGCTGAAATTTACTAGCCCTCTACTTGCACTTGGAGCGTCGAAATTTTGGATTAAATCCAAAATTTTATCCTCGCTAGCCTCATTTTGGCGCACGATTTTGCATAAATTTAGATCTTGCAAAAATTTCGCATTGTAGAATTGATGATCTCCTGCCGCGTGCGGAAACGGCACGAAAATCGCAGGAAGTCCGTTTGCCACGAGCTCCCACAGAGTGCTAGCCCCACTTCTGCCTACGCACAAATCGGCCTTTGAGATCAAATCGACCAAATTTTTGCTAAATCCCACAAGCTCGACATTTAAATTCGCGTTTTTGTAAAATTCGCTGTATTTTTCAAACTCTTTTTCGCCACATTGATGAATAATCTCATAGCCCATTTTAACGAGCTTTGGCGCTAAATTTGAAGCAAGAGTATTTATAAAACTCGCCCCTTGCGAACCGCCTAAGAAAATTATCGTTTTTATCTCACTTCGAATTCTAGATTTTTCGAAAAAAATGTCGCTTACTGGATAGTCGAATTTATCGCTTATGCACTGGGTATTATCCTGCGTATATTTCGTCACGCAACCACAAGCCGTGGGAAGCTCGAATTTTTCCCTAGAATATGGGCTATAAATTTTCTTGCAAAACGGCTCTAAAAGGTCGTTTAACCGCCCCAAAATGGCGTTTTGTTCGTGGATAAAAAGTGGCTTGAAAAAAAACAAAGACGCAAACGAAGCCGGAGCCGAGCTGTATCCGCCCACGCTGATTACGGCTTTTACGCCGTTTTCTTTGAAAATTTTACGACATTTCAAAGATAGTTTTAAAATATTCATCAGCGATGAAATTTTACTAAATCCTTTTTTATTTACCACGCCAGAGCTTTCCAAAAAATACGCCCGCTCGAAAATTTCGCTATTTTCGAACCACGCTCTGTCTTGGCCGTTGGTCGAACCGATAAAAATCACCCCTATTCCGCGATTTTTAAGCTCAGTGCCCAAACTTTTTGCGATACTTAAATGCCCGCCTGTGCCACCACCACTGATTGCTATCATTTTTAGCTCCTTAAATTTGCGCGTTTGCTAATCATAAGTATAAATCCAACCGCCATTGAAGCAGCTATGACATGGCTTCCGCCATAGCTTAGAAACGGCACAGCGATACCCTTCATAGGTATTAACCCAGTAATTCCATAAGAATTTAGACAAAATGAGAAAAATAGCATAAAAGCAATGCCAAGCCCAAAGAGAAAATATACGCTATTTACGGATTTTGAGGCTATGCGAAAGACCCTAGCAAGCATCGCAGCAAAGAGCAAAACAATGCCAAGAATTCCAAAAAATCCGATTTCCTCGGCAATGCCAGCTAGCACGAAGTCAGTATGCACCTCGCTAAGATAGCCCAGTTTGAAGCTTCCCTGCCCTAGCCCAGCGCCCAAAAGCTCGCCGTTGTTTATGGCATTTAGCGAGTGGCCGACTTGGTAAGGCATATTCGCATCATCTACGCGAACCTTAGCGGCTGTTTCTGGGGAGAGAAACGGAGTGATAGTGTCTTGCACGCCAGCCCACCATGAGCGAATTCTCACGATTCTGTGCGGACTAGTGACGATAAAGGTATAACCCAAAATGCCGATTATTCCCACCACTATGCCAACTAGCCTCATGCTTGTGCCTGCGAAAAACGACATACATATCATCGTCGCAGCCAAAACAGCCACTTGACCAAGATCTTTTTGCCCTATGGCGATAACTATGCCAAAAATCGCGAAAAGAAAGACATACGGAACCCAAATTTTAATCTCTTGCCAAACCGTTTTTTTAGTGTGGTTCATCTTGCGCGAGAAACTCCACGCCAAAAAATATATAAAGCCGACTTTGAAAAATTCCACCGGAGCGATACTAATGCCTGCGATTTTTATCCACCTAGCCGCACCATTTACCTCTGATACGATTGATTTGGGCATGAAGCCCATTGAAATCATCACTAGCCCAGATACCACCCACAAAACCATGCAAAACGGCGTCAAAACCTTATCTGGGTTAAACTGTGAAAGCCCCCACATAAGGAAAATGCTAAACATACCAAATATCCATTGTTTTTTGAAAAAATATAGTGGCTCAGTATCGCTTGCAAGCGTGGTATATGAGGTCAAGGATAGCGAAAATACAATGCCTATGGTGATTAATGCAACCGTGAAATAAAACAGCCACTGATCTGTTCTCAAATTTTACTCCATTTAAATTTCAAAATTTAGCCAAATTTATTTGATGATATCTCTTCACCCTTTGGTATTAACTTCGCTTAAAATTCCCATTTGCTCTAACTGCTCGATGATTCTAGCAGCGCGGTTGTAGCCGATTTTAAGACGGCGTTGCAGATAGCTACCAGATGTTTTACCCTCGGTTAGAACGATGTTTTTCGCCTCTTCAAACAGCTCGTCAAGCTCCATATTTTGCGGATCCATCATACCTGTGCCCTCTTTTTGACTATCATTTTCGGCCAAAAATCTCTCATCATAAACCACGCTTTCTTGCGAACGCAAATACTCAGCTATGGCATTTATCTCATCTTCTGTGCTAAATGGCGCATGCAGGCGAATCGTAGTGCTTCCACTTGGTGGCATAAAGAGCATATCACCTTTCCCTATCAGGCTTTCAGATCCCATTTGATCGAGGATTATGCGACTATCTGTATATGAGCGAACCTTAAAGCTAATACGACTTGGCATATTTGTTTTGATTTGGCCCGTTACAATCTCTTTGCTTGGGCGTTGAGTTGCTATGATGAGGTGGATTCCGCATGCTCTTGCCTTTTGAGCTAAAAGCACTATGTTGGTTTCGACCTCTTTTCCACCTGTCATAATAAGGTCGGCAAATTCATCTATCACAACCACAATATAAGGCAAAATTTCGCCATTTTCTTTTGAAATTTTGGCATTATAACTTTCGATATTTTTGACCCTATTATCAGCCATTATGCGATATCTATGCTCCATTTCAGCCACGACATTTCCAAGGGCGGTTATAGCTTTTTTTGGCTCAGTAATAATCGGCGTTAGTAGGTGTGGGATATCCTCATAAAGCCTAAATTCAACCATTTTTGGATCGACCATTATTAGGCGCAGGGTTTTTGGCGAATTTCTATACAAAAGGCTTAAAATAAGAGCATTTACGCCGACGCTTTTACCGCTTCCTGTTCCTCCTGCGATGAGTAGATGCGGGAGTTTTTTTAGATCTGTGACAAAAGGCTGACCCACGATATCCTTACCAAGAGCCATTGTAAGCGGACTAGAAGCTGTTTTAAAAACCTCACTTTCAAAAATTTCGCGCAAATAGATTGTCTGGGCCTTTTTATTTGGAATTTCGATACCTACGACATCTTTGCCAGGAATCGGGGCTTGGATACGGATCGTCTCCGCGCGCAGTGCCATAGCCAAATCATCTTGGAGGGTTAGGATTTTGCTAACCTTAATGTGCGCTGCTGGGCGAAACTCAAATGTCGTAACCACGGGGCCTGAGTATGTGCAAATGACATCGCCGTCGATTTTAAATTTGCGAAGTTTATCGAGCAAATCAAAGATTTTTTGATCTATTTCGCTATCATCGACCATATTTTGTTTTTTGGGCGGATTTTCCAAAAAATCAAGTGGCGGAAGGGCGAAATTTTGCGGTTTGTCTATTTTGCCCTTTTCTAACTCATCAAGAAGTTTTTTGTTTTCGGCAACCTCGCTTAAATGCTCGACTTTTTTTAGCGAAGATGGTTTTTTGGAATTTGATTTTTTAGAATTTGGCTCTAAAATTTCATTTTGCAAATTTGGCTCTTTTTCCAAATTGAAATCTAAATTTTCACCCTCCAAATCATCGCTTTGCTCGGTTAGAAATTTTTCGATTTTGCTCTCTTGTTTTTCGCTAAATTCGGCTCTGTCTTTTTTAAGCGGTTTTGGTTTTAGCTCGGTTTGCGCCCTTGTGGCTCTTTGGCGGGTTTGTTCGCGCGAAATTTCACTTTTTGCCTCGCTAGTTTGCTCTTTGATAAAAGAATTTTTGATTATGTTTGTAAGCTTATCCTCGAAAATCAGCACCAGTGAAAGGACAAAAAGCGTTAGATTAAAAATCCAAATCCCCACACTTCCCACAAACTGCCTTAGCTGATTTATGACCACGCTACCGATGATTCCGCCACTATCGCCGATAATGCTTGATTGCACAAAAAGCACGGTGAAAAATAGCAAAATCACGCCTATGCAAAATTCAAAAAATCTAAAATCAAATCCCCTAAAATAGCGATACGCGATATAGACAAGCCCGAGTAAAAATAGCGGATAAATATATGAAAAATAACCAAAAAGCCCTAAATTTACCGAGCGAATCGCATTGCCAGCACTGCCGACAAGAGCCGAGTCAGGCGCAATCGTAGCAAATCCAAAAAACAAAATTATAGCCGAGACGATTATAAAATATACTTCTTTTATTATGATAAATCCTTTGAAAATAAAAAGCGCAATTTTAGCAAATTTAAGGTTAAAATTTTATTTGAAAACTAGAATTTTACGAAGTTGTGATAAATCCGCGCCCGATTTGGACGCGGATTTTTTTTAGTTTTTGACAGCTTTTCCCAAATCCCACATTGGCATAAAGATACCAAGAGCGAGTAGCAATACCATACCAGCCATGAAAAATAGCATAATCGGCTCAACATAGCTAGAAATATTATCAATAATATCGTCAAATTTCTCTTTGTAATAATCAGCGACATTTCCAAGCATTTTATCAAGGTTACCAGCCTGCTCACCAGCGCTAATCATCTGAATAAGCATACTCTCGTAAAGTCCAGTATTCTCAAAAGCCTCCGTTAGGCTAACACCTTGTTGAACAGCGATTTTAACGCTTGAAAGTTTTTCTTTTAGCGTGTGGTTATCGACCATCAAAACAGCCGTATCAAGGGCGTCTGCGATAGGAATACCAGCGCGAACTAGCTCGGTAAAAATCAGCATAAATCTTGACATTGTAGAGTAGAAAATAATCTTACCAAACAAATAAACCTTTAAAATTCCCCTATCCCAGCCGATTTTAAACTGATCGTTGTTTTTATACAGCCATTTAAGACCCACGATTGTAACGATGATACCAAGCAAAATATAGCCACCATAATTGCTAAGCGCACTTTCAATTCCTAGCAAAATTCTTGTAGGAAGTGGCAAATCTGCGCCGAGCTCTTCGAAAATTTCGCGGAATTTAGGCACAACATACATCATCAAAATCGTAAATGCTATCGCCATAACAATCATCAAAGTCATCGGATAGCGCATAGCCTTTTTAAATTTTCTTTGGTTTTCGTAAAGTTCAGTAAGCATAGAAGCTAGCTTGGCAAGTGATTCAGCCATATTACCTGTGGCCTCGCCAAGGCTTACCATTGCTACGACGACATCGCCTAGTTGTGAGCGGAATTTCTCCGCTGATTCAGTAAGGCTAAGACCTGCATTAAGGTCGTCGTTCATCGCGCTAAAAATGCCTTTTAGTGTCTTATCCTCTGTCGCTCTTGCGACCTCTTTAATAGAGTCGTGGATAGAAATACCAGCATTTGTCATAACAGAAAGCTGTCTAATAGCAGCAACTAATGGCAGAGTTTTTACCTTGCCACTACCGCCCATTAAACGACTTACTTGGGTTTTAAAATCGCCTGTGATATTACCCAAATTTTGCGTTTGAGCGCGTCTAGAAATCGAACCGCCTGAGCGTTGTTTCATTAGGTTGTTCGCATTGACCTTGTTATTGACTTTTAGTCGCATTTGCTGGCGTTTTCCACCAGCGTTCATATTTACATTTAAATCTTTCATTGTTTAGCCACCCTATAAATTTCTTCTATACTTGTTACTCCACGAGCCGCACGAATAATGCCGTCTTCAAACATATCGATAAAGCCCTCCTCTTTCGCCAAAGCTCTCATATCGTCTTTCGAGCCACCATTTGCAATCAGGCTTTGCATACGATCTGTAATAGGCAAAATTTCACTTATCATCTCACGACCCATATAGCCTGTCTGACCACATTGATCACAACCAACTGCTTTGAAAAATTTATACTGCTCAGGTAAAAATTCTTTTAACTGATCGAGCATAGATTTTGGCACATTTGTCGGTTGTTTGCAGTGCGGGCATAGCTTGCGCACAAGGCGTTGAGCCTCGACCGCAATAAGCGCACCACTGATTAAGTAACTCTCAATCCCCATATCTACAATTCTTGGTATCGCACTAACAGCGTCATTTGTGTGTAGTGTAGAAAAGACCAAGTGTCCAGTAAGAGCCGCTTGAATCGCGATTCTAAGCGTTTCTTGGTCACGAATCTCACCGATCATTATAATATCAGGGTCTTGACGCAAAATCGAGCGCAAAGCCGACGCAAATGTAAGGCCTGCTTTTTCATTAACATGGACTTGTTGTATTAAATTTACCTGATACTCAACAGGGTCTTCAACGGTAATGATTTTTGTATCGACACTTTTGACATCGTTTAGTGCCGCATATAGTGTGGTTGATTTACCACTACCGGTTGGTCCAGTAACTAAGATAATGCCATACGGTGCGTGCATTGCATTGCTAAATTTTTTAAAGCTTTCTGGGTGCATACCAAGCTTTTCAAGGCTAATGATAACCTTAGATTTATCCAAAATACGCATAACGGTAGATTCGCCATTGATAATAGGCAGTGTAGAGATACGAAAATCGTATTCGCGCCCAGAAATCGTCATAGAAAAACGGCCGTCTTGTGGCTTTCTACGCTCTGCGATGTCCATATTTGAAAGCAATTTCAAACGGCTCACAAGTGGCGGATAAATGTCTTTATCAAAGATAAAAATTTCTTGCAACATACCGTCAATTCTGGTGCGCACGACGCAGTTATTCTCAGTAGGCTCGATGTGAATATCGCTACCGCGCATAATGATTGATTGTTTTACAATCATCTCAATAAGCTGTAAAATCGCAGATGTATCATCGCCTGTGCCACTACCGCCTGTGCTAGCAAGCTCTTTTCTAATAGTAGCGACCAAATCTTTGATACTCTCGGAAAGTTCGAGTTTAGCCATATATTTATTTACTTGATTTGGATCAGCCACAACGATTTTTAGAAGGTGTTTGTTAAAAATCGCTTGAATTCTATCCTGAGCTTCCATATTAAACGGATCAGAAAACGCAACATAGATATTTAAATCGTCCGCCCTTACAGGAATTACGCCAAATTTTTTAAGTTGCGCCATCGGAGCGCGCTCAGATAGTTTAAAATCGATATCAACATCATCTAAATTCATATAGGTTAAATTTTGCTTTTTAGCCAAAACTTGCAAAAATTCTTTTTGATCGATTGAAAATTTCTCACGAACATCTTCGTAATCAATCTGTCTGCGTTTGTAAAGCTCAGCTAAAATCAAGCAAAAATTTTCTTGACTTAAATAGTTGTCGCCGACCAAAACTTCGCCAAGGGTCAAACCAATATCCATTTTCTCCTGAATTTCAGGAACGATAGCTTGGGTTAGGACATTATTTTTTATTAGAATTGAAACAATCTGCTCTTCTATCTTTGTCATATTAATCACCAATAAATTTTAATCGAGCTAAGTTTTTCACCGGCATAGATTGCCACCACCATTTTTTTTACTTCCTCTTCTTCTTTGATAAAAAGCTCGGCTTTTTCGCCGTCATCTAGGGTAAAAACATACACATCGCCTTTTTTGGTGTATGTTTTCTCTACGAATTTATCAAAAATTTCAGACAAAATATAATTAATCTTCGGCGTTCTGATATACGAAATATCCACGCCGTCGCAAAGCGCTAAATAAAGCATTTTCTTTTGGAAAACTATGGTCGAATACAAAGAGGCATTTTCCCTAGTTTCCTTCGTTTTATACAGCATTACCATTGGCACGACTAGCTCATTTACCCTATCCATTTTTAGGCAAGCTTTCGCGTAAGTGTTTGCTAGCGCCTCGTTTTGCTCCTCGATAAAGAGATTTCTAACGCTTTCTTGGCAAATTCTATTGTATTGACCAATTTGATCCCAGTTTCGCACATCATCGACATTGACAGCGAAAACAGAGCCAAAAAATAGCGTTAAAAATAAAAATACTCTCATAGCGCACCGCTTTTGATTTGATTTATTAAATTCGCAATTTCGCCATTTTTAGCCTTAGAATTAAATGTTTCTAGCGCGTAAATAGCGTCATCTTTGCGACCTTTTTTATAATTAGCTTTGGCGAAAATTATCCAGCTATTAATATTGTTTTTATCAATCTCATTTGATGTTAAAGCCCATTTTATCGCATTGTCATAATCTTTTTTATTATAAGCTTCCTCGGCCAAGGAAAGCGAATATTCGATTTTATTTGTCGCATAAAATTTACTCTCCAAACTCTGTCGCTCAGAGCTTAAATTTGAGGTGCGAATTTCAAGGCGAGAACTAATCGGAGCCCTATTTACAGGGGCTGGCGCGTTAGAAGCGACATTTTGTTTTGGCGGCAATGGAGCCTTACCAAAATCAATAATCTCGTTTTTCATCGGTTGGTTGAAATTTTGAGCATTTGGGTTAAAATTTGGCACATTGTTAGCCTGATTAAAACCCTGATTAAATCCCCCGTTTGCAAAATTTTGGTTAGCAAAATTTTGGTTATTGGCAGAATTTTCGTATGTGTTTGTGATCTTAAAACCGCCAGAATCCTCGCTAGATAGCACGCCCACATCGTTGATATTTAAGCTTGGGCGTTCTACATTTTGCACTCGGTTACTATCGTTTGCTGGGGCGCTGATATTATAATCTGCGCGCGAAATTTCACTATTTTGCGCGGCAACCTCAGTTTGCGAGGCAGTATTTATGGTAGGCTGGACCTGCGGCGCAGGGTTTGGCACGACATCGCTTATAGCAGGTTCGTTTTGGATATTTTCGTTTATGCTAGCCATGCTGACTTTATCGTCGTCTTTAAGCAACCAAAAAATCGCGCCGATCGCGATAGAAATCAAAGCCAAAAGCCCTAAAATCGTCTTGTCAAATTTAAATACAAAATTTGGCTTAGATTTCAAAAAGGAAAATTGCTTTTTGTTTTTATTGTATTCTTCCCATTTTTTTTCTAATTCATTAACTTCATAAAATTCAAGCATCGATTATCCCCGTGCCAATGGCCGCCATTTCTATGATTTTATTATTAATTTGAGCAAAACTAATCTCCGTTGGCTTATTTGCCTCGTAATACTCAAACAGCTCATACATTTTATACATTAATTTGTTTATGTTTCTCATATTTCCATCAGTTAAATTTAGGATTAAATCAAAATTGTCATCGCTAAACATAAAATAATATTGCTGAAAACCATGAAAAACTAATTTTTTTTCTATATACAGCTTCACCTCGCCTAAATTTGAGTTTGGAAGCTCTATACTCTCCCAAATTCTGGTTTTAAAATAATCTTTGGCAAGACGGATCTTCCTCATCTGTTTTATGCACTGTAAATAAAAATTTAAATAACCTAGAATCCGCCATTAATCTAATTTTTTCAATCAAATTTCCAGGATAAAGCTGAGCTTCATCGAGCAAGATTACCACCTGCTCCACGGCTGCACCTCCGCCTGTAATACCAAGTCTTTCGCGATAAACTCTCATAAAATTCTCATAGTTATCGATTGGCGCAACTGGGTTAGAGTGGAAAATTTGAGAATAAAGTTCTAAAAAAAACTCTTTTTCATCAAAAAAAGGTTGTGGCACAAATACGACCTTAACCTTTTTTTCCAAATCGACCTTGATTTTATTTAGCAAAAAGGTCTTTCCGCAACCTGGTTTGCCATAAAACAAAATCAGTTTAAGCGGTTTTTGTAGGGCATTTAAAATTTTATGATATGCAAGAGTTGATTTATCGAGATTAACGAAGTCTGAGACTTCGTTATCTTCGATAAATATCTCTTTAATAGAGGTATAAGTGTTACTCATTATTTTTCATAAATTGATTTTGAGTAACCAAGCTCTTTTAGCGATGTAGCCAAAGGAGCGCCTGTATTGTCGATAATATGCGGAGTTACGACGAAAATAAGCTCAGTTGTGCTTAAAATATCAGCTGTACTTTTGAATAAATTTCCTACAAGAGGAATTTCAGCCAAAATCGGAACTCTTGTATTATTTTTAGATTTTGTTTGACCAATCAAACCACCAAGGATTACAGTATCGCCATCATCAACCCAAACTACACTTGAAAGTTTCTTTTGAAGTGTATCAGGAGCGATATTTCTAGGTGTGCTAGTTTTCACATCATCTTCTGCATATTTAAAGCTACTCAAAGACGGATTGATTCTAAGCATAATTCTATTATCATCTGAAATTTCTGGCAAGATATTTAACAAAATACCGATAAAAATAGAGTATTGTGTTTGATCAGATGTGACAGAGCTACCATCACTTGCCGCAGTTAGAGAAGTAGCACTTTCTAGCAATAAATAGTTGATAGTATCACCAACAGAAATAATCGCTGGTTGGTTATTCATAGTAGTTACCTTAGGGCTAGATACAACTTTTGTTTTACCCTTGGTCTCCAAGAAGTTAATCATACCATCAATGCTGAAATTCAAGTTCGCACCAATAGCCCAAGCACCGTTGCTAGTGCTTGTTTTGCCAGACCATGGATTAGCAGTACTGCCAGTAGTAGTAGTTCCGACATTTAACGCAGCATTACCACCAGTGCCATTTGTAATAGTTCTGCCAACTGAATTTCCGAAATTAAACAAACTAGCTGTTCCAGCATTGTCTATGTAAGTATTGAAACCAAGTTGGAATTTACTCCAATCGATACCTGTTGTGTATTCATTGTGCAACTCGACAGAAATAATATTTACATCAAGCAAAACCTGTCTGCCAAGGCGTTTTTGCATACTTTTCAAATAGCTATCAACACGAGCAATTTGAGATTTTGTAGCAGTTACGGTAATCAAACCAGCATTTTGATTGATAATAGGAGCTACGGCTACATATTTTTCTGTGCCGTTATTTAAAATACTAGTGATATCATCACTGATTTTTTCCCAAAAATCAAATTTCTCAGTAGAAGTGATTTTATTATCATCTAATTTAGCATCATCAATATCATCACCTACCTCAATAGGAGCTGAATCAACAGAAGCTTTTGTAGTAGCTACACCCTCTCTTACAGAAGTGATATAATCTACCTTAAATGTCCTTGTCTCTAATGCAGAAATTTTAAGAACATTGTTTGAGTAATCATAGCTAAGGTTGTTTTCTTTAATCAATAAATCAAAAACCTCTCTTAATGACATATCTTTAATGCTAACACCTTGAAGCTCTTTTGCAAGCTCTTCTTGTGCCATAGCATCTTTTGCAACGACAGAAAATCTACACATATCAGATAATTGTGTTAGCATTTCATTTAGCGTTACAACATCATTAACCTTAATATTCAAAGCCTTTCTATCGCAGTTTGAAGCAGCAGATAAACCTGTGACACCAAGCGATAATGCAAGCATAGCAGCTAAGCTAAGTTTCTTACTTATATGTAATAGTGACATTTTGATTTCCTTGTTTTAGTTTTAATTCGATTTTATTATCTTCGTTATTAGCGACGATAACGCTATTGCCAGTTATTTGGACAATCTTATATGAACCGATATAATCACCTAGTCCATACCATTTGTCATTTAATTTAACTTTATTGCCCATGATACCAAGCAACTGATAACCTAAACCTTCTGTTTTTTTCACCACAGGCTCAACAGGACCAGTATTAGCCTCGCGCGGATAAAACGGATCTGGCAAAGATGCGATTTGAGAATCGCTAAGACCCACCCTTGGCTTGTTTAGGTTAGAAAACATACCATTATATCTATCTTGAAATGCTCTTACTTCATCAGACAGACCCTTAGGCTCATCTGCTCCAAAAAGCACACTAGACAAAACAAACGAACATAAAATTATCTTTTTCATTTGTAATTCACTCCCCAGATAGACATACCAACCGTGCCACCAATTTTACCTTCCTCGGTGCCATTGATATCCATCTTATTAACATCTACAATCATTTCTGATTGTTCGATTAAATTTACATATCTAACAACATTTTGAAAAGCACCTTCAAATTTAACATCGATATTCAACAATGCTTCTGGCTTGAATACATTTTTAGCACTAGGCTCTTTTTTAGAGCTAGTAATGCTATGAATTTTGATATTATTATTCTCGGCCAGTGTTGTTAAACTATCCATAAAGGTAGCCCAGTTTTTCTCATTGTATGTTAGCTTTGAAATCTCTGTCAATTTTACATCTAAATAGTTGATTTTATTAACAGCATTTTCCAAATTTGTCTCTTCGCGTTTTAAAACAGCTCTTTCTTGTGCAACTTTGCCAGTAGGATTACCGTTAAAGTCAGTATCATACTCTCTTTGTGATTTTTCCAATTTATCAGTCGCGCTAGCTAAATTGCTTTCACTCTCTTCTAAATATGGCACAGAGTATGTGCTCAACGCAAAGTAAGCAATAACCGCTGCCAAAGCCAAGCCCATATATAAATATGTGTTGGCGCTATTTCCTTTGGCTGCAAACCATTCATCAATTTGATCTAATGAACCTTTTTTTCTCATTAGCGCACCTCCACACTTATATTACTATCATAAACGACACTATCATCTTTGCCTTGCAAGACGATTGTTTCAGTATATACGCCATATTTTGCTTTTTGGCTTATATCTTCTAGCAACTCTGTCATTTGCTTGTCATTTTTAGTATGAACTTCTACGGTGATATTTCTATCATCGTTGCCTATTCTTACCAATTTTCCTCTATTTTTAACAATCATATTAGTAAGATCAAATACAGACATACCCTTCATAGCATACTCATTTTTCTTACTAAAAATTTCGTTAATCAAACTACTGCGATCGCCTAGTTCTTTATTTCTTACGCCAAATTCCTCTTTGACTTTGGCAGTTTTATCTCTGGCTTCTTTGACTTGCGCTCTTGCAGGGACAAGCTCTGATTCTAGCCCCTCATACTCTACTGTTTTCTCATCAGCTATCATATTGTTGTAATAACCATAGCCGAATTGATATGCAGGGTAAGCAGCACCAAGCAACAAACCACCTAAAATATAGCCAATCAATTTACCGCTATATCTTTGATTTAATGGTGGTGGGCGCATAAATGGTGAGTAGTTGTGATCATCATCTGGCTCAGCCAAGTATTGCTGTCCGGCTAAAAACATCAAAGTATCTAGTTGAGTAAGCGGATAATCTTTCGCATTAATCGCTACGCTAAAATTGAAATCTTTGTAGTCGATTTTTAGATTGTTTTCTACAAAAACCTCGATAGCAGGGATTTTGCCGATATCTGTGCCGATATAAATACTTTGAATATTTATATTATAGACCTTAGATATACCGTTCAAAACATCGTTGATATAGTAGAACATATCATCGAAAATTTGAATCATATAATCTCTCTCAGCTGGATTTTCTAAATTTATACCTTGTGTTGCAAGTAATTTAAAGAATTCAGCCTCTTCCATTCTATTTCCGACCAATTCAGAAAATTTGTCGTGCAAGAATTTGAGATTGTATCTAAGCTGTCTTGATTGAAAATATTCACCGTTTTGATAGACGACCAAAAACGCGTCATCTCTTTGCAGATAAACAAAACAATCAATTCCGTCTCTTGTCAAAATTCCACGAGCATAGAGATTTTCGTAAAGAAACGGTGCCATAGCGACATAATCGATGTAATTTGTGCGAGCTGCGATAGCATCAAATTCAGCAGTTAATTTTGTGTTATCGACGACGAATACATTAAATACTCTATCATCGCTGTTAGCACCGATAACTTCGCTATATGTAATTTTATAATCCAGAGCAGTGTCAAGACCTAGCTCCTCATAAACCTTAACGACGATAGTGTCTAACAAATCGTCATCCGCGACAGTCTTGCTTATTTCGACTGTTGTTGTCATTACATCCTTATAAGGTACATAAGAAATGTAAGTCTCTTTCGCACGATTTGATTTAGAAAAATCGTGTTCAAAAACTTCATTTTCACTTAGACCGAATATGGTTTGCGTGACTTTGTTGATTGCAACAACCGAAGTAGCATTTTTACTATTTCTTGCCATAACACTCCACTTCTTTAAATGAAATTAAATATCTACGAATAATAATAAAAATAAAATGAAATGTCAATAGATAAAGTGCCTTTTTACGCCATTTTCATCATTTTTCCACCCTTTTTTTACCAAAACTATTAACTTTAAGTAAATTTTAATGTTTTTAAAGGCGGAAATTATTTTTTTTCCTCTAATTCCTATTCTCTTAATTGTTTCACCATTTTTGCCAATTAAAATTTCTTTATGAGAGTTTGTGTCGGTAATAATCTGGGCATAAATTGAGATTAAATTTGGCTTTTCTATCACTTTTTCGATTAAAACATCGCTCGAATACGGCACCTCGCTATTGGTATTTTCGAAAATAGATTGCAAGATAAATTCGCGGTAAATGTCTTTTTCATTTGTAGTGCTTAAAATTTCAGGATCGTAAAAATACTCATGCTCGGGCAAAAATTTGCAAATTTCATCTAAAATTTGGCGTTTGTAAATATTTTTTTTGATACTAACTGGAATTATGGCTTCAAATTTATCTTGAAATTTTTGATATTCGAGCAGTTTTTTAACGATTTTTTCATCATTTACTTCATCGATTTTAGTCAAAATCACGATATGTTTGGCAGTGGGATTTAGCTCGACAAATTTCGCGTAGTTCTCCACGCTATCATGCACAGGCGCTAAAAACAGCGTCAAATCGCCGTCCCCAATGGCTTTGAGCGCCACTTCGACCATAAGCTTATTCATCAGTTTCTCGCTCTCATGAAGTCCTGGGGTATCGACAAAGATAATTTGATCATCTCCATGCATAACTATGCCGTTGATTTTACGGCGTGTGGCGTTGATTTTGTGCGAGACAAGCGAAATTTGCTCACCCAAAAGATAGTTTAAAAACGAGCTTTTCCCAGCGTTCGTGCGTCCGATAAGTGTAACAAATCCGCTTTTCATTGAAATTTCCCGCAAAATTTAAAGAATATATTTTGCCAAATCGTCGTTATTAACGATTACACCTAACTTTTCGCTGACTAAATTTTCATCAATCACGACCTTTTCGCCACTATGCTCATCGGCTTCGAAGCTGATATCTTCTAGCACCTTTTCCATTATGGTATGAAGCCGTCTAGCGCCGATGTCTTCGACCTGAGCGTTTGCCTGAGCGGCGTATTTGGCGAGTGCTTTTATGCCACTTTCGCTAAATTCTAACTCCACGCCCTCGGTTGCTAAAAGCGCGCAGTATTGCTTCAAGAGCGAATTTTTTGGCTTGGTTAAAATTTCGTAAAGCGCGTTTTCATCTAAGCTTTCAAGCTCCACGCGAAGCGGAAATCTGCCTTGAAGCTCTGGGATCAAATCGCTTGGTTTGCTTATGTGAAACGCCCCGGCAGCGATAAATAAAATGTGATCGGTGTCTAAATTGCCAAATTTCGTGCTCACGCTCGAACCTTCCACAATCGGAAGCAAATCGCGCTGAACGCCCTCTTTGCTCGGATCTTGGCGCGAGCCGTTAGAGCTAACGGCTACCTTATCAATCTCATCGATAAAGATAATGCCCTCTTCCCTAGCCCGTCTCATCGCCTCTGCCTTGACGCTTTCCATATCCAAAATTTTCTCGCTAGCTTCGTTTTTAAGGGCGACTTTGGCGTCTTTGATTTTGAGCTCTTTTTTTGTTTTTTTCGTCGCTATGCCGATGACTTTAATGAAATTTTCTTGCATATTTGCCATTTCTGGCGGTAAATTTGAATTTGATTCTAGCGTATTTTCGCTGATTTCGATTTCGATTAATTTCTCGTCCAAACTCCCGCTAAGCAGTTTTTCACGCATTTTTTCGTAGCTTTTGGCATACTCTGCGTTTTTCTCTTCACTAGCCCCGCGAGGCAATGGCGGCATAAGCTTTTCTAAAATTTTTTGCTCGATATACTCGTCGATTTTGTCTTTGTTTTTTTCAAATTCTTCATTTCTGACTAAATTTACAGCCGCAGCTGCTAAATCTCGCACCATAGACTCCACATCTCGCCCCACAAAGCCCACTTCTGTGTATTTACTAGCCTCCACTTTGATAAATGGCAAACCAAACATTTTTGATAATCTTCGCGCGATTTCTGTTTTTCCCACGCCGGTAGAGCCTATCATAAGGATATTTTTCGGGGTAACTTCGCCTCTCATATCATCGCTTAATCTCATACGGCGATAGCGATTGCGAAGTGCGACCGCTATCGTGCGCTTGGCGTCCTTTTGTCCGATTACATAATCATCTAAATTTTTAACAATTTCCTTTGGTGTCATCATCTATTTATCGTCCCAGATTGCGTAAGTTTTAATGTTTTCGTTTGTGTAAATGCAAATTTCACCAGCTATTTTTAGGCTCTCTTTTACCAAATCCTCTTCGCTTAAAATTCCAAACCTATCCAATGCCCTAGCTGCGCTTAGTGCGTAGTTTCCG
Organism: Campylobacter sp. VBCF_04 NA7; assembly: GCF_027737405.1. Taxonomy (NCBI): domain Bacteria; kingdom Pseudomonadati; phylum Campylobacterota; class Epsilonproteobacteria; order Campylobacterales; family Campylobacteraceae; genus Campylobacter; species Campylobacter sp. VBCF_04 NA7. The sequence goes on from NZ_JAOVTT010000001.1 coordinate 125,978, forward strand.
CCACTTCCAATGGCCGCTAGGCGACCGTCGTCTGGCTCGACGACATCGCCCGTGCCACTTAGCAAAAATATATTTTTTCTATCCACTACAAGCATCATGGCTTCGAGTTTGCGCAAATATTTATCCTTGCGCCACTCTTTGCTAAATTCCACCACAGCTTTCAAAAGTTCGCCCTTTGCGTTATCAAGGCATTTTTCAAACATATCAAAGAGATTAAACGCATCAGCTGTGCTTCCTGCAAATCCAGCTAGCACGCTTCCGTCTTTGCCTATTTTGCGAATTTTAGTCGCATTGCCTTTGAGGACAGTATTACCAAATGTAACTTGTCCGTCTCCGCCGATAACCGAGCCACTTTTGCCTTTGTAAGCTAAAATCGTAGTTGCTTCAAACATTACTCTGCTACCACTTCTATTTCAAATTTCGCCACAATACCGTGTTTAAATTTCGCCGAAACATCGTAAATTCCGACACTTTTTATATTTTCTACTTCCAAGACCTTTTTATCTATATCGAAATTCTTTTGCTCTTTTAGCGCAGTTGCGATCTCTTCTTTTGTAACTGAGCCAAAAAGTGCGCCATTTGCACCTGCTTGTTTTGCGATTTTTAATCGGACATTTTTTAACGCCTCTTTAAGCTCGGTAGTTTTGTCGATTTCCTCTTTTTCTAGCTCTGCTTCTTTGCGTTTGCCAGCCTCGTATTTACGCAAAACCTCGTTAGTCGCAGCTAGCGCAAAGCCCTTTCCTATCAAAAAATTATTTCCATATCCGTCTTTTACTTCTTTGATTTCACCGGCTTTTCCTAGCCCTTTGACATCTTTTATAAGTAAAACTTTCATTAAATTTCCTTTTAAATTTTAAAATTTTCGACCGCTTTTTCCTGCGATAATAAATCTAAGCGCATTTAGCTTGATAAAGCCGTCTGCGTCTTTTTGGTTAAATACAGCGTCTTCTTCAAATGTGCTAAATTCAACATTAAACAAGCTATCTTTGCTCTCTCTGCCTCTTACAATCACATTTCCTTTGTATAGCTCTATGCGAACTACACCATTTACGCACTCTTGTGATTTATCAATTAGGCTTTGAAGCATGATTCGCTCTGGGCTAAACCAAAAGCCGTTGTAGATTAGCTCAGCGTATTTTGGCATAAGCTCGTCTTTTAGGTGCGCTGCGCCACGATCTAGCGTGAGGCTCTCTATCGCGCGGTGGGCTTTGAGAAGGATTGTGCCACCTGGGGTTTCGTAGCAACCTCTACTTTTCATACCGACATAGCGATTTTCGACTAGATCAAGTCTGCCGATACCGTGTTTAGCGCCGAGATTGTTTAATTCGTGTAAAATTTCATGCGCTTTTAGTTTTTTGCCATTTAGCGCGATTGGATTGCCGTTAGCATACTCGATTTCGATGATTTCGCTCTCATCTGGGGCGTTTTTAGGATCATTGCTCCATCTCCACATATCATCTTCTGGTGCGTGGTTTGGATCTTCTAGCACCAAGCCCTCATAAGAGATATGAAGTAAATTTGCGTCCATTGAATATGGTGATTTGCCTGGTTTTTTGGTGATATCAATACCATGCTTTTGCGCGTAAGCTAAAAGCTTTTCGCGGCTGTTTAAATCCCACTCGCGCCATGGAGCGATGACTTTGATATCAGGTTGCAATGCGTATGCACCAAGCTCGAAGCGAACTTGATCGTTTCCTTTGCCAGTAGCGCCGTGGCTAACAGCGTCTGCACCTGTTTTTTGCGCGATTTCAACCATTTTTTTCGCAATTAGCGGTCTAGCGATACTTGTGCCTAGCAAATACTCGCCCTCATAGACTGCATTTGCGCGAAACATAGGGAAAACATACTCTTTTACAAACTCTTCTCTCAAATCTTCAATAAAAATATTTTCTGGTTTAATGCCTAGTTTTAGGGCCTTGTCTTTGATTGGGGCTAGGTCTTCGTTTTGACCGATATCAGCGGTGAAAGTTACCACTTCGCAGCCATAATTATCGCCAAGCCATTTTAAAATAATACTCGTATCAAGTCCGCCAGAATACGCCAGAACTACCTTTTTTACGCTTTTTTGCATAACCACTCCTTTGATTTGAAAATAACGGCAAGGATTTTAGCTAAATTTTGGTTTAAAAGTTCTGAAATTTGCGAAATTTGGGAAATTTGCAAAATTTTAAGGCGTTAAAATAAAAATTAATATCAAATTTGCTAAAATTGATTTTGAAATAAACTTTCAATAAAGGTAGATAATGTTTTCATCATTTTTCAAAAGCAAAAAATGGCGAATTTTGGCGTGGGGCGGTATGTTTTGCATACTAGGTATAAATTTGTTTCAAACCATTTTAAATGTAAAATTTAACGAGTGGTATCGGACATTTTACGATATGGGTGGCGAGATAGACAAGCACACAATCGATGAATTTTACCAGCAAATTTTGCTTTTTATCTGGATTGCTGTTTGGTTCGTGCTATCGGTGGTTGCTGAGCGATATATCACGCGTGTATGGGTGCTAAAATGGCGTGAGGCGATGACATTTGCATATATCGGCTTTTGGCGCAAGGTAGAGCGCGATATCGAGGGTAGCTCACAGCGTATCCAAGAGGATATTTATCGTTTCACCAAAACGCTCGAAGATGTCGGCATGCGTATCGTCTATGCCTTTATGACGCTCTTTGCCTTCATACCGATTTTGTGGAATTTAAGCTCAGGGGTCAAAGTACCAATACTCGAAAATATCCCAGGCGGGCTTGTTTGGATTGCGCTAATCGTTAGTATCGGAGGGCTTGGGGTTTCGTGGTTTGTGGGCAGGTATTTGCCACGCCTAGAATACAACAACCAAAAGGTCGAAGCAGCCTTTCGAAAAGAGCTAGTATTCGCCGAAGAAGATAAGCAAAACTACGGCAGCGAGACAAAGATTATTTCGCTTTTTGACAAGCTTAAATTTAACTACCACAAGCTGTTTTTGCACTATTTGTATTTCGATGCGTGGCTAAATACATACTCACAAATCCTAGTCATGGTGCCTTACCTCATCATGGGTCCAGGGCTTTTTACCAAGGCAATCACGCTTGGCGTGCTGATCCAAACGGCAAACGCGTTTAATAAAGTGCGCGTGAGTTTTAGCGTATTTACGAATAACTGGACGACAATCACAGAGCTAAGATCAATCCACATGAGGCTTAAAGAATTTGAGGAAAATATCGGGTATAAGCCAAATTTAGAGTAAAAAAAATAGCGAATTTGGGTGAAATTTACCCAAATTCGCAAAAAGGAGTTCAATGAAAATTTTAAAATTTAACTTCTAAATCTACCCAGAAATTTCGCCCACGACCTACCGCAGTAGTTTCTCTGGTTCTATTTGCGTTAATGTATGGTTTATCAAAGATATTATTTACACCAAAACCAACTGTCGCGCCATCTAAAAAAGGCAAAACTTCGCTTTTTTCTATTTTGTATTCGCCCTTAAAATCAGCAATCGTAAAGTCCTTATCGACATAATGCGTAACTTCACCCGTCCTTGAATTTACACTATAAATACCATCTCCGTAAATTTCAGGCGAAAACCAATGGCTAATTTTTAAATCCAAACTCAAATTCGAAAGTGGTTTGTAACCAAAACTTGCCATAAGTTTATCGGCGTGTCTGCCGTTTGTAATAGGCTCTTTTGTTTTGCTATCATAAATTTTTAGGTGTTCGTAACCTGCGCCAAATTTAAATCCGTTTATTTCATAGTTTGCACTAAGCTCAAAACCATGTCTTTTTGCCTCTTCGACATTTTGATACTGTCCATATTCTTGAGATCCAGTTCCTGCCGGATTAAGCCCACTAATCGGTGGTGTTCCTAAATCTGGTCTTTTTGCAATATTAATCATATCTTCGATTTTTCCGTTAAAATAAACGCCTTTGAAGCTAAATTTATCATTATCGCTAAAAATAGTATCATCTGCAAAGCTAAATCCAATTTCATACTCTTTTGCAACCTCTGATTTTAAATCAGGATTTGGTATGTAATAATACATCCTATTTATCGAACCAGCCTGCGAAGTCTCATGTGGAGTTGGCGCTCTAAAACTCTCACTATATCCTGCAAGAAGAGTAAATTTGTCAAAAAAAGTATAGCTTAGCGCAACTCTTGGCGAAAATCTATCGTCGCTAAATTCGGCGTCATTTACACCTACTTCGCGTTTAAATTTATCATATCGTCCGCCAAATGTAAGCTCAAAATTTCCAATTTGCATAATGTCTTGCAGATAAATTCCGAAATCTTGCCATTTATTTGGATGAGAGAAAAAATCCATAGTAGAGACGCCATCAACCGCCATTAAAGCATCCTCTTCTCTGTTTTGATAGTCAAATCCAGTCACAAGATTGTGATTTATAATACCAGTTTCGAAACGCGAAACATTTTTTAAATTTAAGCCCCAACGCTCTTCATCATTATTATACATACTATTCCAAACCCCAGAACCCTCGGTTTCTTCGTAAATTCTATGGTATTTAGACTCTGTTTTGTAGGCTGTCAATTCCAAATCAATCCATGGATTTTGTGGAGTGTAAAAATAGTTAAAAACATAATCTCTTTGCTCTAAATTTCCCTTGACATCTAAACTATCATAATTATTCCAAAGTGTTTGCCAAGTAGTAAGAGCGTCTAGTTTGTAGTCAAAAAGGCTGAATTGCAATCTATGATTATCACCTAAATTTGCCCCTACTTTGGCAAATATAGTCCTAATTTCCTCATCATCAAACGATTTTTTTGTGGTAGGGTCGTTCGGATCTGCATATTTTGAACCACCATCAGCAAATTTCATATTTCCATACGATGCTTTTTTGCCATAAACCAAAACATCCACCGGAATATCTTTTGGTGCAGCATATACAGCAGCTCTGCCACTTTTCATATTATTTGACTCTAATCTGCCACCAAGCATAGCACCAAATTCTTTGCCCTCACTTAGATAATCCCTAGCATCTTTTGTGCTCATTTCTACAATTCCGCCAATAGCACCAGAACCATGCAAAATCGAGCTAGCGCCCTTTGTAACCTCAACTCTTTTTAAAATATCGCTATCGGTTCTAAAACTTGAAACCATATTCGAATACAAACTTGGGCTTCTTGGAACGCCATCTTGCTTAATGATAACACGATTTTCGCTTTGGTAGCCAAATCCACGGATTTGAAACTGCCTACCGCTTTCGCGCCCCATTTCCATACCACCATCTACACCTGGAATATCCATAATAGAATCGATAACATTTGATTTTTGTTTCAACTCTTTTTCGCCAACTACGCCAACCGAACCTGCGTATTTTAAATTTTCGACCTCCGTCAAGGTCGCACTAACGATAATCTCATCGAATTCAACCGCATTATGCTTGGGGTTTGTTGCGTTGTTTTCGACACCAAAAAGCACACTAGCCACAACGATAGAAAGATAAAAGCTCTTTTTCATGTGGAATTTCCTTTCGTTAAATTTGTATTTAAAAATCGTGGCAAAATTATATTCATTATCAACTTAAAATATATTGAAAATTTTTATCAATAAAATGTAATAGAGATTATACTTCGTTTTTATCGAAGTTTTTATAAAATTTTAAGGAAAATTTATTAAAAAATTTTGCGAGAATTTATTGTTTTATTTTCGTTTAAAATTTTAAAATTTATGAATTTTATGCATTTTAACAAAATTGATAAAAACAAATTTATAGTAGTAAAATTTTTGATTAATTATAAAATTTTAAATTCGCCTAAATTTCCAAATTTTAAGGCGAATTTGGCTACAATCCCGCCCATGAGAGTAGATAAATTTTTAAATTCAGTAAATATCACAAAAAGGCGCGCCATAAGCGAGGATATGTGCAAAAGTGGCGTAGTCTATATCAACGGCGCAGTGGCAAAAGCTAGCAAAATCCTAAAAATCGGCGATATAATCACCATTAAATTTTTAGAAAAAGATAAAAGCTATCAAGTTCTGGGCTTTCCCGCCACCAAAAACACGCCAAAAAGTGAGCAAGAAAAATATGTCAAAGAGCTTTAAACTCACGCTAAGAGAGAGTGAAATTTCACAAATCGCTGAAATTTTGCCACGCAGTGGAGTGATTTTGCTAAATGGCACGCTAGCAAGTGGCAAAACTACGCTAACGAAGGCTATCGCGCTATCGCACGGCATAGATCCAGCCGCTGTGAGTTCGCCGACATTTTCACTCATGCAAAATTACGGCCAAATTTACCACTATGACTTGTATAATGGCGGTAGCAAGGCGATGATGAGTAATGGCTTAATCGAAAATTTATTCGAAGACGGGCTTCATATCATCGAGTGGGCGGACGAGAATTTGATAAAATTTATTGAAAAATATGAGCTGGATTGTTGCGCGGTAAATATCAAGGTCATGGGCGACAAACGCGAATATGAGGTAGTTTATGCATAGATTAGAAGTAAAAGATTTGAAAAAGACTATCAAAGGCACCCCGATAATCAAGGGCGTTTCATTAGAGGTCGAAAACGGCGAAGTCGTGGGCTTGCTAGGTCCAAATGGCGCAGGCAAAACCACGACATTTTATATGATTTGCGGGCTGATTTCTAGCACGAGTGGCGAGATTTTGCTCGATTTTAAGGATATCAGCAATGTCCCGCTTCACAAACGCGCCAAGCTTGGCATCGGATACCTGCCCCAAGAAAGTAGCGTTTTTAAGGATTTGAGCGTGGAAGAAAATTTAATGCTTGCCGCTGAAATTACCTACAAAGACAAAAAAATCGCAGCAGAAAAAGTCGATGAAATGCTAAATTTGCTAAATATCGAGCCGATAAGGGAGCGAAAAGGGGTGAGCCTAAGCGGTGGCGAAAGAAGGCGTTGCGAAATCGCACGAAGTCTAATGATAACGCCGAAATTTTTACTGCTTGATGAGCCGTTTGCGGGTGTCGATCCTATCGCAGTTAGCGACATACAAAACATCGTGCGAAGCCTAAAAGAGCTTGACATCGGGATTTTGATAACCGACCACAATGTCCGTGAGACTTTGGCGATTTGCGATAGAGCTTATGTCATCAAAGACGGCGAGTTGCTCACTAGCGGCACAGCTAAACAGGTCGCAAACGACGAAAATGTGCGAAAATACTATTTAGGCGATAATTTTAAATTTGATAGTGAAATCGTAGAGTAAATCGAATAAACTTTAACAAATTTTGGACAAATTTCACCAAATTTAAACCCCAAAATTTTAATAAAATTTGCCAAATTTCAACCTAACGAAATTTGGCAAAAATTCAAAATTTCGCAAAATTATACTTAAAATTTTACGAAATTTTATGCGTTAAAATCCCTGTAAAATTTTACCAACTATACTTCGCGGTTAGTGTTACCTTCGCGCCCTCGCCGTAATAGCACCAGTAGTTGCACCCTGCGACATACTCCTTATCAGCGATATTTGTCGCATTTAGACGAAGCGAAAAGTCCTTATACGAATACTCTGCCATAGCGTCAATTAGTGTGTGAGATGGCACACTCACAGCGTCATGGCGAGGCGATGTCCATGCGCTACTCTCGCTCTTGCTTTTGCCCACATAGCGCACGCCAGCGCCCATTTTGAGCCCATGTCCGCCACCTAAATCCATAGAATAAACCAAAAAGCCAGAGAGCATATCTTTTGGGATTAGCGGCGTTGGCGTCATGTAGTCAAAGCCATCGACATTGATTTTGGCTTCGTTGTAGTGCGTGTAAGCGGCGATTAGGTTTAAATTTTCGCTTAAATTCACATTTGCGCCAAGCTCCACGCCTTTGGCTACCTGCTTTCCAGCCTGAGATGAAAAACTAGAACCGTCGGTGTATGGGACATTTCTCTGCTCTATGTCAAAATACGCTAGGCTAAATTCGCCGTCTATGAAGCTTGGCAGATATTTCACACCCGCTTCGTATTGTCTAGCCGTGGTTGGCTTGTAAAACTCGCCCGAACTCGTGCGGCCGGATTGTGGCATAAAAGACTCAGAGTAGTTGAAATACGGCATAAATCCACTATCAAATGCGTATAAAATTCCAGCCTGATATGTCGTTTCGCTTGTATCATAGCTTTTCTCGCCATTTAGCGTAGCCTTAGCCTTGTCGTGGCGCACTCCAAGGGTCAAATTTAGCTTTTCAAACAGCTCAATTTTATCGTTTAAATAAAACCCAAGCTGACTTTGATCCAAGTCATAATTCGGGTTTGAAAACGACAACGCCGGATTTGCCGTTAGGCGGGTGCGCACTGGATTATAGACATTTATAGTGCCTACGAAGTAGTTGTAAAAATACTGCCCCCTAGCGCGGATATCTCTGTAATCCACGCCCAAAGTTAGGCGATTTTTCACACTTCCCCACTCGTCTTCGTAGCTTATGCGGTTATCGAATATATGCGAATTCACACTCGCATCGACAAAGAGCAAATCCTGCGCGATATCGGTATCGTTTATCATATTATACTCGACACTTGCGCCGATTTGGTCTTTGTTTTCGCGGTTAAATTTATAGCTTGATTCGAATTTTAGCTTGTCGTTAAAGCTATGCGCTAACTCATATCCAACCGAAATTTGATCGCGCGATAGGCTATCGTTTAATGCGCCCAAATTTGCACTTGGCGAAATTTTACCCTGCGCGCCAGGTATCATCGTGCCTACATAAGGGAAAAACCCATTACTTCCAGTGCCTGCGTCATGCGTGAAGCTAGATAGAAGTGTGAGTTGTGTATCATCGCCTAGCAAAAACAAAATTGAAGGCGCGATGAAAAAATGCTCGTTCCATGTGTAATTTATATCGCCACGCTTTTTCTCATAATCGCTTACAATGCGAAATTTCACATTTTCGCTAAATCCGTCGCTGACATCGAAAAACACCCCACGCAGGTGATTTGAGCCAAATTTCGCGCCGATTTCGCCTTGTGGGGTGAGAGTTGGACGCTTAGAGACTAGATTTATCACGCCACCAGCGTATGATGAGCCATAAAGTAGCGAGTTTGCGCCCTTTACCACCTCGATACTCTCATATCCGTATAAATCAGGACTGATACCAAAATATCCGCCCTTATACGCACTAGCGCCGTCCAAGCTCACACTCGCTTCAAATCCACGAAGTCTAAGCCAGTCGCTAGTATCCAAATCCGCGCCATAAGGCTGACCGATAAAACCTGCTTCATATTTTACAGCCTCGTCTAGCTGTGTCGCGCCACGCTCTTCGATTGCTTTTTTGCTTTCGATTACAGATGAGCTTCCAGCACTCATGAAATCGACCTTGCCACTACCCTTGCCTACCGAGCCTACCACGGCGATTTCGTCTAAAACCTGCGCCTCGTTTGCCGTCTCAGAGACTTCCTGCGCCAAAACAGCCGCCGCACACAAACTAAGCGCAAACGCGCTACCAAAAATTTTTCGCATAAATGCTCCTTTGATTAAAATTTATTAAATTTTTCTTGCAATCCATAAAAAATAAAGGCTTCCGATTATCGTAGCGACCACGCCACAAGGTATTTCGTAAGGAAAAATCAAATTCCTACCCAAAAAATCCGCCACGCTCATTATCAAAGCCCCGATTAGCGCACTTGCCATGAGCCCAGCGCCCGTTTTGCGAAAACCCAAAAATTTCGCCAAATGTGGCGCGATAAGCCCCACAAAACTCACTGGCCCCACGCAAAGTGCGCTAAAAGCCGACAACACGGCGCAAAATACAAACAAAATAGTTTTAAATTTGAAAATATCCACGCCCACGCTACTAGCGCACACATCGCCTAGGCTTAAAATCGTAATTTCTCTTTGAAATCTCATCACCACGCCAAAGCTAATCGCGCAAAGCATCGCCAAAAGCAAAACCTGCGAAAAACTCGCACCGTAGGTGCTTCCAGCGCTGTATGAGATAAAATCATAAATCCTGCTATCCCCGCTAAAAAGCAAAATTTTCTCCACCGCGCTCACAAAGGCACTCACCGCAATCGCGCTTAAAATCACGCGCATTGGACTCATGCCACTTCTCGCATTTATCGCCAAAATAAAGCCCAAAACCACCAACGCCCCAAATACGCCAAAAACAAAGCCAAGCGCAGGTGCGAAAAACATCGAAACAAGCACGCCAAGGCTCACGCCAGAACTAATGCCAAGAAGCTCAGGCGAGGCCATGTCGTTGCGGGTTAGACTCTGTAAAATATAGCCACAAACAGCCAAAATTCCGCCACAAAGCAAGGCTGTAAAAACGCGGTTTATGCGCAGAGCGAAAATTTCGCGCGAGAATTCGCCATAAAATAGACAAAACGCCACGAAAACAGCCAAAATTCCGCCAAGAAGTGGCAAATTTAAATACTTCGCCCTTTCGTGAATTTCGTTTTTGGCGCCGTTTCCTGCGTTTGCGTCCTTTGTGGCGCAGTGTATGAGCCACAAAAACATCGGCGCACCCAAAAATGCGCAAATCGCACCCGCAGGAAGCGAAATTTGGGTTAAATTTTGCAAGATTATAAGTCCGCTGTCGCAAATGCCTAAAATCAAAGCCCCTAAAATGGCGCAAAAAAGGGCTTTTTTGACAAACGAGCTAAATTTCAGCTGATTTGCGAGATAACTCGCCCCAAGTCCCACAAATGCGATAATCCCACAATGCGCCACCGCCACAGCGGTAAAATACGCACCCAGCACAAAGCCTATAATTCGCACCAAAACGACATTTAGCCCAAGCGATTTTGCCGTGCTATCGCCAAGCCCAAAGAGCCAAAACGAACGCGCAAAAGCAAGAGTTAAAAGCAAGGCTGGAAGCGATAAAATCGCCATTGTGCGCAGGTTTGCGTAGCCGTTTTGGGCTAAATCGCCACTTAGCCAAACCGTGATAAAATAACTTTCATCTTTGAAAAATATCAAAAGTAGCGCGCTTAGTGCGCCAAAGACTAGCCCTATGATTAGACCGCACAGCGTCGCGCTAAATGCGCTAAACTCGCGCGTATTTGTGAGCGCAAACAAAAGCCCAAGTCCGATGAGCGCGCCCACAAACGCACTTAGCGTGGTGCCAAGAGCAGGCGCGAACAGCCCCAAAAACAGCACCCCAAAGGCGCTTGACGCGCTTACGCCACTGGTGCTATCACTCGCTAATGGATTGTGCGTAATAGCGCAGAGCAAAAGCGATGAAAGCGAAAGCAACGCACCGCAAAGAAGAGCCGTCAAAATGCGTGGCAGGGTGGAATTTAGCACCACAAGGGTGCGAATTTCGCCCAAATTCGCGTGTGCGCCAAGAAGTGAAATGGCGCAGAGTATCGCAAAAATGAGCGTTAAAACGAACAAAGTTTTATTCATTTGCGCTCTTTTGCGAAATTTTAGAATTTGGCGAAATTTCTAAATTTTGCGAAATTTTGGAATTCGCCAAATTTGTCTCATTTTTCAAAATTTCACTCAGCAAATTTGCAAATTTTTGCATACTTAGCCACGCACCAGCGCTCCACACAGCCTCTATTTGCGCGCGGTTTTGCAAAATTTGCAAATTTTTATAAATCCCATTTGAGGCGATTTGCGAGTTTATATCAACCCTGTTTGGCTCGATTATGACGAGCTTTGCACCCTGTTCCACCTCATAAAGTGCGCTTACATGGGCACTCGCGATACCCCAGAGATTATATGATAAATTACTTGAAGCCAAATTTTGCACTCCAAGCTTTGATAAAACCACGCCATACAGGCTGTTTGCGCCATAAATCCTAATGTGAGCCACATCGATAAACTGCACGACTAAAACAGGTGTGGCGAAATTTTCTAGCTCTTTTTTCTTTTTTTCGAAAAATTCGTTATTTTTGGCAAGTAAAATTTTCGCTCTCTCTTCGCAATCCAAAATTTTCGCCACTTCCAAAACAGCCAAATTTAGGTTGTCTTCCAAATTTCCGTCTTTATAAACATCGATAATACGGGTTTTGGCGTATTTTGAAATGGTTTTTTCGTGCCCCGCAAAAAACGATGGCAAAAGCACAAAATCAGGCTTCAAAGCTATTATCATCTCCAAACTCGGCTGGTTTCTAAGCCCCAAGTCTAGGGTATTTGCGCCACTACCTAGCCCACCACCCCAGAGCATAAAACTCTGCTTTTCGGCCATTGCGATTGGATCAACTTCTAAAAACTCCAAAATCTCCGCTACGCCCCAATCTAGCGTGATTATACGCGGTTTAGTATCGCCAAATACTGCGCCACAAAAAATCAGCAAAAAAATAATCGCTCTCATTAAAACATCGCCGTTAATAAATTTGTCTTTGGGTGCGCGATTATATGGGCATTTACGCCATAAATTTCTTTGATTTTTTCTGCACTCATAGCCTCGCTAGATGGGCAGTTTAGTATCAGCTCGCCACCTTTTAGCGCGATGATTTTATCGCAGTGCGAACAGGCTAAATTTATGTCGTGAATCACGATGATGACGCATTTACCAAGCTCTTTTGCCATTTTTTTGATTAGCGCCATGACGCTTAGCTGGTGCGCGATATCTAGGGGCGCTAATGGCTCGTCAAGTAGCAAAAAATCGCTTTCTTGCGCGAGTAGCATGGCTAAGAAAATGCGCGATTTCTCGCCGCCACTTAGTGTGGAGACGATCTGGTCTTTGAATTTGAGCGTATTTGTGATTTCTAGGCACTCGGTAGCGATTTTAGCGTCGTTTTCTTTGTCTGTAAAATACCTGCCCCCGTGCGCATATCTGCCCGCCATAACTAGCTCCAAGCCCGTCAAATGAGAAGCGTCTGGTAAAATTTGGGGCAAATAAGCAACACTTTTGGCAAATTCTTTTTTTGCGTAATCTTCGATTTTTTTGCCATTTAGCGAAATTTCGCCACTTTGATTTTTGATTTGTGCGGCTAAAAGTTTGATAAGCGTAGATTTGCCAGAGCCATTGTGCCCCACGAGAGCGTAAAATTCGCCCTTTGCAAACTCTAAATTTATATTATTTAAAATTTTTTTATTTTGTATTTGGTAATTTAGATTACTAGTTTTTAACACGATGATAATATCCATTATTAAAATAAAAGATAGATATTATCAAAAATTTAATAAATTTAAACTAAATATTTAACAATTATTATCAAAAGCCATATCAATTTAAAATTTTAAAAATGATAAAGTATAGCAAAATTTGCCCTCTTCTACTCCCATAAACTTGGCTCATGTGGGTCTGTATAGCTAGATAAAATTTGATATGGCTGGTAGTCAAATTTGTATTTTAGGCTCGCGCACTCACGCACTGCATAACCCAAATATATCCAGCGCAGATTAAATTTTTTCGCGATTTCAATCTGTTTTAAAAGTGAAAATTTCCCAAGGCTAAGATCGCTTCTGTATGGGTCGTAATAGCAATAAATCGAGCTTATCCCGTCTTCGACAATGTCGATCAAATCGACGCAAATCAGCCTGTCAAACTCATCGTAATACGAAATTTCCTTGCCGAAATTTCCATATCCCTCCACATAAATTTCATAGTATTTCTCAGGCGTGATATTTTGGCGCGGCCAGCCCTTTTTTTCGCTCATATAGTTGTGATAAATTTCGAAAAGTTCCAAATGCTCGCCGTCTAAAATCGGCGCTGAAAAGCTAAGCGTGGTTTTTTCGTTTTTTTTATAAACTCTGCGGTGCGATTTGGAAAATTTGAAATTTCTCGCATCTACTCTCAGGCTTTTACACTCATCGCAACCCGCACAAATGGGCTTTTGGAAGTAATTCCCAAAGCGTCTGTATCCGTGAGTGACTAAATTTGAATTATAAGAATACGAAGCGTTTTTGACAAAAATGTATTCATTTCTAGCTGATTTTCCCTGCAAATACGGGCAGGGAAAATCGAGCGTGCAAAATGGAATTTCAAGCATTAAATTTTTCTAATATTTGCGTTTTCAATATATTTCAAAAACTCGTCTTTTAGCCGATTTTCGCGCGCACTTACGCTCTCATCGCCTAAATCCTCATCTTTGAAAATATCTTTAAATTCATCGCGATTTGGGTTTGGTTTTGGCTTAGGTTTGGGTGGATTTTTCGCCTTTTCCTCTTTAATCATATCTTTTTTTATGCTATTTAACGATTCTAAAAAATCCATTTTCGCTCCCTAAATTTCGGCTTCTCTCATAGCAGAAGCGATTGCGGCGACGACTTCGGTTTTTTTCGTATCGAAATCGTCCTTGGTGTTTGCCAAAATTTTGTCCAAATTTTTCTCGACATAGCTCGTATCGAAAAATCCCAGTCTAAACTCACGCGATTTGCTAATCGAGAGCAAAAATGGGATTATCGTGCGCACACCCTCTATGCGGAACTCCTTCAATGCCCTTTCTAGCTTATTTACCGCCAAGTCATAATCTGTCGTTTTGATAATGAGTTTAGCTAAAAGCGAGTCGTAAAATGGCGGAATTTTATAGCCTTTGTAAATATGGCTATCCACGCGCACGCTAGGTCCTAAAGCTGGGTAATAATCCTCGACTTTGCCAGGCGCTGGGGTGAAATTTTTCCATACATTTTCGGCTGTAATTCTCGCCTCGATCGCGTAACCGCGCGGTTTGATATCGCTTTGTTCGAGCTCTAAAATTTCGCCGTTTGCGATACGGATCTGGCGCACGACGATATCCACACCGGTGATTTCCTCGGTGATTCCGTGCTCGACTTGGATTCTGGTATTCATCTCCATAAAATAGAAATTGTTGTAATCATCGAGCAAAAACTCCACAGTGCCGACATTTGAGTAATTCACAGCCTTAGCCGCGGCTACTGCGGTGATACCCATGGTTTTGCGCAAATGCTCGCTAATCGACGGGCACGGGGCGATTTCGATGATTTTTTGGTGACGGCGTTGGATTGAGCAGTCGCGCTCGCAAAGGTGGATAATGTTGCCGTAATTATCGCCGATGATTTGAAACTCGATATGGCGCGGATTGACGACGAGTTTTTCCATAAAAACTTCATCATTATTAAAATACGCCTTCGCCTCTCTGGTGCAGGATTCAAACGCCGCTTCCATATCCTCTTCGCTCCAAACTTCGCGGATTCCACGCCCTCCGCCACCGCCGCTTGATTTCAAAATCACCGGGTAACCGATTTTGCGGGCGTATTCTTTGATAGTCTCCATTGATTCGTTGTTTAATTTTTCGGTGCCTGGCACGATAGGAATACCATTTTTGCGCATTAAATAGCGAGCGATGTTTTTATTACCCATTTTGCGGATAACTTCTGGTTTTGGACCGATAAAGATAATCCCAGCGTCCTCGACCTCTTTTGCGAAATCATAATTCTCACTCAAAAATCCATATCCAGGGTGGATAGCGTCCGCACCGCTTGCCTTAGCTATTTCTACGATTTTTTTGGCGTCCAAATACCCAGTAAGTGGCTCTGTGCCGACCTCATAGGCCTCATCAGCAATTTTAACATGCAAGCAGTCTTTGTCAGGCTCGGTGTAAATCGCTATACTTTTTATGTGCAAATCTCTACATGCTCTAATAACCCTAACCGCGATTTCACCGCGATTTGCTATGAGAATTTTGTGTATCATACTAAAACACCTTTTTGTAAAAATAATATCGCGTATGATAGTATAAAAAATGTTATATCAAGTTGAAATTTAGGGGAAAAGTCAAAATTTTAAAGGATTTTAGTGGTGCCCAGAGCCGGAATCGAACCGGCACGGAGTTGCCTCCGCCAGATTTTGAGTCTGGTGCGTCTACCAATTTCACCACCTGGGCTTGAATTAAAAATCGAGATTATACAAAAATTTGATTAAAATAAAATTAAGCCCCAAATTTTTGGGGCTTAAAGAGTAAGAAAAATTATTTTTTCTTTTTAGCTTTTGAAGCAGCAACAGCCTCTTTAAGTTGTTTGCCAACTTTAAATTTAACTACTTTTGTAGCAGGTGATTTGTAAGTTTTGTTTGTGCCAGGAACTTTGCCTTCACGAGCAGCACGCTCAGCAATGCTAAAAGAACCAAAGCCAATGAAACTAATCTCATCGCCTTTAACTAATAGCTCTTTAATTGTTTCAAGAGCTTTATCTACTACTGCTGTAGTATCTTTTTTGCTTTGTCCTGCTTTTTCAGCAACAATACTGATAAAATCAGCTTTTTTCATAGAGTATCCTTTGTGATAAAGTGTAACGGCGACCATTTTACAATACTTTGATAAAAATTTCAATAGAATTTTGCGAATTTTTCGCTAAATTTGGCAAAATTTCACGAAATTTGGCAAAATTTTGCCTATTTTTACACTATTTGAAAAATAAATTTTTCATTTTTTCCCAAATTTACACAAATTTAGACGCTAAAATTTTTTATAATCTTAAATTTGATATAATGCGCCCAAAATTTTAAATTTAAGGTAAAAATATGACAAAAATTTTGATGATAGAAGATGATTTGGAGCTGGCTGAAATTTTAAGCGAATACTTAGAACAATACGAAATCGACATTACCGTCGCAGATGACCCATTTATCGGACTTTCGAAGCTTAAATTAGAAAATTTCAACCTCGTGATTTTAGACCTAACGCTTCCTGGTATGGACGGGCTTGAAGTCTGCAAAGAAATCCGCAAAACATCGAATTTACCGATTATCATTTCTAGTGCGCGCCACGATTTGACCGATAAAATCAACGCCTTTGATTTCGGCGCAGATGATTATCTACCAAAACCATACAACCCCCAAGAGCTCCTAGCCCGCATAAAACGCCATGTCGAGCGCTACAACACAGGCTCGATCAAACAAGCCGGTGAAAAAACCAACAAAGACATCGTGGTAGATGATTTTTCGCACATTATCACCTTTAAAGGTCAGCCTTTATCGCTGACGGTCGCTGAATACGATGTCCTCTCATATCTAGTCAAAAAAGAAGGCGGAGCAATCACGCGCGAAGAGCTCATTTACAACAGCTCCTCAATCAGCGAAGAATCCTCGCCAAAAAGCATAGATGTCATCGTCGGTCGTATCAGGGTTAAGCTTGGCGAAACCTCCAAGACACCGCAATATATCCACGCAATCAGGGGCGTGGGATACAAGCTCGTGCAATAAATTTTGAAATTTAAATATGAAATTTAGATCTTCGATTTTTTATACCATTACATTTATTTTCGCGCTTGCGACAATTGGCGTATCGCTCGCACTGATTTGGCTCATCGGATACGATAAACAAAACTACACCAGAGAGCTAAACACAAAATACTCCATAGTCGCGCGCTCGCACCTATACCAGATGAGTAGGCTCATCTCGCAAAATGAATTCCAAAGACAAATCGCAAATTTCGAATTTGCTAGCATTAATGACGAAAATTTTATAAAGCAATTAACCGAAAATGGTGAAATTTTAGATAGTATTTCGGCTGACATCGGCTCGGCTGATATTATAATGTATAACCGCAAGCACTACCTCAAAATCACCCACGCAAATGAGGTTAGAATTTTAAACGACAAAGAATACCAACCATATCGCTACGATATTTTTAGGGCGATTTATGGCGGAATTTTGGCGATTATTTTGCTCGCATACATTTTTATTATACGCAAAATCAAACCACTTCGCAAGCTAAAACGCCAAATCGATAAATTTGCCACAGGCGATTTAAATATCGCAAATGTCGCCACAGGCACAGACGAAATCTCCGAGGTTTCGCGCGCGTTTTACGGCGCAGTTACACAGATCAACAAACTAAACGAATCGCGCCATCTGTTTTTGCGAAATATCATGCACGAGCTAAAAACGCCCATTACCAAAGGCCGCATAACCGTCGAAATGATCGAAAAAAACAAATACCAAGAGCGCTTGTTATCGGTGTTTGAAAGGCTCGAAGATTTGATTAACGAATTTGCCGCAGTCGAGAGGGCAACTTCTGGGATTCCACTTGGAGAGCGCGGAATTTACTCAGCCAAAGAAATCATAAACGAAGCCCTAAAAATCGCAATGATAGGCGAAAATTTAGTAACCATAAATGCGCCAGAGGATTTGAAATTTAATGTAGATTTGAAGCTGTTTTCAATCGCTGTGAAAAATCTAATCGACAACGCAATCAAATACTCCACCGACCGCCATGTCATCATAAATGTCGGAGCAACCTTTGATTTTATCAGCAATTCGCCAGAGTTAGAGCAGGATTTCGAGCATTACAAAGAGGCATTTTCCAAGGGCTCAAACGCCAAACAAAGCTTCGGTCTTGGGCTATACATCGTCGATAATATCGCCAAATCGCATGGTTTAGCCTTTAAATACCGCAGAGAAAATGAGACAAATATCTTTTATTTTGATAATATGAGTGAAATTTTACTCTAAATTTTAAGGCGATTTGATATATGATTGCAAAATTTTTTAAAAAGTGAGTTTATGCGAAATTTAATATTTTTACTAGCATTTTTTGGTGTTTGTTTGTGTGCAGAGAGCTTCATCACAGATGAAGAATACGGAGCTATGCTCTACCAAAATCCCCGTGGAATCGGCTGCGATAAGTGCCATGGCGAGCGTGGCGAGGGACAGCTCATCGCAAAATATGAGGAATTTAACCGCTCGAACGAAACTTACTACGAAAAATCCCTTTTCGCACCCAAAATCAACACCCTTTCACTGCAAGAATTAGCCGACGGAATCGGCGCTAGCAAGGACATTATGCCAAGCTATTTTCTTACAAAAGACGAAATTATCATTATTTATAAATATTTAAAAGCCAAAAATCAAACTCAAAAAAAGGACGAAAATGACAAACAAAACTGAATTTGCAAAGGCTATGAAATTTATCCCAGGTGGCGTTGATTCGCCTGTTCGCGCATTTGGAAGCGTAGGCGGTGAGCCATTTATGGTAAAAAAGGGCAAAGGCGCATATATCTACGATGTCGAGGGCAGAAAATACCTTGATTTCGTGCAAAGTTGGGGTCCGCTGATTTTCGGACATGCCGATAAAGATATCCAAAAAGCGGTTTGCGATGCGGCGAAATTTGGACTAAGTTTTGGCGCACCAAGCCCACTAGAAACGAAACTTGCTAAGCTTGTTTTAGATAAATTTCCATTTTTGGATAAAATTCGCTTCACTAGCAGTGGCACAGAGGCCACAATGAGCGCAATCCGCCTAGCGCGCGCTTACAGCGGAAAAGACGGCATAATAAAATTCGCTGGTTGCTACCACGGACACAGCGACTCGCTTTTGGTCAAGGCGGGTTCAGGGGCTACTACATTTGGGTATTCAAGCAGTGCTGGCGTGCCAGAAGATATCGCCAAAAACACATTTGTCGCTGTTTATAACGATATCCAAAGCGTCAAAGCGATTGTCAAAGCCAATGATATCGGCACCATAATCATCGAACCAATCGCTGGAAATATGGGCTTGGTGCCTGCAAAAGCCGAATTTTTAAGCGAACTTCGCAAAATTTGCGACGAGAAAAAAATCGTGCTAATCATGGACGAGGTAATGAGCGGATTTCGCGCTAGTGCGCGCGGAAGCTACGATGTGTATGGCATAGAGGGCGATATCGTAACCTTTGGCAAGGTAATCGGTGGCGGTATGAGCGTGGCAGCCTTTGCAGGAAAATCTGAAATCATGGATCTAATCAGCCCTCTTGGCGGTGTTTATCAAGCAGGCACGCTAAGTGGAAACCCAGTGGCGATGGCGGCTGGAATTGCAAGTTTGAGCAAAATTTATGCTAAGAAAAATTTATACAAAGATTTAAATTCACTCGCCAAACGCTTCATAAACGGCCTTAGCAAAGCCGCCAAAAAGCATGGTATCGCGCTTCAAACAGCCTGCGTAGGAAGTATGTTTGGGTATTTTTTCAACGAAAATGAGGTGAATAACTACGATGACGCGCTCAAATCTGACACTAAGCGTTTTGCGAAATTTCACCGCGAAATGATAAAACGGGGCGTATTTTTGGCGCCAAGTCAGTTCGAAACTGGCTTTATTTGCGAGGCAATGAGCAAAAAAGATATAGATTTTGCCATAAAAATGGCCGATGAAGCAATGGCAAATTTGTAAATTTTGAAATTTAAGGCGAGGTTATGAAATACACAAAAAACCTGCACAAGGTCGTCCCGGTCGCATACGATGTGAGCCTTGGGATTTCGATAGTCGTCGCAATCGCCATTGGCGTGGGACTTGGGCTGTGGCTCAAATCTCTAACCGGCTCATTAATCGTATTTTGGGTTTGCGTGTGCTTTGGTATAGCTGCGGCGTTTTTAAATGTCTATAAGGCGTTTAAGGGGCTAAACGAAAGCCTCAAAGAGCTAGAAGACGATCCCAAATACAAGGCTGCAAAAGAGAATTTCGACGATGATGATTGGGACGAAAAAGAGTGAAAAAAGAAATTTTAAAAATCTACTTGATTTTTGATTTTCTAGTCCTTTCGCTTGGGGGCTTACTTTGCGCTTTTGGGGCGAATTTTGCCCCATTTTTCGCTAGTTCGCAACTCGGATTTTTCTGCTCGCTTGCGGTTGTGTTTTTTTCGCACAGAGCCTACGCGCTGCGCCTCGAAGATGAAATTCGCTCTGGCAAATACGATAAAATCGCTAATGATGAATTTGATGATGAAAATTTAGCCGAGCCCAAAAAAAGCGCGGTCAAATCAAATTTTGCCACCGCATTTTTTTCGCCATTTAAAATTTTATCTTACGCTGCGCTAATTTTTGGAATTTGGCTTTTGGCTAAATTTGGACTTTTAAACCCGCTTGCACTAATGCTTGGCGTAAGCGTAATCCCGCTAGGCACGCTCGTTTTTGCGTTTTGTAATAAAGAGTGATTTTAGGCTTTTGCCGCTCTTGGCGTATCCGTTTGATTTGCCATTGTGAAATACTGCCCCACAATATACTCGCCATTGTCATTGCGAGGCGATTTATCGCCGAAGCAAAATGAGCGTAGCGACCCAAGCGAAGCGAAGGGACATTTGGACGAGCCATAGGCGAAGTCAATCCAGCAAAATTTAAAGCAAAATTCAACCCGAATTTAGCATTGAACGATTTTGAGAATTTAACCTGTGCCATGAAATTCTCTGTAAGGGGGAGGGCGCGCTTTTTAGGAGACGCTACCCTCCCCCTTACCAACCCCCACCCCTGTAAAACCTTAGAAGTGGCTAAATTTAGAAAAACTTTGTTTTTCTAAATTTAGCTGGTTTTATTTTACTGAAATGCTTCGCATTTCAAAACAATCAAAACTACACAAATTTGGCTAAAAATATAAAGAATTATTAATTCAAATTTCGCTAAAATGATGAGTTTTGAAAAGGAATTTTATGGATTACAACACGCTAAAAAAAATATTTTTTAAATTTCAGCCAGAAACTGCACATCATATCGCAGAATTGGGGCTTCGCACACTAAGCGCAGTTCCGTTTGGACTGGAAATTTTAGCCAAAAATACAACTTACAAAGATGAAATTCTAAATCAAAAAATCTGGAGGTTAAATTTCGAAAATCCGCTCGGAATCGCCGGTGGATTTGACAAAAACGCAACCATGCTAGCCCCACTTTACGCCCTTGGATTCGGACACGCTGAGTTTGGGACATTTACGCCAAAACCCCAACCAGGCAACGCCAAACCGCGCCTTTTTCGCCTAATCGAAGAAGAAAGTATCCAAAACGCAATGGGCTTTAACAACGAGGGTGCCGAGGCTATCGCAGAGCGCGTGCGCAAAATTTATCCAGCCAAATTTCCGCTTGTCGCAAACATTGGCAAAAACAAAATCACGCCAAACGAAAACGCTCTAAGCGATTATGAAATTTTAACTCGCAAATTTGAGGGGCTTTGCGATATTTTCGAAATCAATATTAGCTCGCCAAATACGCCAAATTTGCGCGCTTTGCAAGATGAGAGTTTCATAAAAGAAATTTTATCTATGATGAGAGAGATTACCAAAAAACCAATTATCCTAAAAATCGCCCCCGATATGAGCGCGCAAAAGGCCGTGTCGCTATGCTCGTGCGCCGTGGAAGCTGGGGCAGATGCCTTGCTAGTAAATAATACTAGCATTGATTACTCGCTAACGCCCAAAGCAAGGGATTTTGGCGGAATTAGCGGCAGGTTGATCACGCAAAAATCGCGCGAACTTTTCCGCGCAGTATCTAGCGAGCTATTTGGCAAAGCAGTGCTGATTAGCTGTGGTGGTATCAGCGACGGTAAAGAGGCCTACACCCGCATAAAAGACGGCGCGAGCCTAGTGCAAATTTTCACAAGTTTTATTTTCAAAGGCCCTAAAATAGCCTATAATATCAACTCCGAGTTAGCTTCACTCTTGCGCCAAGACGGCCTTTCAAATATCACAGAAGCAATCGGTTTAAATTTAAAAAAATGAGGTTTTTATGTTTGCAAAATTCAATAAAATCACGCTAGAAAACGGCTTAGCCGTCTATCACATACCGGTAAATTTAGGTAGCGATGTCATCAGCGTCGATCTATTTTACGATGTGGGCTCAAAGGACGAAGTCATGGGCAAAAGTGGCATAGCCCACATGCTCGAACACCTAAATTTCAAATCCACAAAAAATCGCAAAGCTGGCGAATTTGACGCCATTGTAAAAGGTTTTGGTGGCGTGAATAACGCAAGCACAGGCTTTGATTTCACGCACTATTTCATCAAATGCGAGCGCTCAAATCTAGCCACCTGCCTCGATTTATACGCAGATATTATGGAAAATTTAAAACTCGAAGAGAGCGAGTTTTTGCCAGAGCGAAATGTGGTTTTAGAAGAGAGGCTTTGGCGCACGGATAACGATCCGTTCGGGTATCTGTTTTTTAGGCTGTATAACAGCGCCTTTGTTTATCACCCATATCACTGGACGCCGATTGGATTTAGAAGCGATATAGAGGGCTGGAAAATCGAGGATATCAGGGAATTTCACGCTAAATTTTATAATCCAAACAACGCAGCACTGCTAATCAGTGGCGATATCGACGAAAAAAGCGCGTTTGAGCTAGCCAAAAAGAGCTTTTCGCATATCAAAAATCGCTGCGAAAAATCGCATGTTTGCGCGCCAGAACCAGAGCAAGACGGCGCTAGATTTAATCTCATACACAAAGACTCTCATGTCCAAATCGTGGCAACCGCCTTTAAAATCCCGCCATTTAACCACGCTGACGCAGCCAGCATAAACGCTCTTTGCGACTATCTTGGCGGTATGAAAAGCTCGCTTTTGCAACGAATTTTAGTCGATGAGAAAAAGCTAGCCAACCAAATCGATGTCTATAATCTAGCCAGCAAACATGAAAATTTAATGATAATTTTCGGCGTTTGCAACGCTGGGGTCGCTGGCGAGAGGCTAAGAGATGAAATTTTTGCTATCCTAGAAAATGCCAAAAATTCTCAAATTAGCGATGATGAAATCACAAAACTCAAAAATTCAGCCAAATCAAGCCTAATTTACTCCATGGATAGCGCTAGCAAGGTGGCTAGCATTTATGGCTCATATATCATCAGAGGTGATTTGGACGCGCTGTTTAGACTCCAAAGCGATATCGAAAACATCTCAGCGCAAAATTTAAACGAAACTATGAAAAAATATCTCAAATTTAAAAATTCAACCACATTGATTTTACGAAAGGAAGACGATGAATAAAAATGTAATTATCGGTTCAATGACCGCATTAATCACGCCGTTTAAAGATGGCAAACTTGACGAGCAAACCTACGCCAAACTCATAAAACGCCAAATCGATAACGGTATAAATGTCCTAGTCCCTGTCGGCACCACAGGCGAGAGCGCCACATTGACCCACGATGAGCACAAAGTCTGCATAGAAATCGCAGTCGATACCTGCAAAAACACAGGCGTCAAAGTCCTAGCGGGTGCCGGCTCAAACGCCACGCACGAGGCTGTGGATTTAGCTAAATTTGCGCAAGCGCATGGGGCTGATGGAATACTCTCTGTCGCGCCATACTACAACAAACCGACTCAAAAAGGCTTGTATCTGCACTACAAAGAGATTGCAAACTCTATCGAAATTCCGGTGCTTTTATACAATGTCCCGGGTAGAACAGGGTGTAATATCGACACAGAAACCATAATCAAGCTTTTTAACGATTGCGACAACATTTACGGCGTAAAAGAGGCAAGTGGCAGTATCGATAAATGCGTGGATTTGCTAGCGCACGAGCCGAAACTAAGCGTGATTAGTGGCGAGGATGCGATAAACTACCCTATCCTATCAAACGGCGGAAAGGGCGTCATCTCAGTAACTGCAAATTTATTGCCTGATTATATTTCAAAGCTCGTAAATTTCGGACTAAATAGCGATTATATCAAGGCAAAAGAGATTAATGATGATTTGTATGCTATAAACAAAATTCTCTTTTGCGAAAGCAACCCAATCCCGATAAAAGCGGCAATGTATATCGCTGGGCTAATGCCAACTTTGGAGTATCGTTTGCCACTTTGCGAGCCTAGCAAGGAAAATTTAGCTAAAATTGAAGCTGTTATGAAACAATACAATATCAAAGGATTTTAATGATAGAAACTATCAACGAATTTAAAGGAAAAACCCTAGTAATCAGCGGTGGAACGCGCGGAATCGGTCGCGCGATTGTTTTGGAATTCGCCAAAGTTGGCGTAAATGTCGCCTTTACCTACAACTCAAACGAAGAGTTAGCCAAAACCCAAGCAGCGGAGTTAGAGAAGGAATTTGGCATAAAAGCAAGGGCGTACGGCTTAAATATCTTAGAGCCAGAGACCTACAAAGAGCTATTTGAAAAGATCGATGCGGATTTTGATAGAGTGGATTTTTTCATCTCAAATGCCATTATTTCGGGTCGCGCGGTGGCTGGTGGATACACTAAATTTATGAAGCTAAAACCACGCGGGATTAACAATATCTTTACCGCGACCGTAAATGCCTTTGTCGTGGGCTCACAAGAAGCAGCCAAACGCATGGAAAAGGTAGGCGGCGGCAGTATAATCAGCCTAAGTTCGACTGGAAATTTAGTCTATATCGAGCATTACTCAGGACACGGCACTGCAAAAGCGGCAGTTGAGGCTATGGCAAGATACGCTGCAACCGAGCTTGGCGAGAAAAATATCCGCGTAAATGTCGTAAGTGGCGGACCAATCGAAACAGACGCGCTAAGAGCTTTTACGAATTATGAAGAAGTGCGCGACAAAACAGCCGAACTAAGCCCGCTTAATCGCATGGGACAGCCGACAGATTTAGCAGGTGCGTGCCTATTTTTGTGTTCGAGCAAGGCTAGTTGGGTTACAGGTCATACATTTATCGTCGATGGCGGAACGACTTTTAAATAAAATTTGGAAAAAATATGTGGAATTTACCAAATATATTAGCAATTTTTAGGGTTTTACTGGCGCCTTTGTTTTTTTATCTCATTTTGCTTGCTGGCAATGCCGATAGTAGCGGTATGGTTGGCGCGGTGCATGTCAGCTGGATAAACTACTTCGCCGCCCTAACCTTCGTAATCGCCTCTGTGACGGACTTTTTCGACGGATTTATAGCTAGAAGCTGGAATCAAATCACCAAATTTGGCGGTATCATCGATCCTCTGGCTGATAAAATGCTAACCTTAGCTGGATTTTTAGGGCTTATGTATATTGATAGAGCGAGCCCATGGGCTGTGTATCTAATCCTAATCCGCGAGTTTTTTATCACGGGTTTTCGCACGGTTATGGTCAGCGAAAATATCAGCGTCTCAGCCTCAATGGCGGGCAAGGTAAAAACGGTGTCGCAAATGTTTGCCATAGGATTTTTGACAATGCAGTGGAGTGGCGGAAATTTCTTGCTATGGCTCGCAGTGGCACTTACGCTGTATTCGGGACTAGAATACATTTTAGCTTATGCTAAAAATCACAAAAAAAATGCAAAAGCAACGGAGTGATGTTTGAAAAGCATACTTTTAACCATAGGAATTTTGCTTTGTGGATTGTATTTTTACGGGTTGCATTTTTTTGTAACGATTTTAGCCATTAGCTTTTTGATATTTTTCCACGAGCTTGGCCATTTTAGCGTTGCACGCCTGCTTGGCGTGGGCGTAAATGTATTTAGCGTTGGCTTTGGCGAGAAAATTTACACCAAACAAATCGGCGCGACACAATATTGCATAAGCGCAATCCCGCTTGGCGGATATGTCAGCCTAAAAGGTCAAGAGGATTTAGACCCAAGTGCGAAAAATTTCGACCCCGATAGCTACAACACCAAAGGCCCGCTAGCGCGCATTGCCATACTTGTGGCTGGGCCTGCGTTTAATATAATTTTGGCGTTTTTAATCTACATTAGTCTAGGCTACATCGGCGTAGAGCGTATCGCGCCAATCGTAGGCGCAGTGAGCGAAAACTCAGCCGCACAAAGTGCTGGAATCATGGTCGGCGATGAAATTTTATCAATAAATGGCGCGCAAATCAGGGAGTGGAACGATATCTCCAAAAATGTCGTAGCTGGGGATTTAAACCTGCAAATCAAGCGCGCAGGCGAAATCAAAAACCTAAATTTAACCCCAAAAATGGGCGAGAAACTAAACATTTGGCGAGAGCGTATCCAAACCCCGCTAATCGGAATTTCACCAGGCAACAAGCCCAAATATATCACGCTCTATCACACGGGCGCTAGCTCGCTTGGCTTCGCGCTAGATGAGACAATCCAATCGAGCAAAATCATCTTAGTTGGGCTCGAAAAGCTCGTCTCAGGCGTCGTTTCTCCCAAAGAAATGGGCGGAATCGTCGCTATCACCGATATCACGACTAAGGCCGTAAGCTACGGAGCTTCGGTAGTTTTGCTCCTTGTCGCGCTGATTTCTGTGAATTTAGGCATAATAAATCTCTTCCCAATCCCAGCTCTTGATGGCGGACATATTTTGTTTAACCTAATCGAGCTTGTGTTTCGTCGCCCAGTGCCAGAAAAGGTTTTCATCGGCGCTAGCTACGCTGGAATCGCGATTTTGGCAATGCTAATGATTTTTACGATAGTAAATGACTTCGCGCGCATGCTAGGATTTTATCAATGAATCTAGCGCAAATTTTAGAGCGCATAGACAGCGCAAAAATTTCATCAGGCGTGCAGAGCGTGCGTCTAATCGCTGTGAGCAAAAATGTAGATACTGACGCGGTGGAAAATCTCTACTCGCAGGGGCAAATCGAATTTGGCGAAAACCGCGTCCAAGAAATGAAGCGAAAATGCGAAATTTTAAGAGACCTGCCCCTAAAATGGCACTTCATCGGCTCGCTTCAAAGCAATAAAATAAATCATTTGCTCTCGCTTCGCCCGTGCTTGTGGCAAAGCTGCAACTCTTATGAGCTTGCTACTGCTGTAAATAAACGGCTAAATTTCACGCTAGATACGCTTTTAGAGATAAACTCCGCTGGCGAAAGTAGCAAAAGCGGGCTTGAAATTTCGCGCGCGATTGATGAGTTTTTGCAGATAAAAGAGAGTTGCAAAAATCTAAATTTATGCGGTGTTATGAGTATCGGCGCACACTCAGAAGACGAGCGCGAAATACAAAAAAGCTTTGAAATCACTTACAAAATTTTTGAAAATTTGCGACCGCATGGCGCAAAAATCTGCTCAATGGGTATGAGCGATGACTTCGAACTAGCCATAAAATGCGGATCTAATATGGTTAGACTTGGTAGGGTTTTGTATAGGTGAGAAAATGGAAGATTTGGATTTAAAAAATTTAATTAATTCAATTAAAAAAATCATAGGAAATATAAATGATTTTACAATTGAAATCAACACACCCGAAAGGGTATCAAATGCAATATTTATAGAAGCAATTCATCAAAAAAATAAAAAATATATATTAGGCATAACCCAATTAAAGCTAATTTTAAACACAATTATCTCATATAAAGATTTACCTATAATTAAATTTATTAACTTTAATTTCGAAACAATAGATTTTGATGATAAAGAAACGATAAATCTTATTTTTAAACTACATGAAACATTAGATATACTTTACCAAAAATGCAAATTTAAAAACTATAAATTTGATTATTTCAATTTTCAAAAAACAATAGCTTTTGGCAATTGTGTATTTAACGATACGATTTTATTTAAACATTGCACTTTTTCAGAAATTTTTTATTTTCAAAACTGCGAAGTAAAAAACGGAGTAAATTTGTCTGCAACTAAATTTGAAAAAAACGCCTATTTTAATAATACTAAATTTTCAGATTATGCTGATTTTCACGAAGCTGAATTTGAAGCAGTAGCTTGTTTTTATGGTGCTAAATTTGAAAAACCTATGAATTTTTCAAGTGTTATTTTTAAAGATTTTAATAAAGCAAATTTTGTAAATTTAAATACAGAAAAAATAGATATTAATAGTATAAAAAATAGTATTGAAAATTATAAAAAACTTGAAACAAAAATACAATGGGCTAATAATTTTAGAGATTCATTTAGAGTTATAAAACACTCGCTGATAGAAACCAACAATAACCTAGAAGCTTCAAATTTTCATAAACTCGAACTTTACGCAAAAGAAATAGAGTTGGGATATAAAATAGGAAAAGAAAATCCAAATTTGGGAAACAAGATTGAAAGCGATAAAACAAAATTTAATAAAAACAACTACGCTTTTCAAGCACAAAAAGTAAAAAAAATCATTCATAAAGCAAATAATAAAATTGCAAATTTTTGTAAATTTAGTTATAACTTTGCACTAAATATAGCTCCATACTACTTCATAGTTGGTTTGGTATATTTTTTAATGCTACCAGCTTTTTTGATAGTTTTTATAAAAAATATCTTGTGGTTTGTTTTTAAATCTATTTTACCGATGAATTATAAATACTTTAAAGCATACTGGGTTTATTATGCAAAATTAGCACATAGATTTACAAAATTCAAAACACGCAAAATGATAAATTTTATACCTTATGTAGATTGGCTACTTCTAAAAATTTATCGTAACACAAGCGAACATCACACAAATTTTGCTAGAATTCTAAATTTTACAATCTGTATGATTGCTATTTATGGATTATTAATGTGGTTTATAGAAGATATGGTAGCGCAAATACAAGACTTTTCGCATGTAAATATAATTTTTACAATTGTAATAATATTTATATTTTGCATTATAATAAAATCAAATTTATCTAGTATTTCTAGCATTGGATTATTTTTAATATTATCGCTAATTGTTGCAACAAACTTTATTCGTTCAATGATTACTTCAACAGGCTCTTTATTAATATATAAAGAAGTAATAGTATTGGGATTACTATACATACTAAGTATATTTTTACTATATCGGTTATTTATTATCAAACATAATTTTATTATATTTACAATAAGAGCAATTTCATACATAATTTTTTTATTTATGCTTTATGGGTGTCCAAATACAATATTACCTTTTGCAAATTTAAATTCGCAAGAATTTAAAACCAAATATTTAGAAAATAATATTGCAGAAGCAAACAAAACCGAAATCATAGAACTAGCTTCGATAATAAACCCTGAATTTAACGCAACTAAAAATCCAAATTCAAGCGAGAATTTAAGTATTTCCGAACTAAATGAATACAAAAAATTTATAGTTGAAAATAAAGAAATTTTAAAAGATAGCGACGCCACAAATGCAAAATTCAAACAAGCCATTTACGCCGATAACTCACGCGATAAAACGATAAAATGTATCAGTTTTATCTACGCTATAATTCTCGGTCTTTGTCTGTTTTCACTGCAAAAAACAGCAAGGCGAAATTCGGTCGTGCCAAGCTAAAATTACTTGAAACAAAAAACTGCTTTGTTCGCGACAAAAATTTGGCGTCGCAAAACAAAGCACAAAAATTTATAAATTTATTTCACGCTTGCGATGACTTCGATTTCTACAAGAGCGTCTTTTGGGAGTTTTGCGACCTGAACGGTTGAACGGGCTGGTTTGGTATCTTTGAAATACTCGCCATACACCTCATTTACCGCCGTGAAATCGCCCATATCAGCCAAAAAAATCGTGGTTTTAATTGCGTGGTCAAAGTCACTTCCAGCCTTTTTCAAAATCGCTTTTAAATTAGCCATAACCTGCGTAGTTTGCGCCCTCACATCGCCACCAGCGAACTCGCCCTCTGGCGTGAGCGCAATCTGACCAGAAGTGAAAACAAATCCATTTGCAACGATTGCTTGTGAATACGGCCCAATGGCACCTGGGGCTTTTTTTGTCGAAATTACCTTCATACAGTATCCTTTCAAAAAAAAATTAAAAAATTCTAGCCACTTTTAACTTATGAGCCAATAAAATTAAGTTTTTTTATAAAACTACCAAATTTTAGCCAAAAATCAATCCATAAAGTAGCTTTAAAATCGTGCATGCAACGACGAAAAGTAGTATCGTGCGCACGAATTTCACATCCTTTTTCACGACCAAATTCGACCCCATCCAGCCGCCTATTATCTGCGCGCAACCCATGATGATACCTATCATCCACAGCACCTGTCCGCCGATGATAAACACACCTAGCGATACGATATTTGAGACGAAATTTAAAATTTTTGTCTGCGCGACGGCAGTTTTCATGTGAAGTCCTAGCACGCCAACTAGCGCAAAAGTCCAAAACGACCCAGCCCCAGGTCCGAAAAATCCGTCATAAAATCCCAAAAGCAGACCAAACAAAACATAAAATAAATTTTTGCTCATCTTCGCTACGCGCTCGCTTTCGCCTAAATTTGGGCTTAGCACAGTGTAGATAAAAAGTGCTAAAAGCAAAACCGGGATAATGTAGTTTAGAAATTTCGCGTCGATTAAAAGCACCACACGCGTGCCAATAAATGCGCCAATGAGAGTGCAGACTATCGCTAGGGCGATTTTGCGCGGATCGACTAGCCCTTTGAGCGTGAAATTTAGCGCCGCAGAAAATGTGCCAAATGTGCCTTGAAGCTTGTTCGTGCCAAGGGCGAGGTGTGGCGGGATACCCACTGCAAGCAGTGCTGGCAGGCATATCAGCCCGCCTCCGCCTGCGATCGCGTCGATAAATCCACCAGCAAACGCCGCGGCAACTAAAATCAAAATTTGCCAAATTTCAAATTCCACACTCTCCCCTTTTAATCAAATTTATTTAATTTCAAACTCAGGAAAAACGCTGTTCCAAAGCGTTTTGAGATTTTCGGTTTTAAAGTCCCCAACACGCCCAAGCCTGTGCGTCATCGCAAGCATTTCATGGTAGCGAGCGAACAAATGCACCGAAAAATCGTGCGAATATGGGCTAATGTGCGTGATTAGCGGGACTGCGCGCAGACTTTTTATCTTTGTTGCGTTGCCCTCTTTTTCGATTACGATATCAGCCATGGCGCCTAGCATGCGCGCGCTCTCGTCTTGGTTAGAAATGAAGTTTCCTAGCGAATAAAAGCACGGCACGCTTCTGTTATCATCTGTGGTGATGAGCTCTAATGGCTGGATTACATGCGGGTGTGTGCCGATGATGAGATCTGCGCCAGAGTTTGCCAAAAACTGCGCCTGCTTTTTCTGCGTGGCGGTTGGTTTGTGCGTGTATTCCACGCCCCAATGTGGCAAAATCACCACAAAATCGGCGTGTTTTTTCGCAAGCTCTAAGTCGCTTAAAATTTTTTCCTCGTCGCTTAGCAAATCCACCAAATACCCTTTGCCTTTTGGCATTATGTGGCCGTTTAGCCCATAAGTGTAGTTCAAAAACGCGACGCTAACATTGTTTTTTTTCAAAATTTTAACGATTTTACTGCTATTTTGATCTGGCGAAATGCCGATATACGCGATATCCTCGAAGCCAGACCAAAATTTAGCGCTATCTAGTATGCCTTCTTCGCCCTTATCGAGCGCGTGGTTTGTAGCATGGGCGATTAGATTAAACCCAGCGTCCCTCACAGCCTCGCCTACTTCGAGCGGAGAGCCGAAATTTGGGTAGCCAGAGAGCTTTTTTTTATCTTCGATTAGGATTGTTTCTTGGTTTATGATTTTGATATCTTTGTCTTTGATTTCATCTTTGATAAAGCGATAATACGGCTTAAAATCGTGGCTTTTGGCGGTTTTATCATGCGCGCCCTCGATTAGCTTGGAGTGGATTAGATTGTCCCCAACAGCGATGAGAGAGAGGGTGTTTTCACTAGCACAACCAAAAAGTAAAAATGAAAAAAACAGAATTAAAATTTTCAAAATTTCCCCAAATTTAGCCAAATTTAACACTGCTCGCTACTATTACTAGCCAAATTTTGCTCTGAATTTTGCGTAGAATTTTGCTCTGAAATTTCGCCATTTTGCCCTGAATTTTGCCCTGAATTTTCATGCTCGTCGATGATAGCTTGCATTTTGGTGCGGGTATTTTCTAGCCATGCGCTATCGCTCGTATCGACGGGGTCAAGGTAGATGATTTTCACATGTCCGCTTCGCACGCGAAATTCCTTCGAATCCGCAATCGCCCCAGTGCCGATAAGCACGATAGGCTGGACTTTAAGGCCTAGTTTGTTTGCTATCATTTTTGCGCCATTTTGAAATTTGAGCATTTTTGTGCCACGATGTCTGGTGCCTTCTGGAAACATCACGATAGCACGGCCATTTTTTATGCGATCATCTACTTCATGCACGATTCGCACGAGCTCGCGAGGGTTTTTGCGATCGACGGCAATCATCTTTGGCAGGGTTAAAATTTTGCCGATTATCGGCAGTTCGCCAATCTCTTTTTTGGCTATCCAGCAGATATTTGCAGGGTGCGTTTCTTCCAAAACCACGATATCCATAATGCTTTGATGATTTGCGATAAAAAGCCCCACTTGCGGGTCTGGTGAGCCGATGATTTCGATATCATAACCCACGGCGTATCTTTGCCACCTGCCCCACATACGGCGAAATGTGCGGTGCGAGCTGTTTTTCGCCCACATCAGCACGATTACGACCATTACCGTAGCGACGAACCAAAACGAGTAAAAAAGCGCCTTAATCCTTGACAATTTCGTCCTTTTTGATCCAGCCGATTTTGCTGCCACTTAGCATGATTTTATAAAATCCCTTGTTTTCGCCCAAAATTTCAACCTTTTGAGGCTCTTTGGTGACATAAAACACCGTAGATGTCGGTATCGGCAGGATATGCACGGCGGTATTTTTGGCGATTTTGCCGTTTCCATAAGGGTTTTGATAATACAAATTTAGCGCCAAAATAATCACCGCAAAAATCAACGGAGTGATATTTTTGCTGAGCAAAAACATCACCAAAAGCACCGCTGCGAGGGTGTAAATGGCGATTTGTTTGTAAGCTTCGAATTTTGATTCTTTCGGATTGAGCCCGATTTGCGTGCTAAGATCCTCAGCCTGCGGATTTAGCTCGATACCGAAATTTTCGAATTTTTTCGTTTGCAGATTAAAATAGCTAAAATCGAAATTTTTCACATTTTTATCGATTACAGCGAAATAATATCCACTCTGGCTAGCGTATCCGCCACGCACAGAATCCACGCCTTGCTTGATAATAGCGGGATTATCCACGCTAAATGAGGCAAGCGCGCCGTTTCGCACGCTTAAATCTAGGGTAAGCAAATTTGAATTATCGTCAAATTTGGCGGTTTTGTAGTTTTTCAGCTTCAAATCATCGGCTGAAATATGGACGAAATTTTCCCTTTTTTCTAGCTTAATAAACTCAGGATTGCGCGGTTTAATCGAGCTTTTTTCGAAAAATTCGCCATTTCGCTCTAAGGTTAGAATAATGTCATTTATCTTCGCACCCTCGCCGTTTGCGCTAAAATACAGCGTCGTTTCAAACATCTCATCGCCCTGTATCCACGAGAGATTATCCTCGTTTAGCCAGATTAAATTCTCCGTGCAATCGATTGCTAGCTTTGGCGTAACGGTTACTTTTTGACCTAAATACACGCTGAAATTTATCCTAAAAATTTCATTATAATATGCTTTTTTAGGCGCTCCATCGACTTTGAGAGTGAGTTCTTTGGGTTTGATATCCTCATAGATTTTCTCATCTGAAATATCCAAATCCACCTCGTTTGTCGGTGCGAGCGCCTTCAAATCATCAAGGCTAAGGTTTTTATTCATAACCTCGTTTTTATTCAATTTCATCATTACGCGAGAGTTATCACGCTGTGCGCCCTCAGTAGAGCTAGTTTGCTCCGATTTTTTCGGAGCGTATTTGCTCAAATCATCAAGCGAATCTATGCTAACCTCTGGCGCAGCTAGGCCAAGTGCGCAAATTCCAAAAAGGGCTAAAACTCTTCTTAACAAACTAGCCCTTTTAGCATTTTTTCGCCGTCCGTGCCACCAAGAATTTCCTCGATAGCGCGCTCAGGGTGTGGCATGAGACCAAAAATTTTTTTGTTTTTATCGCAAATTCCAGCTATGCTATCAACCGAACCATTTGGGTTTAAATCATTGCCATTTTCGTCGCAGTATTTAAGCAAAATTTGGTCATTATCATACATTTTTTTCAAATTTTCGCTATCCACATAGTAATTGCCCTCGCCGTGCGCGATAGGGATATTTAAAATCTCGCCATTTTTGCAACAAGCAAGAAATTTATTGTCATTACTAATGACTTTTAGATAGTGGTATTTAGAGATAAAGCTCAAATTTATGTTGCGGTTCATCGCGCCCTCTAAGAGTTTGAGCTCCAAAAGCATTTGAAATCCATTGCAAATACCGAGCAAATACCCGCCCTTTTTGGCGTGAGCGCGCACAGCCTCCATGATAGGGCTAAATTTCGCAATCGCAGCCGTTCTTAGATAATCACCATGGCTAAAACCACCAGGAAGCACGACCAAATCGGCATTTAGCGTAGTATCCTTATGCCAAATCACATCCACATCGCAACCAAGACGCTCAAAAGCATATTTTGTGTCGCGTTCGCAGTTCGTGCCCGGGAAATTGATAACCGCTACCTTCATAGCACAATCTCATAATCTTCGATAACGGTGTTGGCTAGCAGGTCCTCGCACATTTGCTCTACATTTTTATAAATCGCCTCTTTGTTCTCGCCTTGCATGTCAAGCTCGATTTGTTTAGCCACGCTTACAGAATTTACACCGCTAAAACCAAGCGAAGTTAGGGCGTGTTTGACGGCCTTGCCTTGCGGATCTAAAACGCCATTTTTCAATTTTACATTTACGATTACTTTCATTTTTTATCCTAAAATTCTTTTTAAAACTTCCTCATAAGCGACTTTTACATCACCGAGCCCTTGGCGGAATACATCTTTGTCTAGTTTTTGGTTTGTATCTTTATCCCAAAAACGGCAGCTATCAGGACTAATCTCATCAGCTAGTAAAATTTCGCCCTTGCTATCTTTGCCAAGTTCGATTTTAAAGTCGATTAGGCGCAAATTTCTCTCATCGAAAAATTTAACCAAAATTTCATTTATTTTCTTTGCGATTACTTTAAGCTCGTCAAGCTCGGCTTGATCTTTTACCGCACCTAGGATTATGGCGTGTTCGTCGTTTAGGATCGGATCGCCCAAATCATCGTCTTTGTAGCAAAACTCGACCAAAGTAAATGGCAAAATCGTGCCCTCTTTGATACCAAGGCGTTTTGTAAGTGAGCCAGTAGCGACATTTCGCGCGATGATTTCAAGTGGGAAAATTTTGCATTTTTTGACTAATTGCTCGGTTTCGTTTAGCGTCTCAACTAGCGCAGTTTTGATGCCGTTTTTCTCTAATAAATGAAAAATTTGAGTTGAAATTTTGCAATTAAGCGCGCCTTTTCCAGCCTCTTCTGCCTTTTTCACGCCGTTAAATGCAGTTAGGGAATCTTTAAATTCGCTAATTAGCAAATCATCGTTGCCCTCGACTGACCACATTTTTT
The DNA here is from genome assembly GCF_027737405.1 of Campylobacter sp. VBCF_04 NA7. Classification (NCBI taxonomy): domain Bacteria; kingdom Pseudomonadati; phylum Campylobacterota; class Epsilonproteobacteria; order Campylobacterales; family Campylobacteraceae; genus Campylobacter; species Campylobacter sp. VBCF_04 NA7. Next base: position 161,643 of record NZ_JAOVTT010000001.1, read on the forward strand.
TGCCTTTGCCCTCGTAAATAAGCTCTTTTTTGCTTGCCATGCTACTCTCCTTTGCTTAGTCTTAAAATTTTAATCGCATCAATTGCGGTTTTTAGCTGAATATCGTCGTTAATCTGCTCTTTTGAGATGAAATTTTTCTCATCTTTTTTCTCTTTTTTTTCTTCTTCTTTTTTCGGCTCTTCGACCTTTGCAAGCTCGCTTTCTAGGTGTTTTTTAAGGTCTGCTTCTTTGACTGAAAATTCATTTTCGCTCTTTTGAGGCACCTTGCCAGCTGCTACAATCAAATCAGGTGTAACGCCCACAGCTTGGATTGTGCGACCACTAGAAAGGTAATACCGCGCGATTGTTAGTCGCAAGGCTTCTTTGTTTTCGATAGGCAAAATCACCTGCACGCTACCCTTGCCGAAAGTATTCTCGCCCACGATTACAGCGCGTTTTAGATCCTGCAACGACCCACTTACGATCTCGCTTGCACTCGCACTTCCGCCATTTACTAGCACGACGAGTGGCAGGTCGGTTACCTTTTTCTTAGGATCTGCGTTATGCTCCTCGGTATCTGATTTGTTGCGACCTTTTTGCGATACGATTAAGCCCTTATCCACGAATAAATTCACAAGCCCGATTGCCTGCTCCAAAAGTCCGCCAGGGTTATTTCGCAAATCAAGGATTATCCCCTTTGCCTCAGGGTGTTCTTTTATAAATTTAGCCGTATCAGCCGTAACATGCTGGTCAAAATTTGTTACGCGCAAATACAAAATTTTCTCATCATCTATCATTTTCGAATACGCAGACTCGACCTTGATTATATCGCGCACAATCTCCACATCAAAGGGCTTACTCTCGCCTTTGCGAACGATTGTAAGCGTGATTTTGGTTTTAGGTTTGCCACGCATTTTGCTTACAGCTTCATCGATTGTAATCCCAAGTGTCGTATTTCCGTCTATTCGCAAAATCACATCATTTGCTTTAAGCCCCTTTTTATCCGCTGGTGTGCCCTCAATCGGCGAAATGACAGTCAGTGCGCCATCTTTCATACCGACCTGAATGCCCAAACCGCCGAATTCGCCCTGAGTTTGCACCTTAGTATCATTGTAAGCTTTTTGATCCATAAAGCTAGAATGGGCGTCCAAATTTCCCATAAGACCAGAAATCGTCTTATCCACAAGCTCCGAAAAGCTCATCTGCTCGACATAGTTATTTTCCACGATTGCTAGGGTTTTAGTAAGCTTTGCCAGCGCTTCAAGCCTTGTTTTTTCGCTATCAGGTTTTTTGGTCGAATTTGCCTCTTTCGCCTCCAAATTTCCTACAAAAAACAGACCAAAAAGTAGTGAAAATACAAAACCAAAGCCAAAAAAGAGATGTTTTTGTTGCAAAAATTTGTCCTTAATTTGAAATAGGCGGAATTCTATAAAAATTTCGCTAAATATTAGTTAAATTTAAGCCATTTTTAGCGATAAAATTTTAAAATTCAGAGTGAAAAATTTGAAAGATTAAATTTATTTACTAAAAAACCTTGACATAATTAGACTAAATATATATAATACAGACAAAATCAACTTTAAGGAGTTTTTTATGAACGAAACACTTGAAATTTTAACCGACAAAATGCACTCACTACTCGAAAGTTCGCTCTCCCTAGCTATCCACTCCAAAAATGGCGAGGTTGCGAATTTGCACATTTTGTGGGCATTGTGCGTGGATTCAACCTCTGTGCTAAATCAAATTTTTAACAAATTTGACATCAGCAAAAGTGCAGTAGAATTAGAAATCAAAAGCGCGCTACAAACCCTGCCAACTAGCTCAAATGTCACGCGCGATAATATCAAAATTTCGCGCGAAGTGGTAAATTCGTTAGAGAGCGCAAAAGGCCTAATGACGAGCCTTGGGGACAAATTTATCGCTATTGATACTTGGTTAGTGGCGAATTTAGACAAATCTCCGCTAAAAGAAATTTTGGCTAAATTTGCCGATCTTAGCGAGATAAAAAAAGAGCTAGAAATGCTAAGAGCGGGCAAAAATATCACCACCAAAACAGGCGATGACACCCTAGAAGCGCTTAGCAAATTTGCGCTAAATTTGACCCAAAAAGCGATAAATGGCGAGTTAGATCCCATTATCGGGCGCGATGAAGTCATCACCCGTATGATGCAAATACTAATCCGCAAAACAAAAAACAACCCAATACTTCTTGGCGAACCAGGTGTGGGTAAAACCGCCATTGTCGAGGGTTTGGCGCAGTTAATCGCGCAAAAAGATGTCCCACTTAGCCTGCAAAACAAGCGCGTAATGGCGCTTGATATGAGCGCGCTTATTGCCGGCGCGAAATACAGAGGCGAGTTTGAAGACCGCCTAAAAGCCGTCATCGACGAGGTCAAAAAAGCTGGCGATGTGATACTTTTCATCGATGAAATTCACACTATCGTAGGCGCTGGGGCAAGTGAAGGCAGTATGGACGCTGCAAATATCCTAAAACCTGCCCTAGCTAGGGGCGAGCTACACACTATCGGCGCGACTACGCTCAAAGAATACCGCAAATATTTTGAAAAAGACGCCGCCTTGCAACGCCGTTTCCAGCCTGTCATCGTGGCTGAACCGACCGTGAGCGAGGCTACGGCGATACTTCGTGGTATAAAAGAGCGATTAGAGGTTCATCACAATGTTACAATCACAGATAGCGCGTTAGTCGCTGCTACCAAGCTTAGCCACCGATATATCAGCGATAGATTTTTGCCTGATAAGGCGATCGATTTGATCGACGAGGCTGCCGCTGAGCTAAAAATGCAAATCGAGAGCGAGCCTTACGAGCTAGCCAAGGCAAAAAGGGAAATCCTAACCCTCCAAGTCGAAAAAGAAGCCCTAAAAATGGAAAACGACGCCAAAAACGACAAAAGGCTAAATCAAATCGACAAAGAGATTGAGAATTTAAACGAAACCAAAAATTCGCTTTTGGCCAAATTTGAAAACGAAAAGGCCGTATTTAACGGCATAAGCGAAGCCAAAAAATCGATAGATAGCCTAAAAATCGAAGCCGCAAACGCTAGAAGCAAAGGCGATTTAAGCAAGGCTGCCGAGATCGAATACGGCAAAATCCCAGCCGCAAACGCCAAAGTCAAAGAGTTAGAAGCCAAATGGGAGGGTATGAAGGAAAGCGGAGTTTTGCTAAAAAACCGCGTCGATGAGGAAATGGTCGCAGGAATCCTTAGCAAATGGACAGGAATTAGCGTAAGCAAAATGCTCTCATCAGAGCGCGAAAAATACCTAAATATCGAATCTCACCTAAAACAAAGCGTCGTGGGTCAAGACGCCGCGCTTCACGCCATAGCGCGCGCTGTGAAGCGAAACAAGGCTGGCCTTGCTAGCGCAAATCGCCCGATTGGAAGCTTTTTGTTTTTGGGACCTACTGGCGTGGGCAAAACAGAAAGTGCAAAGACGCTAGCGAAATTTTTATTCGACGATGAGCGAGCGATGATTAGATTTGATATGAGCGAATATATGGAAAAACACAGCGTCTCACGCTTGCTTGGTGCGCCTCCTGGATATGTGGGATACGATGAGGGTGGTCAGCTAAGCGAGGCTGTGCGCCGCCGCCCATATAGCGTGCTACTTTTCGACGAAATCGAAAAGGCACACAAAGATGTCTTTAATATCTTGCTTGGCATACTCGATGACGGGCGTGCGACCGATAACAAGGGCGTGGTCGTGGATTTTAAAAACACTATTATAATCCTTACGAGCAATATCGGCTCGGATAAGATTATGAGTCTGGGCGAAAATGAGCGCGAAAATGCCGTAAAAGACGAGCTGAAAAACTATTTCAGACCTGAATTTATCAACAGGCTCGATGACATTGTGATTTTCAACGCCCTTAGCGAGGACAATCTCATCGATATCGTGGGAATTATGTTTAAAGAGCTAGCACATTTGCTCGAAGAGCGCGGTATCAGCGCGACTCTAAGCGAAAATGCCAAAAAGCTCATTGCTGGGGCTGGATTTGACGCAGAATACGGCGCCAGACCGCTAAGACGCGCACTTTATGATTTGGTCGAGGATAAGATCGCCGATATGATTTTAAACGACGAGCTAAAAGAAGGAAATGCAATCCTAATCGACGCCAACGGCGAAGATATCGAGATCAAGGTCGTTTCATAGGTGAAATTTAAGGCGCGAATTTGCGCCTTAAATTTAATCCATTTCATCGATACTGCCTTTTTGATTTTTAAATTTTACATTTTTCAAATTTAACTTATTTTTTGGTTTATCAAATTTGACTTTTTCGCCTTTTGGTTTTTTGGGTTGTTTTTTATTTTTTGGTTTTACAAAATGAAAATTATTTTTTAAATTTTTTCTTTTTTTACTAAACAATAACATTGCCCCACCAATAATCAAAAATCCACTTATTGGTATGTATAATAATGGATTTGAAAAATCGTGAAAGGCTCCTTGCGACCAAAATTGTTTAACAAAAAGCACTTTAAATCCAGCGATAATCATAACCACTGCAAGTAAATTTTTTCCATTAATCATTTTGAGTTCTTTTTATAAAAAATAAAAAAATCTTAGCTCTCATTTGAAATTTCATATTCACAAACCGCTCTACACCAACGCGACTTTTAGTTTATGCGACGCCAAAGTTTTTGGTTTTTCGCCCTGAGCAAGGGCGATAAACTCGTCCGTGCTAAGCAAGTAAAAATCAATTAGCTCGCGCCCCATTAGCGCGCAGATTTCACCACTTTTGCCGTCGATAAAACCAAACGCACTTTTAGAATTTACTAGCAAAAAATCAGCTCCGCTATCAAACGCGTCAAAGAGAATTTCCCCAGCCACCCTTAGCGCGCACTCCTTTTCGGCGCCGTAAATTTCAGCCCTTAACGCCTCGTTTTCGCGCTCAAATCTCACGACATCTCCGCCAAATCTGCGCACCAAATCCCGCGCGCCCTCATCGCCCCAAACAGCGATTTTAAAGCCCGTGTAGCGGTGTGGGGCAGTGTTTGCGTCTATCTCGGCTAGGCTTTGTGCGCTATAAATTTTATCCACGCGCGCTGGGTCAATCCAACAAAGCTCGCAAAGCCTATCATAAATCAAATCGCAATCATAGTCCAAATTTAGGGCATTACACGGAGTAAAATAGACAAGCTGCGGGCGGATAAAATCTAAAATTTCGCCCCTTTTTTGCGGGAAATTTTCGAGCAGAAAATTCGCAAAAACAAAGGCGCTGTTTCCCAAAAAAACCTCGCTAAACTTCCTTAAATTTGAACTATAAAAATACGGCGCTAATTCCTTGTAAAACTCGAAAGTATCGGCTGAGGCGATAGCAGAAAAACTCTGAAATTTAGAGTAAAAACTCTCAAATCCACACTCCAAATCCTTGCGTGCCTCGCTCTGGCTAAGTGGCGCGATGTATAAAATCCTACCAAAGCGCGCCAAAATCCCACCAAATGGCTCCTCCACGCTTGCGACTACGCCATTAATTTTGACAAAACTCACGCCCTCATAGCTAAAATACGGATCGCCCGCTTTTATCTCGCCTAAAAGCTCGCCCACGCTAGCGAAATTTTCGCGCTCAAAAATATATGGCTTAAAATAGCTTAAAACATCGATTTTAGGGTCAAATCTAAAAAGCCTGATCTCCAACATAACTGCTCCTTTTTGCGCCCGAAATTCTACTAAAATTTGGCTAATAATTAGATTTTTAGGCGCGATTTTATATAATAATCGCTTTTATTTTAGCCAAAAAGTGAAATTAATATGAAATTTTTATATACCTTAAACCACGCGCCCATAAACGCGCATTTTAGCAAAAACTCAAACGATTTCGTCGTGCGCGAAGTCCCGCTGTATGAGGCTAGCGGCGATGGCGAGCACGCGATGATACATCTGCAAAAAAAGGACCTTACCACCTGGGAAGCCTTGCAAATTTTAAGCGAACATTTAGGCATTAAGATGCGCGATTTCGGCTATGCAGGGCTTAAAGACAAAGAGGGCTTAACTAGCCAGTTTGTTACATTTCCTTTCAAATTCGCGCAAAATTTAGAGAGTTTTTCGCACGAAAAAATCAAAATTTTAAGCCTTAATCGCCACAAAAACAAGCTAAAAATCGGACATTTAAAGGGAAATAATTTTTTTATCCGCCTAAAAAAGGTTTTGCCAACTGACGCTTTAAAACTGCGCGAAGCTCTTGAAACACTCAGCGCGCAGGGGTTTGCGAACTATTTTGGCTTCCAGCGCTTTGGCAAATTTGGCGACAATGCTAGGGCAGGTCTAGCGATACTGCGTGGCGAAAAGCGCATTAAAAACCCTAAAATGCGCGACTTCCTAATCAGCGCGTATCAAAGCGAGCTATTTAACGCTTGGCTAGCCAAAAGGGTTGAAATTTCAAAATTTGCTAGCGAATTTAGCGTGAGCGAGTTTGCCAAAATTTACGGATTTGACAAAGACCTTGCCAAATCTATCGCCACTCAGGCGCAATTTTACAAGCTACTTCCGGGCGAGATTTTAGGGCATTTCCCGCACGGGGCGTTTTTTACCTGCGAGGATTTAGGCGCGGAGGTAGAGCGATTTGTGCGCCGCGATATCACGAGTGCTGGGCTCATCGCTGGGGCGCAAAAACTGCGCGCAAGTGGCGTGGCAAGGGGATTTGAGAGCGAGATTTTCGCCGAGGCTGAGGCGTATTTGGCGCAAACAAACGGCTCATATCGCTATGCGTGGAGCTATATAGAGGATATCTCGCACAGCTACGACGAGGAAAAGGCGCAGTTTGGATTTAGCTTTTATCTGCCAAAAGGCTCGTATGCGACGGTGATTTTGGAGGAAATTTTGCATAGAGAAATTTTCGAAAATTTTGTATAGTTTCGGAGTTTTTTGAAACAGTATTTAAGGAATTGACTTGATAAATATAAATTCAAATACCATTATTAGAGGATTTATAGGATTATTTATTTGCGTTATATTATTTATCATACATTCTGTAAGTATGGTTTTTCTACTTTGGTTGGTTGATAATATTATTTATTATGGAGAAATAAAGCAAAAGATTTTTGGTTTTTTTGCAATATTCTTCGGACCCATTATAAGTTTTTTTGTGTGTTCTTATGTTTATTTCTTGTTTTTCACATAAAAAAAGTATTTATGTGTTTATGCTTATTGTCCCTATATTTGTATTTTTTACGATGAAAATAACGAAAAACAAAATAATTGATTATTTCAATATACCAGAAGATTTGGGTATAGCAGAAATTATTGATATAACGATAGCAATTTTATTATATGTAGTTACAAAAATATTAATAGAAAAATTAATTTTAAAGGATGAAAAATGATAAAATTTGATAAAAATATAAAATTCGGTGGGCAAGGATACCCACCCTACGGTGCTAGGAAATTAAATTCTGGCTTTATATTCCAAAATTCTATCTACTATTATAATAATACTTGGAATAACCAAAACAAACAAACCCACAAAAATAGAAAATACCCATAATGCCTTTTCGCTACCTTTAACGAAATATGTAAGTATTGTTGAACTTAAACACATAATAATCAATGGAATTGTATGTTTTGAAAAAAATAATACAGCAAGCGTATCTCTATAACTTAATTTTATGTCATAAATTTCATTTATAAGACCATATTGTTTCGCAATTTTTAATATTGGGATAGCATAACCTTTCTGTTCCAAAATAACCTCTAATCTTAATTTTGCAATGATTTTTAAAATATTTTCTGGTTTTTCCTTGTCTTTCAACATATAAAAAATAGCTTTGTGACAATTGTCTTTATTGATGTCTGAAACATGCATACTTGTTAATTTTTGAAAATCGCTGTAAATTTTAGTATATCTAGGTGTGGTTAATTTAAAAAATTTTGTAAAATTTATATCATATATTTCAAAAATAAATTCAAAAATACCATAAAGAGCACCAGGCAAACCAACCACTAGCACAAATTTAATCCCTTCAATCCAAATAATAAGCCCAAGTATTAATACAAAAAATAATACAGATAATACATCCTTCATAAAAATCCAGAAATTTAAAATTTAAGAAATTATAAAATTTGAATTTAAATATTAAATTTATTGATTTTAAAAATTTTATTAATCAATTTAGCCCATAAAAATGAGCTAAATTTCATAATCCCATTTTGTTTGGATTTAGGATATTGTTTGGATCAAAGGCCTTTTTAATCGCGCGGAAAAGCTCCATTTCAGCCTCGTTAAACGCCATTTTCATATACGGAGCCTTCGAAATACCAATCCCATGCTCCCCACTTAGCGTGCCACCAAGCTCCACGGTCGCTGCGAAAATTTCCTCGATAGCTAGGTGAGCCTTTTTGACCTCTTCGACATTGCTTTTATCAGCCATGACATTTGTATGGACATTGCCATCGCCTGTGTGTCCGAAACAAGGCGTAACAAGCCCGTATTTAGCCGAAATTTCAGCGATTTTATCCAAAAGCGCAGGTAAATTCGAGCGTGGCACGGTGATATCTTCATTTAACTTCAAAGAGCCGTAGCAGGTGATTGATTGCGAGCAGTTTCTGCGCGCAAACCAAATATCCGCACTCTCGCGCTCGTCCTTTGCCACACGAAATTCGCTAGCTCCATTTGCCATAAAACTATCTTTTATCACGCGCAAATCGGCTTCTAGGCTATCTTCGATATTGCCATCTACATCGCAGATTAGTATCGCCCCAGCGCTAGTTGGCAGACCTTTGTGAAATTTCTGCTCGACAGCCTTTATACACAGATTGTCCAAAAACTCCATTGCCACGGGCGTTACGCCACTCGCCATTGTCTTATACACAGCGTCCATTGCGTTTTTCACACTTGGGAAAATTCCCATTGCGGTCTTTTTAAATTTTGGCATTGCGATGAGTTTTAGCGTGATTTCAGTAATCACGGCAAGCGAACCCTCACTAGCGATTAAAATTCCAGCGATATTATACCCAGCGACATCTTTTATCGTGCGTTTGCCAGCGCGTATGATTTCGCCACTAGGAAGCACAGCGCGTAGAGCCATGACATAGTCTTTGGTAATGCCATATTTCGCCGCTCTCATACCGCCTGAGTTTTCAGCGACATTGCCACCAAGCGTGCTGTATGCTTCACTCGCAGGATCAGGCGGATAAAATAGCCCCATTTTGGCGACTGCATTTTGCAAATCTTTGTTTATCACGCCCGGCTGAACGACGGCGACTAAATTTTGCAAATCAATCTCTAAAATTTTATTCATGTGCTTTTCAAAGCCTAGAATTATCCCGCCCTCATGCGCCAAAGAACCGCCCGTAAAGCCACTTCCAGCCCCACGAGGGATAATTGGCAGATTGTGAGCGTTGCAGTATTTTAAAATCTCGCTCACATCGCTCTCATCTCGCGGGAAAAGCACAGCGTCTGGCTTAAAGCGCCTTCTAGTCGCGTCGTAGCAGTAGGCGATTTTATGCGCTTCGTCGAAATATGCGTTTTCTTCGCCTAGCAAATTTGTGAAAAATTCTATATCAGAATTATTCATCATCTAAGCCCAAAAGATATGAGTAGTGTCTGTCATAGTCGCTAATAGGACCATTTGTGAAATCCCAAAACACGGTTTTGATATCCCCTACGCGTGAATAAAATGGAAGTGTATAGTATGCGACCTTGCCACTTTCATAAGTGCGAAGTGGTTTGAAACTGCCGCAGTCTGCAAATACGCTCTTTTCGTTCATTGCGATAAAAATTAGCCCAGTGCTGTTTTTCGCACAAATTTTGCGGAAATCATCACGGCTTGGGTTTGGTTTAGAATTTAGCCTTAAATACGCTCCGCCAAGGTCAGGGTGAATAAACTCGATATTTGGGAAAGCCTGCACGATTTGTGCGTAAATTTCGGCATTTGGAGCCACGATTAGGGCGCGGTCATAAAGGTAGTTTAAAATCACCTTATCGCCATTAGCTGGCAAAATTTTTGGTAGTGGCAGGGCTTTTTGCTCCAACATACCAAAGACTTCAAATCTGATTTTTGCCTTTGTGCCGGATTTTTCGCTAACTACTGCGCGCGCGATGATAGCGTTTTCGCCGTTGCCGAAATCATGCATTACAATCCCAGCGCTTCCTACCATGATAGCGGGATTATCAGCGATTACGGCTTCGCCATTTTGCACATCAAAAATCAGCGTTTCATAAGGTGGCATGTAAAACTCAGCCCCAAAAACAGATGATAAAAATAGCCCCAAAGCAAGTAAAATTCGTTTCAAATTTAACTCCTAAAATAAAATTTTCGCCAATTATACATAAGAATTTACAACAAACGGCAAGGGATATTTGCCAAATATAAACCAAATTTGGCTAGAATTGAGGTTTTAATTTCAATTTTAAAGCGGTTTATGATGAGAATTTTTGCACTGATTTTTTTACTTTTTAGCCTTTCTTTTGCCAGTTCTTCGAGTGTGGAAAAATTTAAATGGCCCTCAGGCGTGAGCTTGCTACAATTTATGGAAAATTTCTCTATTCCGCTCTCGACATATTATGATTTAGACAAAGAGGACCAAGAATTAGCCGCCGAAGTGCGCGCAGATGTCGAGTGCATGATGCTAAAAGACCCGCTTGGCAAAATCGTCCAAGTCCTAATCCCCATAAACGACGAACTTCAAATCCAAATTTACCGCGACAAAAAGGGAATTTACAAATTTATCTACACGCCGATTGTTTATGAGCAGCACTCTTACGCTCTTAGCATTGAGATTACTTCATCTCCCTCAAATGATATCTTAAAGGCTACTGGAAGTATCGCGCTAGCAAACGAATTTTCGAGCGTTTTTAAAAACGAGGTAAATTTCAAAAAACTGCAAAAAGGCGATCGCCTTACGATTTTATACGAGCAAAAAACTCGCCTTGGACGCCCATTTGGCGGGGTTAAAATCCTAGCCGGCACAATCGAAGAAGCCAAAAAGCCAAAATCGCTTTATTATTTCGATGACAAATACTACAACGAAACCGGCAAAAAGGTCGAGCATTTCGTGCTTACCACGCCTCTTGTTTATACTAGAATTTCATCTCGTTTCACGCCTAAACGCTTCCACCCGGTGCTTAAACGATACCGCGCGCACCTAGGCGTGGATTATGCTGCGCCAAAAGGGACAAAAGTAAATGCCGCAGGTAATGGCAAAGTAACCTTCGTAGGGCGCAAAAACGGCTATGGAAACACCGTCGAAATCAACCACGGCGGAGGTTTAGTTACGCTGTATGCGCATTTAAGCGGATTTGCCAAAGGGCTAAAAGTTGGTATGAGCGTAAAACAGGGTCAATTAATCGCCTATGTGGGCTCCACAGGCCTAAGCTCGGGACCGCATTTGCATTTGGGTCTGTATCGCAACAACCAGCCAGTCGATCCCCTAAAAACCATAAAAATCACAAAATCAAATTTCGTAAGCGAGGAAGAGCGCAAATTTAAGGCGTTGGTAAAGGATATGAACGCTAAATTTGACGCGGTTAAAGACGGCTCGAAAAACCCAGCGAAATTTGAACCTTATGAAAATTTAGTCAGCATAAATTAGAGGCAAAAATGGAAGCAAAAGATAAAGAATTTTTGACAGATTACGAAGAGGCTGAGGCTCTTTTAGAGGCGCATATCGGCGATACGATAGAAGAAGAGCTAAGCCCAGCGGACCTTGCAGATCACTTAAAGGCGCTTAAAAAACACGACGAGGAAAAATATGTCGAATTCCTAGAAAAACTCGACCCCGAGGACCTCGCTGACGCTGCGCTTGAAATGCCAGATCACATGCTCGAAGACATCATCGAAACCCTTCCTAGCGAGAAAATCGTCGAAGCTATCGAGGAGCTAGAAAGTGATGATCAAGCCGAACTACTCCAAAGTATCGAAGAAATCGACGAGGATAAGGCAAAGGAGCTTTTTTACGGGCTCGATGAGGACGATCGCCACGATATTTTGACGATTAACAAATACGACGATGACGAAGCTGGCGCGTATATGCAAACCGAGGTTTTTAGCGCACGCGAAAACCAAACCCTAGGCGAAGCTGTCGATATGCTAAGGGTAATGCGCCAAAACGGCGATATCGAAAATGTCTTTCAGCTCTTTGTTTTAGATGATAAGGGCCACATGCTAAGCGCGTTTTCGACCTCGGATTTGATTTTATACGATTTTTCGCTCACGCTAAAAGAAATTTCGCAGAAATTTAACGCAGACGCAAAGGTGCATTTCGCCACCGATACCGATAAAATCGAAGATGTCATCAAAGACTTCGAGGAATTTGACCTAAATGTAATCCCTGTTTTGGACGCAAACGGCGTGCTGATTGGACGAATCACAGCCGATGATGTGCATGATTTGATTCAAGAGCGCGCCACAGAGCAAATTTACAACCTTGCCGGTGTCAATGATGAGGCTGAGGAGGAAGATACTGCATTTTCAGCTGGAAAGGCGCGTGCATCGTGGCTGGGCGTGAATTTATGCACGGCGATTATTAGCTCGATTATCATCGGACTTTTTGACGCTACAATCGAGCAGCTCGTCGCCCTTGCCGTGCTTATGCCAATCGTGGCCTCCATGGGCGGAAACACAGGCACACAGGCTCTCACCGTTACGGTTCGTCGCCTAGCCCTCGGCGAAATCGAGGCGCGCGATATCCGCTCGGTAATCACGCGCGAAGTTACCATTTCGCTAGTAAATGGCTCGATTTTTGCCGTAGCAATGGGAATTGTGGCGTGGGTATGGTTTGGTATGAAGCTTCTTGGCGTCGTGATTGCGATGTCAATGGTGATAAATTTGACCTTGGCTGGATTTTTTGGCGCGATTATTCCAATTGCCTTGCGCCGTTTTGGAATTGACCCAGCTGTGGGAAGCTCGGTTTTGCTGACCACAGTTACTGATATAGTGGGATTTTTTAGCTTTTTAGGACTTGCAACATGGATATTGATATAAAAAATTTTAAAATTTCAAAACTCGAACACTCGAATTTTATTAAGCCATTTAGGCTAAATTTTGAATTAAACGGCGAGGCGCGAGCGTGGGACTGCGTCAAGGTGCATGATAGCGTCTCAATACTGCTCTATCACAGCGAAAAAAAGGCGTTTTTGCTCGTTAAGCAGTTTCGCCCAAGCGTGTGGTTTTACCAAGACGAAAATTTGATAAACTGCGATGAAAAGGGCTTTACCTACGAGCTGTGTGCTGGGATTTTAGACAAAGGTATTAGCGAGGAACAAACCGCAATCGAGGAAATTTACGAAGAAACTGGATATGAACTTAAAAATTTAGAGTTTATCACGAGTTTTTACAGCGCGCTTGGTTTTGGCGCAAATCGCCAAATTTTATTTTACGGCGAGATTGATGAGAGTATGAAAAAAGGCGCAGGTGGCGGGGTCGATGGCGAGAATATCGAGCTGTATTTTTTGCCACTAGATGAAGCTAAAAAATTTATGTATGATGAAAAAATCGTGCGAGCCTCTGGGTTAGTGGCGGCGTTTTTGTGGTTTTTCCAAAACAAGGGCGAAATTTAATGCAAATTTTAGCCCAAATTTCACTAAATTTTAGAATTTACCCACGCCGATGACACAGCATAATATCATTTTATATATCGAATACATCGGCATTGCCTCAGCCTCTTTGAGCGGGTTTTTATTCGCGGTTAAAAGGGACTGCGACTGGCTGGGGATTTTTTTGGCTGCGTTTTTGACCGCCCTTGGTGGCGGGATTGTGCGCGATATCACGGTGGGCAGACCGCTGTATTCCTTCACGCACTATATGCCAGTAATCATCGTCATTGCGGTGCTTATCGCCTCGCATATTTTCGCAGCCCAGACCAAAAAACTGCAAGGCAGATTTATATTTATTTTCTCCGACGCAATCGATGTGATTTGCTTCTCGATTGTCGGGGCTATGGTTTCGATCGAGTATGGATTAAATGTTTTTGGGGCGATACTTATCGCCTTTTTTAATGGCGTTGGGGGCGGAATTTTGCGCGATGTGCTATTAAACGAGGTGCCGTGGTTTTTGCGCACGGGGCTTTATGGGACGATAAGTATGGGTGTCGGGCTAGTTTATTTTATTTTAGACTGGCTTGACTTGGCGAATATCTACACGATTTTGGCACTATTTTTCGCTGGGATTGTGGTTAGAATGTTTGCGTATTATAGGGGTTGGCATTTGCCAAAAGTGGAGTATAACAAATGAAGTATTTAATGAGTAATTTTTCTAGGGTCGATGTCGCTTTTACTAGGGGTAAAGGCGCGAAGCTATGGGATAGCAACGGCGAGAAATACATTGATTTTGCCGCAGGTATCGGGGTGTGTAGCCTAGGGCATGCAAGCCCTGTGGTGATAGAGGCCATAAACACGCAAAGCGCGATGATAATCCATAGTTCGAACATTTATAGAGTCCTGCCACAAGAGGTGCTGGCCAAAAAAATCAGCAATCTTTTGGGCTATCAAACATACGCTGTGTTTTGCAACTCTGGGGCAGAGGCGAACGAAGCAGCCATAAAAATGGCGCGCAAATACGGCGCGACTAAATTTGAGAGCAAAAAATATGAAATTTTGACCCTCAAAAATTCCTTCCACGGACGCACAATGGCTACTTTGAGTGCCACAGGACAGGATAAATTTCACCCTGAAATTTTCGCTCCATACATTGAGGGATTTAAATTTTACGACGGAATTGATGAAATCATCGCAAATATCAGCGATAAAACGGTCGCTGTGATGATAGAACTAATCCAGGGCGAGGGCGGAATTTGCCCGCTGGATAAAAAATCAGTCCAAAAGCTAGCCAAAGTTTTGAAAGAAAAAAACCTACTTCTAATCACCGACGAGGTCCAATGTGGCGTCTATCGCTCGGGCGAGTTTGTCGCAAGCAAGCTCTATGGCATAGAGCCTGACATTATCACCTTTGCCAAAGGGCTAGCAGGTGGCGTGCCAATCGGTGCGTGCGTGGCTAGGGAAAATATCTTTGCACCTGGCGAGCACGGAAGCACATTTGGCGGCAACCACCTAGCCACATCGACCGCAAACGCCGTTTTGCGCGAGCTAGAATACCTCTACGAAAGTGGCGAGCTTAAAAAAACTATCGCTGAATTTGAGGAAAATTTAGACAAAATTCTAAAAGATTTCCCAAATTTCTTCGAATCTCGCACAGGACTTGGACTAATGCAAGGCTTGGTTTTAAAGGATAGCACATATCTAAGCATACTCTTTGCCGAGTGCCTAAGAAACGGACTTTTGGTGCTAAAATCAGGTAGCAAAACGCTAAGATTTTTACCGCCATTAAACATAAAGAAAAAAGAGATAAAAGCAGGATTTGAAATTTTGCGCAAGACTCTTGAAGAGCTTCAAGATTGAAATTTAGCGATTTTTTCGAGGCGTGGCTAAATGAAGGCTACTACGCAAATGGCGTTAAAATCGGCAAAGAGGGCGATTTTTACACCGCTGTTAGCGTGGGAAGCTTTTTTGGGATTTGCTTGGGGCGCGAAATTTTGCGCCTTAGTGCGAATTTTGCTGGCAAAATTTCACTCGTCGAAATCGGCGCGAACGAGGGATTTTTGCTCGCTGATATAGCGCAAGCGCTTTTTACTTTCGACCCAAATTCTTTGGCGAAATTTGAGTTTGTCATCATCGAGCCACACCAGAGGTTGCGCCAAATCCAAAGCGAAAATTTCGCTAAAAAATTTGGCAATGAAATCACGCTAAAACACCTTTCTTCGCTAAAAGAGGTGAAATTTAGCGAGGCGATTTTTATCGCAAACGAGCTTTTTGACACCTTCAAATGCGAGGTCGTAAAAGATGGCAAAATGCTTTATATCGAGGATTTTAAACAAATTTGGCGCGAAATTTGCGATAATAAAATTTTAAAATTTAGCGCTAGGGACGCAGAAATTCCGCTTGGATACGAGGAATTTGCTAGTAGCATTAATGCGCAAAAATTCGCCTTTTTGGCATTTGATTATGGCGAAATGGGTGCGAGCGGGGAAATTTCGCTTAGAATTTACAAAAATCACCAAGTCTATAATTTTTTTGAAATTCAAAATTTGGCCGAATTTTACGGGGTAAGCGACATTACTTACAATGTAGATTTTGAAATTTTATCGCGAGCTTTTGAGAATACTGGCGCGAAAATTGGCAGATTTATGAGTTTTGAAAAAGCCTTAATCGAATTTGGCGCGACACAAATTTTGGAGCAATTTGCGCAAAATTTGGGTCAAAACGGCTATCAAAACGCCCTAGCCCAGTTTAATCACCTGCGCCACGAATTTGGCGAAAAGTTCAAATTTATCGAGTTTTTAAAAGGATTTTAATGAGAGTTTTTATCGATTGCGAATGCGAGATTATGCAAAAAAGCCTCGAAATGTTTTTGGCAAATTTTGCCGTGCGAAATTTAGGCGAGGCCGATTTTGTCGTGACAGACACTGCCAGAGCAAGTGCCAAACCGCTCTTTATCATCGCCAAAAACGGCGATTTAGAACTGCCGTTTTCAAAAGAACAGCTTGTTTTGGCGCTTAAAAATTTTAGCGCAAGCGAGATCGTGCAAGCTAGCTATAATAAATTTGAGTTTTCGCAAAATTTGTATTTAGAAGCGCAAATCGGCGCAGTATTTGATGAATTTAAAGCGCGAATTTTAGAAATTTTAAGGAAACAAAGTGGCGAAATTTAGAGGCAAAATTTCAAGCGGAATTTACAAAGGAAAAAGCTTGGAACTCCCAAGCCTAGGCACTACGCGCAGCACGAAATCAATCGTAAAGGGCTCGTTTTTTGACTCATTTAGGTATGAATTAGAGGGCAGTTGCTTCATCGAGGGCTTTGGCGGAAGCGGCGGCATGGCGCTCGAAGCCCTTAGCAACGGCGCAAAAGAGGTTTTCGCTATCGAAAAAGACCGCAAAGCTTACGAAATCACAAGGCGCAACTTCGCCCTTTTTGGCGTGGAAAAAAACGCCCTAAATGGCGATTGTTTCGCGCTTTTACCACAAATTTTGGCGAATTTAGACAACGAAAAAATTTTCATCTACCTTGATCCGCCATTTGATATCAGAGATGGTTTTGCTGGAATTTACGAGCGCGTAGTGGGCTTAATCTGCGAAATTTGCGAGTGTGAGAGGGTGAAATTTGTGATAATCGAGCACGCAAGTGAGGTGAAATTTGAGGCAAATATCGCCAAATTTAGCCTTTTAAAATCCAAAAAATTTGGCGCCACGACACTATCTTACTATGCAAAATAAAATTTCAAAAAACCTTAGCGGTGCCGAAATGAAGGCACTTTTGGAGTATTATTCGGCGCGTAGTAATACTGATGAAAATCTTTTTAGCGCCCCAGATCCACTGCAAGTGCTAAAACCTCTCGCCCACACCCCGCACGCGCCCATAATCGCGCTAATTTGCGCACTTTTTGCCTATGGCAACGCAGGGCAGATAATCAAATTTTTAAATTCGCTAAATTTTGATTTGCTTGGAAGCGATGAAAAGACGATAAAATCAGCTTTACAAGGCAAAAAATACCGCTTTCAAAGCGAGCGCGATGTAGCAGAGATTTTTCTCGCGCTTCGCAGGCTTTGCGAGTGCGATATAGAAAAAATCATTTTAAATGGTATGAAAAATGGCGAAATCATAAACGGCATAAATGCGCTCATAGCCCAAATTTACGAGCTTTCAGAGTATCGCTCGGCTGGATATGAGTTTTTCTTCGGCAAAAATTTCACCGCCAAACCTACCTCGCCGTATAAACGCTACAATCTGTTTTTGCGCTGGATGGTGCGCAAAAGCGATATAGATTTGGGGCTGTTTTCGCGCATAAGCCCGGCCAAACTACTCATACCGCTCGATACTCACACACACAAGGTCTCGCTAGCCTTGGGTTTGATTGATAGAAAGGTTTATGACTTTCGCGCTGTTAGCGCTCTTAGCGCGAAACTGCGTGAGTTCGACCCGCACGATCCGATAAAATACGATTTTGCGCTGTATAGACTAGGACAAAGCAGAGAAATTGAGGAATTAATAAAAAATTTGAAGTGAAATTTAGCCCATTTTTGGGCTAAATTTAGATTTCTACGACTATTTTTCTGGCGTTTTCATCGACATAGATTGCGAAAATTTCGTGTTTTTTCTCGCCCACGACTTCCACTTCACAACCCCTAAGCTCGGGGCTTTCTAGCAAAATTCTAGCGATTGTATCATTTAACTCTTCTAGCGTCATTTTTAATCCTTATTTATCTTTGAAAAATCGCGCAATCTTGGCTTGGAGTTTAAACCACTCTTTTAGCTCCATTATCGGGTGGCCGGCGAAATTTTTACCAGCTGGCAGGTCTTTACTAATCCCGCCTCTGGCTGCGACTTGGACGAAATCCCCTACTCTGACATGTCCGCCACTGCCTGCTTGACCGCCAAGGACGACATTTCTACCAAGTATAGTCGATCCTGCAAGTCCCACTTGTGAGACGATTAGGCAGTTTTGACCTAGCTCGCAGTTGTGTCCGATTTGGACTAGATTGTCGATTTTGGTGCAAGATGAAATTATCGTAGAGCCAAAAACCGCCCTATCTATCGTGGTATTCGCACCGATTTCGACCTCATCTTCGAGCACGACATTTCCATTGTGATAAATTTTAACATGCGTGCCGTCGCTTCTGTGCGCGTAGCCAAAGCCGTCCGAGCCGATAACTGCGTTTGCTAAGATATGGCAGCGAGCCCCTATAATCGTGTCATTGTAAATCACAACCCCTGGATGTATCACGCAATCATCGCCGATAACGACATCATCGCCGATATACGCACCAGCGCAGATTACAACCCTCTCGCCGATTTGGGTATTTGAGCCGATATAAACACCCTTTGCGATTTGCGCACTTTTAGCAATCGCGCTTGGGCGAGGCTCCCTGATAAGCGGTTTTGCGAAATATTTGCTCAGTATGGCAAAGGCTAGGTGCGGATTGACACACTCGACTTTGATTATGTTTTTTGGAACCTCTACGCCCTTTTTTACCAAAATCGCGCACGCCTTGCTATCAGCGATGAATTTTTCATTTTTTTCGCTATCGCAGTAGCTAAGCTCGCTCCCGCTTGCATTTTGCAATGAATTTATCGCTGTGATTTCGGCATCTTCGATCCCCAAACTAGCAAAATCCATCCTTAAAATTTTAACAATTTCAGAAAGTTTCATATATTCTCCTACATATCAAGTGCGACGCTACCGCTTCTGACGATATCGATTGGGTTGTATTTTTTCACGGTCTTTAAAAAACTCTCGATTCTATCAGCGTCATCGCACGCCATAAGCACGATATGGTTTTCGTCGCTGTTTGCGATAGAGCCGTTATACGCTTTTAGCAAAGCGTCAAGTCCGGCTAAATTTTCGTTTAATGCGATTTTTATTAAAACCATCTCTTTTTCGACAAAATTTGCCTCCTCGATTACTTTATAAATCGGGATTAGCTTGTGAAGTTGCTTCGTAATCTGCTCGATAATGCGCTCATCGCCCAAGGTTACAATCGTAAGCCTAGATAAATTTGTATTTGGGATAGGTGCGACGGTTAGGGAGTTGATATTATATCCGCGCCCTGCAAAAAGCCCAGAAATACGAGAAAGCACGCCGTGTTCGTCCAAAACTATGACTGAAATAATTCTTTTTATACTATTCATAATCAAATCCTATTCAAATATCATATTATATAGCGCGCCACCTGCTGGCACCATTGGGAAAACATTTTCGAAGCGATCAACCTTAACCTCGATAAAGCAAACCTTATTGCTTTCAAGCGCAGTTTTTAGCGCGCTTTCAAACTCAACTTTTGTGCTAACGCTAAATCCAAGCCCACCAAAGCTCTCTACGAGTTTTACGAAATCTGGCTGTTTACTAAGATCTGTCGATGAAAATCTCGCACCATAAAACATACTTTGCCACTGCCTAACCATACCCAAAAAGTTGTTATTAAGTATGATATTTACGACACCAAGATTATTTTCGCTAAGCGTCATTAGCTCTTGGATATTCATTAAAATTGAGCCATCGCCTGTGAAATTTATAACCTGCCTTTTCTCGCCAGCGTAAGCTTTCGCTCCCATTGCAGCAGGCAAGCCATATCCCATAGTGCCAAGCCCACCGCTTGTAAGAAGCGTGCGAGGGCGGTTAAATGGATAAAACTGCGCTACCCACATTTGGTGCTGTCCGACATCTGTGACGATGATAGCGTCATCGCTTGCGATCTCGCCAGTTTTTTGCACTACCCATTGTGGTTTTAAAACCTCATCGCTATCTGTGTATTTTAGCGGGTGAATTTCTTTATAAATTTTGATTTGTTCGCGCCATTTGGCGTAGTTTGCAGGCTCTGCTTCGTCCTTTAATCTAGGATTTAGCTCTGCTAGGACCGATTTTACATCGCCTACGATTGGGAAATGCGCATTTACGATTTTTGAAATCGAGCTTGGGTCGATATCGACATGGATAATTTTTGCATTTTTGGCAAATTCTTCGAGTTTTCCAGTTACCCTATCATCAAATCTCGCTCCAAGGCAGATTATAAGGTCAGTTTCGCTAAGCGCCATATTGGCTGCGTAGCTTCCATGCATTCCCACTAAGCCCAAATTTAACTCATCATCGCTTCTCATCGCACCAAGCGCCATTAGGGTTTCAACTACTGGAATTTGCGTAATATGAGCTAATTCTCTTACCTCATCGCTAGCCTCGCTCAAAATCACGCCGCCACCAATATAAATTATCGGGCGTTTGGCCGCCATTATTAGCTCAGCTACTTTTTTTATCTGTTTTGCATTGCCTTTGTAAGTCGGGCGATATGTTTGCATTTTTATCTCATCTGGATAGATAAACTCGCCAAGCTTAGCCGTTACATCTTTTGGCACATCGATATGCACAGGACCCGGTCTGCCAGAGCGCGCGATATAAAATGCTTGTTTTAGCACCATTGGAAGCTCTTCAACGGTTTTTACTAGGAAATTGTGTTTGACACATGGTCTTGAAATTCCAACCGCATCAATCTCTTGAAATGCGTCAGTTCCGATAAGCGAACCAGCAACCTGTCCGCTAATTAGCACGATTGGGATAGAATCTGCATACGCAGTGGCAAGGCCTGTGATTGCATTTGTGAAACCAGGACCACTTGTTACGATAGCTACGCCTACTTTGCCACTAGCGCGCGCGTATCCGTCAGCCGCCATAGCCGCAGCTTGCTCGTGGCGCACCAGGATATGTTTGAAATATGTCTGTTTGTATGTTTCATCATATATGTTTAGCGCAGCGCCACCAGGATATCCAAATACTACCTCAACGCCCTCTTGATGAAGCGCCTCGATAATCATCTGCGAACCGTTTAATTTCTCCATGTTCAATCCTAATTATGAAATGACTGGATATTTTATTATTTTTTAGATTAAATTCTAAGAATTTTTTAAAGAATTTGATTAAATTTTATATTTTTGTAAGAATTTGATTAAATTTAAGGCAAAATTTAAAAGGCTTGCGAACGCGCGCAAGCCTAAATTTGGTTAAAATGATTTTTTCGTAAGGATATGTATCAAAAAACTAATCACAAAAGCCACTACGCTAGGCACAATCCAGCCAAGCATAGCATCATAAAATGGAAAGCTACTAACCCAGTTAGTAATACCTGGAATTTTGATTTTTAAGACATCTAGTCCATTTACGATACCCACAGCGAAGCTCGCATACACGCAAGCCCTATAAACCAGCTTGCTTGTATCGATTAGCGGATCGATTAGCGATAAAATTATAAGCATAATCGCAGCTGGATAAATCGCGATTAGCACAGGGATACTTGCGCTAATAATCGTTGTAAGTCCGAAATTTGCCACGCCAAATGATACGAGGCAAAGTATCACAACCCACGCTTTGTATGGAATTTTGCCTTTGACCAAATTTTCAAAATACTGGCTACATGAGCTAATCAAACCCAAAGTCGTAGTAAGGCAGGCTAGGAAAAATGCAAGCCCTAGCAAGGCTGTGCCGACACTGCCAAAAAGATAGTGGCTGATTTTGCTAAGGTATTGTGCGCCGTTTGTTACATCAGGGAAAAGGCTAGCCGCACTCGCACCAAGATATGAAATCATCAGATAAATCACGGCTAAAAGCGCGCCCGCAAACATACCTGCTTTTATCATAGATACGACGATATGCCCCTCATCACTAACACCGCGCGCTCTCATCGCATTTGCGATAATGATACCAAAGGCTAGTGAAGCCAAAGCGTCCATAGTCTGGTATCCATCGACGAAACCACTTGCGACTGCGTGATCTCTATACGCTTCGTTTGGAGCGACAAATTCGCCCATAGGGGTCAAAAACGACGATACGAAAAGTCCCAAAATCAAAATCAAAAGCACAGGCGTAAGGTAGCGTCCGAGCAAATCGACGAGTTTTGATGGATTTAAGCATAAAACAAAATTTAGCGCAAAATACGCAGCCGAATAGATCAAAAGCCACATTTGCACCGATGTTTCGGCGACATTTTCGCGCACGACGATATCAAATGGCATATTTGCAGCACGCGGTATCGCAAAAAGCGGTCCGATAGTCAAATACAATGCAACTGTGAAAATCAGCGCAAAAGCTGGATCTACGCGTTCGACTAAATTTGCCAAACCCTTTGATTTAGCCACGGCTGCGACGCCAAGGACTGGGATTAAAATCGCGGCACAGCAAAAAAACATAATTCCCACGAAAAAGTTATCGCCTGCGTTTTTGCCCACAATCGGCGGAAAAATGAAGTTTCCAGCACCAAAATACATAGCAAAAAGCATTAAAGCAATGGTAAAAAACTCTTTTTTGGTAAGCTTTCTGTCCATGAAATCTCCTTATCAAAAATTTAATCGTTCATTTTCTCATTATTTAATTTAAATTTCATTTAAATTTTATTTTTACTAAAAATTTAAGGCAAAAATTTTTGCTATAATCGCGCGAAATTTAATAAATTTATCAAGGTAAAACAAAATGGCAAAATCAAAATCAACACTTTTCGAGTGCCAACACTGCGGAAATCAACAATCCAGATGGCTTGGCAAATGCCCTGATTGTGGCGCATGGGATAGTTTCGTGGAGCTTAAAGCCGAGCAGATTAAAACCCTAAAAGAGATAGAAAAATTAGAGCAAAAAAGAGGCGCGAGCGGCGCAAAAGCAATCGATGAAATCCAAATCGAAGATGTCGTGCGCATAGACACCAAAGACGCTGAGTTAAATTTGGTTTTAGGTGGCGGGCTTGTGGAGGGCTCACTCGTGCTAATTGGCGGAAGTCCAGGGATTGGCAAATCCACGCTTTTGCTCAAAATCGCTGCGAATTTAGCCAGCCCAAATTCGCCCGCACTCTATGTCAGCGGCGAAGAAAGTGCCAGCCAAATCAAAATGCGAGCCGATCGCCTAGGCGCAATCGATAAAAATTTATTCTTGCTAACTGAGATAAATTTAAACACGATTTTAGATGAAATTTCAAGCAAAAATTACAAAAGCGTCGTCATTGATAGTATCCAGACCCTTTATAGCGACAAAATTTCATCAGCCCCGGGCTCCGTCACGCAGGTGCGAGAGATCACATTTGAGCTAATGCGATTAGCCAAAGAGCGCGGGATTAGCATTTTTATCATCGGGCATATTACCAAAGAGGGCTCGATCGCAGGGCCTAGGATTTTAGAGCACATGGTTGATGTGGTGCTGTATTTCGAAGGAGATGCGAGCAAGGAACTTCGAATTTTGCGTGGTTTTAAAAATCGTTTTGGCTCGACTAGCGAGGTTGGGATTTTTGAAATGAGCGAAAAAGGGCTAATTAGCGCAAAGGATGTCGCAAGTAAATTTTTCACTCGCACCAAACCTGCCTCAGGCTCAGCAATCACCGTGACTATGGAAGGCTCACGCGCCCTAGTAGTCGAAATCCAAGCCCTAGTTTGCGAAAGCTCGTATCCCAAACGCTCTGCCACAGGATATGATAAAAACCGCCTCGATATGCTTTTAGCACTTTTGGATAGAAAGCTTGAAATTGGTCTTGGCGGATACGATGTCTTCGTAAATGTCATCGGCGGGGTCAAAATCACCGAAACCGCCTGCGATTTAGCCGTGGTCGCTGCGATCGTAAGTAGCTTTAAAAATCGCCCGCTTAGCAAAGAGAGCGCGTTTATTGGCGAAGTTAGCCTAAATGGCGAAATTCGCGAAATTTTCAACCTTGATGCGCGCATAAAAGAGGCTAGTTTGCAAAAATTTAAAAACATAATCTCGCCGATGAAACCGCAAAATTCGCTTGGGCTTAAAATTTTTCACGCCACGGAAATTTCGCAAATCCTTGATTGGATGTAAAAAAATGCTATAATCGCGCGAAATTCTTGGACGGACAAATTCAATGGAAAAATGCGATCACTGCCACGGCTCGTTTGAGAGCGCGGAGCTTTTTAGCGATGAGGCGGGGCATAAATTTTGCTGTAATGGGTGCAAAAATGTCTATTATCTTTTGCAGGGGCAAAATTTGGGCGAATTTTACGAGCGCCTTGGCAAAAATACCCTGCGCCCAGCCAAACAAAATGCCCAAATTCAGGGCTCAGCTAGCAGTATTTACAAAAACTATGTCACCAAAGATAAAGACGGATTTAACCAAATTTCGCTTTTAATCGACGGAATTCACTGCTCGGCGTGTGTCTGGCTAAACGAAAAAATCCTAAATAACGCCACTGGCATAATCGAAGTAAGCCTAAACGCAGCCTCGCACAAAGCGCGCATTGTCTGGGACGAAGAGCAAATAGGGCTAGCCGAAATTTTAAATCTAATCCGCTCGATTGGATACGATGCCTACCCTTATGACACAAACACCCAAAACGCCAAAGACACGGCAAAACGCAGGGAATTTTACGCTAGGCTTTTGGTTGGAATTTTTTGCGTGATGAATATAATGTGGATCTCAATCGCGCTGTATGGCGGGTATTTCACGGGGATCGAGCAGGGCACGAAGGATATTTTGCACTTTGCTGAGTTTATCCTAGCTACGCCTGTGCTTTTTTATACCGGGGCAGTATTTTTTAAGAGTGCATTTTATGCGCTCAAAACTCGCACCCCAAATATGGACTTGCTCGTTGGGCTTGGAGCTTTGGTAATTTATATTTATTCGCTTTATGTTATGTTTTCGCGCAATGGCGAGGTCTATTTCGAATCCGTGGCGATGATAATTACCTTTGTGTTTGCTGGAAAATATCTGCAAATTTTAAGCCAAAAAAGGGCTGGCGAAAATTTAAGCTCGCTTTCAAACATGCTTCTTGGCGAGGTTTGCACACTTGGCTTTGACGGAAACTATGAAAACAAATCCCCAAACGAGGTGCAAATCGGCGATGAAATTCTCATAAACCAAGGCGATCGCGTCCTAATCGACGGCGTGGTAAGCAGCGGTGAGGGAAGTTTCGATTATTCGGGCATTTCGGGCGAGAGTATCCCAGTATCGCTAGGCAAAAACGATGAAATCAAATCAGGCTCGCTCTGCCTATCTGGCTCGTTAAAATACCGCGCAAATGCTGATTTTAAGGGCTCATTGCTTAGCAAAATCGTCGAGCTTTTAGAAAACGCAAATCTAAAAAAACCAAAATTTGAAATTTTGGCTAATAAAATTTCAGGCTATTTTTCGATTTTTGTCATAGCCGTGGCGTTTGTGGCGTTTGTGTTTTGGTATGCCAAAGCAGGCTTTGCAAGCGCGCTACTAATCAGCGTTAGCGTCATCATCATCGCCTGCCCTTGCGCACTAGCCCTTGCCACGCCGATTGCGACGCTGTGCGCGATCTCTGTGGCGCTAAGGCATGGCATAATCTTCAAAGAGGCCAAAATGCTAGAAATCCTCTCCGAAGCCGATACTATCGTCTTTGACAAAACAGGCACACTCACAAGCTCTGCGCTAATCGTCAAAAAAAGCGAAATTTCGCCCCGCTGCGATATCGGCGCGCTAAAAGGGCTTTTGCAAAGCTCAAATCACCCTATTTCCGAGGCCGTGCTTGAATTTTTAAATTCGGGCGAATTTGCAAAATTTGCGCCTGCGAATTTAGAAAATATCACAAACCACCCAGCCAAAGGCCTTAGCGCGAAATTTGGCGAAAATGAAATTTATGGCGGAAGTGCGAAATTTATGTGCGAGCTTGGCGCAAATGTTGCTAGCGGGGATTTAAGCGAGTATTTTTTCATGCAAAATGGGCAAATTTTAGCCAAATTTTGGCTTCTTGCGCCACTTAAAGATGATAGCAAAGAGGCCATAAAAACGCTACAAAATTTAGGTTACGAGCTTCATATCATCAGTGGCGATCACCAAAACGCCGTTAGTGCGATAGCGCGCGAGCTAGAAATAGCGAAATTTGGCGCGCAAATTTTGCCAGATGAAAAGGCTAGCTATATTCAAAACCTCGCTAAAATGGGCAAAAAAGTGGTAATGGTAGGCGATGGGATAAACGACGCGGCCGCGCTTAGCCTCGCTCATGCTGGGATTTGCCTAGGAAGTGGCGCGAATCTTAGCGTGCAAAAAAGCGATGTAGTGCTTATCAAAGACGATATGACGAGCCTAGTGCGCGCCATGCGTATCGCGCGCAAAACAGACACTAAAATCCGCCAAAATATCGCTATTTCGCTACTTTACAACCTAATCACGATTCCACTTGCGTTTTTGGGATACGCAATTCCGCTGTTTGCGGCACTCTCGATGAGCCTAAGCTCGCTAATCGTGGTCGCAAATTCAATGCTTTTAAGAAGGATAAAACTATGAGTAACGCCGTGCTAATGACTATGGTTACGATTTCGCTAATACTTGGATTTTGCGTGTTAGGCGGGCTTTTGTGGGCGCTAAAAAATCATCAATTCGATGATTATTCGAAATTTCTTGGCGGGACGGAATTCGACGGCGAGGACGCACTCAACGAAGCTGTGAAAATGGAAGAAAAACGCAAAGAGGCGTTAAGGCGAAAAAAAGAAAATTTGGATAGTTGAAATTTAGAGTAAAATTCCACATTAAATTTCGCAAAAATACTGCCCCGAAATTTTGCAAAAATACTGCGCCGAAATTTCTTACTCGTAGATTGCCACGAATTTTGCTGACGCAAAATTCTCGCAATGACAGATTAGGCAAAATTTACGCTCAATTTGTCATTGCGAGAAGCGAAGCGACGAAGCAATCTACGAATTTAAAATTCACAGACGCTAAATTCGCTGTCATTGCGAGGCGATTTATCGCCGAAGCAATCCAGAGATTGCAAAATTTAAAACGCCTGACGGCGTGCTGGATTGCTTTGAGTTTTTCAAACTCTCGCAATGACGGAAATTTTATAAAAAGGATAAATTTTGGAAAATTTAAATTCTAAAAACGACTTTTTTAACAAAAACAGAAATTTGAGAGATTATGATAAAGAGCCATTGATTTTACGCGATTATAGCAGAGAAATTACCTTTCATAATATTTTAAATTCTATATTTTTTCTTATTTCTTTGATAATTTTTATGGCTATTTTAGGAATAAAAAATTATGCAGATTTTAACGATATAATGGAAAAAATTCTTATTTGGCTTACGATATTTATAGTGCTTTTATTGATTGATTATTCGATTATTTTCTTATCAAAAGAACGCCGTGTATCGCTTTCTAATACAAAAGCAACTTATTATAATGCCGATTTGAAAATATACAAAATTTATAGTTTGCTCGGAAATAAGGAATTTTCATCATTTTTATATGCGATAAATAGAATAAAAAATGTATTTGTTTATCCATTTTTAATCTTTTCTATAACTGGCTTTTTATTTACTTTCGATAGTGATTTTATTATAGGCTTGCTTGTGTGCATATTCGTTGTATTTTCAGCGACTATGTATGATGTTTTATTTCGTATGTTGGTTTATAAAAAATCAAATAAAAATTTGGCAAATTTTTTGGAATATTCACAGAAATTCGTGATTGATATAGGCTGGAAAGATGGCGGAAGGATAGTAACACCTGGTGCAACAATATGCTTTTTTAATCAAAACGATCACGATTTATTGAAAGAATATTTTTTCGCAATTTTTCATCTGAATTTGGATAAAGATATAAAAAAACTTGAAAGAATAAAAATTTTCTAATAAGGAAACACAATGAGTAGAGAAACAGTTGCTCAAATCGAGCTAGACAAGCTAGAAGCAAGGCTACAAATAATAAATATAAACAGTTGGTAAAATTTTGCAAATTTAAACTCAAACTATCAAATTTGAGTTTAAATTTGCGAATTTGATAAATTCGGTATTTTAAAATACTGACCGAGATTAAATTTACATAAAATGTCATTGCGAGAAAACGAAGTTTTCGAAGCAATCCAGGGAAATTTAAATTCAAAATTCAACCTAAATTTAGCATTAAACGAACACTGAAATTTTAGGCGAAATTTTGCTTTTCTTGTAAGGGGGAGGGCGCGCTTTTTAGGAGACGCTACCCTCCCCCTTACCAACCCCCACCCCTGTAAAACCTTAGAAGTGGCTAAATTTAGAAAAACTGCGTTTTTCTAAATTTAGCTGGTTTTATTTTTACTGAAATGCTTCGCATTTCTTTGCAACGACACAAATTTTATAATTCCTGCGGATTTGCCTTATACATACAATGCTCAAAGATAAATTTATGCTCTTCTGGCAGTGCTGCAAAGAGCGCATTTGCGAGTGCGCGTATCTCCCAAAGTGCCGATTTGCTAGAACGAAGAGAGAGGAAGTTTTGCAGGCTTCTAGCATTTATGCTCCACGCTAGCTCGGTTTTGTAGCACTCTGGCAGGCAGTATTTGGCGATATCTAGGCTAGTGTTTGCGCCTAAAATTTCCCTTAGATTATTTAGGGCTTTTATGCTTGCGCTATCGACAGCGTCGTTGCCTGTAAGCACTATGTATTTTGCGGCGCTATCGCTTGTGATTTCAGGCTCATTTCTTAGCTCTTTTAGCGTGTAGCGGGTCGATTTCACGCTCAGGCTAGCCATACGATGCCTTGCTAACTCTTGCAAAAGCGCGCGCGAAATGCCCTTGATATAAAAATTATAAAAAATATGTTCGAGCGTAGATGAGTGCTTCATTTCATTTCCCACGCGGTTGATTAGTGCTAAGTCCTTTTCGCCGCCGTTATCGCCCCGCTCGAAGCTTTGCCAGCAAGTTCTTATGGCGTTGGAACATACCCAAAGTGGCGTGAAATTCAAAAGTTTAACTTCCATAAATTTTCCTTGATTAAATTTTATAACGCGTGATTTTAGCCAAAATTTTATAAATTTAATCAAATTTAAATAGCTTAATGTAAGCTAAATTCTGATAGAATTGGCAAATTTTTTACCAAAAGGAAAAGTATGAACGACAAATTCACACGCATTGGTTTTATTTTGGCGGTCGCAGGCTCAGCCGTGGGACTTGGAAACGCTTGGAAATTCCCCACACTCGTAGGTCAAAACGGCGGTAGCGCATTTATTTTGCTCTATCTTTTGCTCACATTTTTGGTAAGTTTTGTCATTTTTATCGGCGAAATCACCATTGGACGCCTTGGCGAGAGCGATCCAGTCGATAGCTACCGAAGACTTGCCCCTAGCAACAAAGAGCTTTGGAGCAAGGCTGGATTTTTGATGATTACTGCGCTTTTGATTTACTCATTTTACAGCGTCGTAATGGGCTGGATCCTAAAATACACAGCCACATCGATTTTTTCGTTGCCTCAAAATTTAGACGATAGCGGTGCGATGTTTAACGCTTTGATTTCGAATTCACCGCTCGTAGCGATTATCTGCTTTACGATAATGTCGCTTGTGTGCTTTTTGATCGTCTCAAAGGGTATTAAAAACGGAATTGAGAGATTAAATATTTGGATGATGCCTAGCCTTTTTATCCTGCTTGTGCTTATGGTTTTGTATTCGGCTAGCTTCGACGGATTCGCACAAAGCGCAAAATTCTTGCTTTTGCCTGATTTTAGCGCGCTAAATTCACAAAGCGTGCTTGACGCGCTAGGATTAGCGTTTTTCACACTTAGCCTTGGCGTAACTACGATTTTGACATACGCTGCGAGCCTGCCAGAGCGCACCAATATCCTAACTTCGAGCATTAATATCGTTTTAATCAATGTAATGATTGGCGTTATGATGGGTTTGGTTGTTTTCACATTTATTTTCGAATTTAACGGCGATCCAGCCCAATCAGGTCCTGGGCTGATTTTCGTCTCCCTTGCCGTGCTATTTAGCAAACTTGGCTTTATCGGACATATTTTGGCGTTTGCGTTTTTCTTAACCCTACTTTTCGCCGCCATTACCTCAGCGATTTCGATGATCGAACCAGCTGTTTATTACCTAGTCAAATCCCGCGCATTTTCTCGCGCGAAAGCTTGCGTGGCGGTTTTTGTATTTACCTATGTGCTAGGGATTGCCTGCATTTTGGGATACTATGGCGCGACAAGCGAGTATTTCGTCATCGCAGGACAGCCGTTTTTCGACGCGCTGGATTATTTGACATCTAAAATTTTAATGCCACTTGGCGGATTAATCATCGTCATTTTCGTAGGATATGTCATCAAAAAAGACGGCGTTTATGCCCTACTTTCGCCATATATGGGAGATTTCGGATTTAAAATTTGGTACTTCGTCCTACTTCGCGTGGTATCTCCACTTGCGATTTTTGTAATCGCGCTAAGAGAGCTAGGAATCGTAAATTTTGGATAGTCAAATTTGAAATTTAAAGAAAGATTATGAACGATAAATTTAGCAAAATCGGCTTTGTTTTAGCAGTCGCCGGCGGTGCTGTGGGGCTTGGAAATGCGTGGAAGTTTCCAACCCTAGTCGGTAGCAACGGCGGAAGCGCGTTTGTGCTTTTATACCTCGTGCTCACACTCGGGATTGGATTTAGCCTATTTTTAGCCGAAATGGCGATTGGGCGCATTAGCAGAGCCGATTTGCCTAGCGCGTATAGATATCTCGACCCCAAAAACGGCGAAAAGTGGAAATTCGCTGGAATTTTCATAGTAGGCGGAATTTTTGTTTTGTCATTTTATCTCGTAATCCTTGGCTGGGTTATGAGATATATTTTCATCGGTTTTAGCGCACTTCCTGCCTCAGTAGATGAGGCTGGCGCACTCTTTGGGGGCGTGATTTCGCACTCGCTATTTTCAAATCTTGCATTTTATGCGTTAGGGCTTGTGCTGACACTTTTTGTGGTATCGCGCGGAATCAAAAGTGGCATAGAAAAGCTAAATTTGATAATGATGCCCCTGCTTTTCGTGCTTTTGCTTTTAATGCTAGGATATGCGGTTTTTATGGACGGGTTTGGCGAGGCGGTGAAGTTTTTATTCACGCCTGATTTTTCCAAAATCACCGTCGCTAGCGTGCTAGACGCGCTTGGGCTTTCACTTTTTACCCTTTGTATCGGGATTGGCTGTATCGCTGCGTATGCTGCTAGCCTAGGAGAGGGAGTAAAGCTAGTGAAAAGTTGCGTAAATATCGTATTTATCAATATCGCAATCGGGCTAATGATGGGGCTAATCGTATTTACATTTATCTTTGAATTTAACGCTAGCCCATCTCAGGGTGCAGGATTGGTGTTTGTATCGCTTACCACAATGTTTGCCAAACTTGGCTTTATGGGGCAAATTTTAGCGATTTTGTTTTTTGTGTCGCTGTTTTTTGCTGGGATTACGAGCGCAGTTTCGATGATAGAGCCATTTATTTTATATCTTGTCAATCATTTTGGCATTTCTAGAAACAGAGCGTGTGGGTTATCAGGCATAGTCGTAGGCGCGCTAGGAGCGTGCTGCACGCTATCAATGAACGCGGAATTTGGCGAGAGTTTTACATTTTTTGGCAAGGGATTTTTCGATATTTTAGACTTTTTGACCTCAAATATCATGCTTCCTCTTGGCGCGCTAAGTTCGGCGATTTTCGTCGGATTTGTGATGAAAAAATCCATTTTGGCGGAATTTTTTGGCGAAGATATGGGCAATGGTGCATTTGAGCTTTGGTATTTTTCGCTAAGATTTATCGCACCATTTGCAATAATCATAATAATGGTAAATTTGCTGTTTTTTAGTTAAATTTGGAGAGTAAAATTTTAAAATTTAGGCTACCGAAATTTCGGTAGCCTTTTTTTATGCTTTGCGAATTTTTGAGTAGATTACCGCCACGATGTATGATAGCACGCTCACAGCTACAAACATTAGTAGCACAGGCGTCATCTCCCACTCTGCTTCGTCGCCAAAAACAAGCACAGCAATATAAATGATGAAAATGTATTGCAACACATAAAACGGCGTTACAAGCACACTTATCGTTTTTAAACACGACATAATGAGATTTGGAAGCACTTTGGCTACCAGATACATTAGCCCAATCCACGCCAAAACAAAGGCGATAAACATTATGTTAAAAAATATGTTTTGGTGGTAGTATGGATCGCCGTCCATCATATCGTCCCACGCATAAAACTTAGCCAATACCACAGCAGATGCGATAAAGATAACCGCGCAAATAAGGCTTAGTTTTGTATATAGTGCGCCTTTATCTTCTGGGCGAGTGTAGATTAAAATATCAGCGAATAAATATCCAGCTATCGGATAGGCAATCCAGCTTAAAAATGGAAAATAGCTTCCCTCGTGTGTGCCCCAAAATAGCCCTGTTACTGCCAACATTGCGTCAGATTCAAACTCTGCGAAATTCTCGCCTAGATACATTGCCACGCCTGAGCAGATGATTCCCACTATGAGATAGCCTAAATTTGATAAATTTAGCTTTTTCATTAGCGCAAAAAATATAAATGCAAGTCCCGCAAACTGCAAAATGTCCGCATCGTAAATCTGCGTCCAGTTTTCTTCGAAAATTTCAGCGTCATCGTTTAGCTTAGAGCTAATGTAGTATGGAAGCACATACACAAGCGCATTAAAGACATAAGATAACACCAAAAATATCACACCGCGCCTAAAAAGTAGCCCCGGCGCACTACGCCTAGAATACACAATACCGCAACCCAAAATAAACATAAAAACAGGCGCAGCAGGCGGTGAGCCTAGGAAGTTTGCGACCTTGAAAAACACGGAATCTTCGCCATTGTAGAAGTATTCCACGCAGTGGATTAGCACCATAAAGATTACAGCAAGACCCCTCGCTATATCCAACTCGTTTTGTCGCCCAGCATTGGGCAATGATAAGAAATTCATCTGCTTAAAACCCTCTTTTTATTGGTTTGAAAAAGCCAAAATTATAGCCTTTTATAAGTTTAAATTTACTTAATAGCGTAGTGAAATGCTATGGCTTAGAAATGAGATAAATTTATAAGGAATTTGGGCTTAGTTGTTTGGTTTGTAATTGCGAAAATTTGCATAGTTTGTCATTGCGAGGCGACTTGTCGCCGTGGCAATCCAGTAAAATTCCATAATCTCTAATTTATCATTGCAAACAAAACGAAGCAATCCAAAAAATAATCTATTGAATTTTAAAATTTTTATTCCAGTAACACTGCTCCGAAATTTTTAAATTCAAAAATTTTAAAATTCAAGAGCCCTTTAAATTTCTCTGGATTGCTTCGAGCCGTTGGCTCTCGCAATGACAAATCAAGCAAATTTAGTAAATTTCGCATTTCAAGCATTGCTACCTTGTCGGTAGTGAGCACGAAATGCGAAACATTTAAACATTTAATCTAGCCGGTATGGGGAATTAGAAGCTAGGCAAATTCAACTTAAATTTGATAACCAAATGCCGACGATTTTTCGCGGAGTGGGCGACGGACTAGACTGGCTCGTCTGTCCTAGCCCACGCCGTGAAAAAGCTAGGCTCGTTTAATTGCAAATAATATTTTAATGCAAAAAGTGGCGAATTCCCGTAAAATACATCGCCATACCAAACTCATCTGCTGCTGCAACTACTTCATCATCACGAATTGAGCCACCCGGTTGGATCACCGCTTTTACGCCCACTTCATTAGCAATTTCTATGCTATCTTTAAATGGAAAAAACGCTTCACTTGCCAGCGCACAACCTTGCAAATCTAAGCCCAAATCCCTTGCTTTTGCCACAGCTGCGCGCGCAGCATCGACACGGCTTGTCATACCCATACCAATCGCCACCATTGCCGAGTTTTTCACATACACAACGCAGTTTGATTTGGTTAGTGCTGCGACCTGCCAAGCGATTTGCAAATCGGTAAATTCGCCAGAATTCGCCGAACGCTTCGTAACGCATTTAGCATTTTTAACCTCATCAGCACCCACATAGTCGCGTTCTTGATAGACAAATCCCCCGTCAATGAATTTAAAGTCATATTTATCATTTTCACGCATTAAAAATTTATTCTCTTGCGTGAAAATTTTAATGCGTTTTTTGTTTGCAAATACTTCAAGCGCGGCGTCATCGACATTAGCTGCAATTATGACTTCCACAAAAATTTCATTGATTTTCTCTGCGAGTGTTTTATCAAGTGTGCCGTTTATCGCCACCACGCCACCATAGGCTGAAACAGGGTCGCATTTAAGCGCTTCGGTATAGCTTTCTAGCAAATTTGATTTTATGGCAAACCCGCATGGATTTGCGTGTTTGCAGATACTTACTGCTGGGGCTTCGCCAAAGCTACTTGCTAGCATAACTGCGCCGTGAATATCGGTCATATTGTTAAAACTTGCTTCGCCTTTTAGGGCTTTGAAATTTAGACTAAAAAAGTTTTCGAATTCATACAAAGCACCCTTTTGATGCGGGTTTTCGCCGTATCTTGTCGCCATGACTTTTGAGCCTGTGATAAATTTTTTAGCGCCAAAACCGCCGTTAAATCGCTCGTTCATATAGTTTGCTATCATACTATCATACGCAGCAGTGTGCTCGTAGGCTTTTATCATAAGGCTTCGGCGAAATTCCAAATCATCGGCTTTTGCTTTGATTTTTTCGATGACTAAATCATAATCTAAAATGTCCGTTACAATCAAAACATCTTTGAAATTTTTCGCGGCACTTCGCACCATGGCAGGTCCGCCGATGTCGATATTTTCGATAATCTCATCAAAATCATCTGTGCGAATCGTGGTTTGCTTGAAAGGATATAAATTTACACAAACCAAATCAATCCCGCCAATGCCGTGTTTTACGGCTTGTTCGGCGTGATTTTTGTCGTCTCTTTTGTGCAAAATTCCGCCGTGAATTTTAGGGTGCAGGGTTTTTACTCTGCCTTCAAACATCTCAGGGCTTCCTGTGTAAGCACTCACTTCCACAGCATTTACGCCGTTTTCGCAAAGTAGCTTATAAGTGCCACCCGTGCTTAAAATTTCCCAACCCAAATTTGCCAAATCTTTTGCAAATTCCACTACGCCGTCTTTGTCGCTAACGCTGATTAACGCTCTCATGCTCACTCCTTATGAATTGAAATTTATTTAAATTTTACTCGCCGAATTTTTCTTTTAGGCTCTCATACGCTTCGTTGATTTCTTGAAGCTTTTTTGTGCCTTCTTGGATAATCTCGTCATCTGCGCCCTTGCCCATTAAAATATCTGGGTGGTATTTTTTGACTAGTTCGCGGTATTTTTTCTTTATCTCGCCAAAACTAGCACTCTTATCTACACCCAAGACTTCGTAAGGGTCTTTTTTCGAGCTTGTATTTCGCGCAGAGCCACCATATCCGCCGCCAGAGCTAGAATTTTGATATCCGCCGCCATAACTGCCACCGCGACTATCGCCGTAACCACTAGAATTTCGGCTATTTTGGTAGCTACCACGCCCGCGGTTGTCGTAGTTTTGGCTAGAACCGCCGTATGTGCCATAATAACTCGCCTCGAACATAGCAAAAATTTGACTTACCACATGAGACGGCATACCAAATCCGCGCGCGATTTTGGCGATTATATCTCGCTCTTGCTCGCTAAATGAACGATCGATATAGGCTATGTTTAAGAAAAAATAAATTAGTGCCGCTTTTCGGCTAGAACTTAGGTGAAATTTTTGATTGTAATGAAACGCGAGAGAGTAGATATCATGCTCTTTGTCTTTGTTTATCTTATAAACTTGCTTCAAAAGTTTTCTCTCGTTTTCGCCACCACCCATTTTACGAACCAAATCGTCCAAAATCTCGCCTATCATCGTGGCTTCTGTCTCATTTACCACGCCGTCGCTTTTGGCGACCTTTGCAGTTAGGGTGATTAAAATTTTCGCCTCTTCAAGGCTCATTTTTGGCTCTTTTCTCTCATAGCCGGAATTTCCGCTAATACCGCTTATAAATCCCTTTATAAAATGATAAAGCAAAAAAGCCAAAAATAGATAAAAAATACTCGACACTATTAATCTTCGCTTCTAATGATTTTTGCAAATTCGTTGAAATAAATTTCGCTCAACTCTCCCAAATCGCGTGAAATGCTATTGATTTGGAAAATTTTACCGCCAGTAATGCCTAGTTTTACGAAATTTAACCCTGCTTCGCGCGCCAAACTTTCAAATTTCGCCTCGTCGCTCACGCCAAAAACAGCCCTCGTAAAGCTCTCGTCAAAAATATCTCTCTCATCATCGCACGGCATTTTAAACTCGCCACCCATTTTACCCACACACGCCATTTTGGCTAAGGTGATTGCCACGCCACCGATTCCTACGGAGTTTGCGAAGCGCAATGCGCCCTGCTGGCCCGCTTTAATAGCAAAGTCCCAAAGTTTGCGCTCTTTGGCTAAATCTAGCTTCGGTAGCATGCCTCCGATTGCGCCTTTTACGGCTTGTTGATACAGCGAACCTGAAAACACGCCGTGTGTATCGCCCACCAAATAGACGCTAGTATCAGCCTGAGTGAAATCGCTAGGGATAATCTCGCCATTATTTACACCCACAGTTACGATAGCTGGGGTCGGCTGGATACTCACACCCTCTGTTTCGTTATACAAGCTCACATTTCCGCTCACAACTGGCGTATTTAGAGCCTTGCAGGCCTCTTTGATACCCTCTGCGCCCTGTGCGAACTGCCACATAACCTCTGGGTTTTGCGGATTGCCGTAGTTTAGGCAGTCAGTTATGGCTAGCGGTGTCGCGCCACTAAGAGCCACCTTGCGCCCGCTCACAGCCACAGCAAGTGCTGCGCCAGTGAAAGGATCGATATAGTTCATGCGGGTGTTGCAATCCATAGCGATTGCGAGTTTTGCGCCATTTTCTTTGACTCTCATTACCGCAGCACCTAGTTTGCCCGGGCGTTTGGCTGAGTTCAACCCCACATTTGCGTCGTATTGATCGTAAATGAGTGATTTATTTAGCACATCTGGGTGCGAAAAAACCTTGTCAAAATCGGCGTTTATGTCAAATTTATCAGAGCATGTGCATAAATTTTGGTTTGCGATTTCGTCCAAATATGCTGGTCTTTTTGTAGGGCGGTCTAGAATCGGAGCTGCTTCGCTTAAAGGCTCGATTGGAATCTCGCCAGCTAGCTCGCCATGCCAGTAAAGCTCCATTTTACCAGTATTTGTTACTTCGCCGATGACTTCTGCATCTAAATCCCACTTCGCAAAAATCTCTTTTATCTTATCTTCGCAACCTTTTTTCGCGCAAATTAGCATACGCTCTTGGCTTTCGCTTAGCATTAGCTCGTATGGCGTCATACCGCTTTCACGCATAGGGACACGATCAAGGTGCATTTTCATACCGCTTCCGCTTCGCCCTGCCATTTCAAAGCTACTTGAAGTTAGCCCTGCTGCTCCCATGTCTTGAATTCCAACGACAAAATCAGTCTTAAAAAGCTCCAAACAAGCTTCCATTAAAAGCTTTTCGGCAAACGGATCGCCAACTTGCACGGTTGGGCGAAGAGATTTGTTCTCATCGTTAAAGCTATCACTTGCCATAACAGCTCCACCAAGCCCGTCCCTGCCTGTTTTTGAGCCTACATAAATGACTGAGTTGCCCACGCCTTCTGCCTTGCCGTAGAAAATTTCATCACTTTTTACAATTCCAAGAGCAAAGGCATTTACCAAAATATTTCCATTAAAACTGCTATCAAATGTCGTTTCGCCGCCAATTGTAGGGATTCCCATGCAGTTGCCGTAGTGTGCGATACCGCTAACTGCGCCTTTGACTAAATATCTTTGGTAGCGATTTGTTTTGGAATTTCCCACGACATCGCCAAAACGAAGCGAATTTAGATTTGCTTCGACCCTTGCGCCCATTGTGAAAATATCACGCAGTATTCCGCCCACGCCCGTAGCTGCGCCTTGAAACGGCTCGATGTAGCTAGGGTGATTGTGGCTTTCCATTTTAAAAACAGCCGCCATGCCACCGCCAATGTCGATGACACCGGCATTTTCACCGGGACCTTGTATGACCCATGGAGCCTTGGTCGGAAAGCCGTTTAGGTATTTTTTGCTTGATTTATATGAGCAGTGTTCGCTCCACATAGCCGAAAAAATGCCAAGTTCTAGCAAATTTGGCTCACGCCCTAGAATTTCTAAAATTTTCGCATATTCGTCTTCGCTGATTTTGTGTGCCGCAATGGTTTTTTTATCCATTTTATCGCCCTTTTAGTGGAATTTAATAACTTTTTATAATAGCTAAATTTTGCTTAATTTCCTTTTTTGTTAAGCCAAATTTCATACAATTTCGCCTCTTTCATAAATGCGTAAAATGCGTTTATAACGGCGATTATGAAGCCTTTTTTGCCGTCGAAAAAACTTCGCCTTAAAAAATACGATTTGAAAAAGACAAGCGGAAAGATAAAAAGCAGTTTGGCTAGGCTCGGTTTTTTGCCTTTTTCAAATTTTTGCTGTGCGCGCAGGCTCGAATAGTTGTTGTTTTTGCTCACTAGCTCTTTGATTGGTTTATCGCTGAAATGATAAATCACGCCACGAGATTTTCGCACCTTGCCATTTATGCTGACTTGCGCATGCACGCCCAAATTTCGGTATTCGCCAGAGCTTTTGCGAAAAAATCTGATATGGGTGTTTTTTCGCACTCTATCATCGACGATTCCGCCCATGTAAAATTCGTGAAATTTAATATCAAGCCCGTCGAATTCGCTCTGCTCCATAAACTCGCAAATTTCAGCTTTTAGCTCAGCGCTTACTTCCTCGTCGCCGTCTAAATTTAGCACCCACTCGTGTGAGCAGAGCGAAAAAGCGTAGTTTTTTTGCACGCCCTCGCCTTGCCAATCGTGGTGGTGGATTTTCGCGCCGTATTTTTGCGCAATTTCAAGTGTCTTATCGGTGCTACCACTATCGACGATGATGATTTCTGCGAAATCCGCGACACTTTTTAGCATTCGTTCGATATGTTTTTCTTCGTTTTGCACGATTGCATAGACACTTGCATTTATCATAGTTTATTCCTTATGCGCGTAAATTTCAGCCAAAAATCAAAAAAACTCTCCGTCCCCAAAACACCAATTCGCTTAATGGCAAATTTATCATCGCCCGCTTCGTAAAGTCCGCGCTTTACCACGACCGCGGCGCAGTATCCCACACTCCTAGTAAATGACAAAATTTCATCATTAAATTTGCCATAAGGATAGGCAAAAACCCTGCACTCTCGCCCGGTGATTTTCTCTAACTCTTTTTTGGATTTTTCGATTTCATCTCGCGCTTTTTCTGGCTCGCTCGCCCACAAACGCTCTAAATTCGCGTGGCTTAGCGTGTGCGAGCCAAACTCGATTAAATTTGAGCGGTGCATTAAATTTATCTCATCGCTAGTTAAAATTTGGCTTAAATGCTCGGTATTTCCGCGCTCCCAATCATTTTGTGTAGCACCTGCTACCACAAAAATCGTGGCTTTGAAATTATATTTTTTCAAAATTTCAAAGGCGTTTGTGTAGTTATCCATAAAGCCGTCATCGAAGGTAATACAGACCGATTTTGGCGGGATTTGGGCTAAATTTGCTAACTCGCTAAGCGTGAAAGTCGTAAAGCCGTTTTTGGCTAGCCACGCGATTTGCGCTTCAAAATCGGCTGGGCGAACGCGCCATTTATCAAATTTATCGCCCTTATGCTCGCTTATGCTATGATACATCAGCACGCGCGCCTTATCCCAGCCCTGCTGGATCCGCCACCAGTTATACCTGCACGAAAAGGCTATAATCGCCACGGCTAAAATTGCGAAAAAATATATCATTTTTTAAAATCCTTTATCAAATTTTTATAAGCATTTATGTAATTTTGCGCCATTTTTTCTACGCTAAATTCGTCCTTTTTGGCTTTGATAGGGGCGAAAATTTGCACGAATTTATCGTAGTTTGCGTGGATTTCATCTAGTTTGTGAGCTAAATTTTCTGGCGTGGCGCTAAATTTTAACTCACTAGGCAAAATTCGCTCACAAATGCCAGTATTCGTCGAAATCATAAGTGGCGAATAATAAACCCCGTCAATCGCCACAAGTCCGTAAGCTTCGAATTTCGAAGCGATGATTTGCAAATCGCAGCTTGCTAAATGATCATTTATATTATCCACGAAACCGCGCAAAAAGACCTTTTTATCAAGTTTTAGCTCGCTAATTAGCCTTTCTAGCTCACCTTGCTTCTCGCCCTGACCAAATATCTCGCACACAAAGTCAAATTTTACCAAACTAAGCGCTTTGATGACCACATCCATTTGCTTAATAGCGCTTAATCTGCCAGAGCTAATGATGTGAAATTTATCTAGTTTTTTAATCTTTTCTGGCTTTTTATACAAAATTCCATTTTCGATAATTATAGAATTTGGCGGTAAAATCTTTTTTGTCTCATCTAACACTGCCACACACAAATCAGCTAATTTATAATTTTTTTTGAATTCCAAAGTGT
This sequence comes from Campylobacter sp. VBCF_04 NA7, assembly GCF_027737405.1. NCBI lineage: Bacteria > Pseudomonadati > Campylobacterota > Epsilonproteobacteria > Campylobacterales > Campylobacteraceae > Campylobacter > Campylobacter sp. VBCF_04 NA7. Next base: position 202,315 of record NZ_JAOVTT010000001.1, read on the forward strand.
GTTTTGTGGCGATTAACGGAATTTTCTTTTTCATAAAAAATCTAGCATTATAGATAATCTCTATCACTTTTGCATTGTGAGCGTGTATGATATCTGGGCTAATTTCATCTAAAATTTTAGCAATTTTATGCAAAAAAATGGGGTTGTATCTGTTTTTTTTAAAATTTATCTCTATTAATTTTACATTTTTGTCTATGTATTTTAAAATATTTTTATCGCTCATTAGATAAATTTTGTGTTCTTTAACTAATTCGTTGCATAGCTGGACACAAGCGTTTTCTGTTCCTGCAAATTTTATCCAATTAAGAGCGTGTAAGATTTTCAAACCATTTCCTAAATTTTAAATCCTGCGATTATCTCATATTACCGCTTTATACTTCGTTAAATTTAATTATTTTTTCTATATAATGGGCAAAAAATTTAAGGAAAATTTATGTTTAAAAATTTGATAAAAAAGCTAAAAGGCAAACCCACATACAAAAATATAAAAATGGGCAGTAATGTCCATATTATCAACTCTTGCATCGATGAGGCGTTCGGTCATCTCATCAGTATCGGCGATAATGTAACCATTACAAACGCTACAATTTTAGCCCATGATGCAAGCACAAAAAAGGCCCTTGGCTACTCTAAAATCGGCAAAGTCGAGATAGGAAGCGATGTTTTTATCGGTTATGGAAGCATTATTTTACCACGCACAAAAATCGGCGATAAGGTCATAATCGCAGCCGGAAGCGTAATCACAAAAAATGTAGCCCCAAATTCGGTTGTCGGCGGAAATCCAGCAAGGTTGATTTGCACATACGATGAATATATGCAAAAAATGCAAGAAGCGCTACAAACCTCACACAAAAGCGAAAAACACCCAAAAAATATGAGCCAAAATGAGCTTTTAGAGCAAACAAGAGCATTGAGTGATTTTAGCTTGGGGTTTAGCGTATAAATTTAGCCTATTTTAGGCAGTTTTCGTAATAATTTTTTAGAGTGGATATATAATTTTCAAATTTCAGACCATTTTTTATCTCTTTGTGTTTTTCGCTAAATTTTTGCGAATACATATCGTAATTTTTGTAAATTTTACTAATTTTTGCGCTCATATTTTCATAATCGATAAAAAATTCCTCATCTAAAATTTCACTAATTCCACCAACTTTGGTGCCAAGTAAAACATTAGCATAAAAAATCCCTTCAATTAAACTAATCGAAAGCCCCTCACTACGAGATGATATGATTTGCAGGTGCGAATTTGCTAGCCTTTGCGCGACATCGTCTTTAAATCCGAGGAGCACCACTTTGCTTTGCAAATTTAGAGAATTTATTAAATTTTGCAAATTTTTTCTCTCTTTTCCTTCGCCGACAATTTGCAAAACAAAGTCAAAATCAAGCTTACTAACAGATTTTATCAACTCATCAAAACCTTTGATAAAATCTAGCCTTCCAACCGCAATAATGCTAAATTTATCGCCTAAATTTCGTGAAATTTGCCTTTGTTTAATACCAAAATATATAACTTCACTTTTGTGATTTATAGTTTGGGCTACGCTCTTTGATACCGAAATGACATTTGAAATTTTATTAAAAATTTTGCCCTTTCGCACATTGTGTTTAGTCGCAACCTGCGTAAAATCCATAAATTTATTCAGCAAAAATCCCATTTGCGAAGCTTTTGCGCCGTGAGTGTGTAAAATTTGGACGCCAAATTTTTTCAATACTTTTAAAATTTCAAAATATAAAAGTAAATTCCACCTTTTATCATAGTTTTTATACTCGTAAATTCTAACTTTTGGCGAAATTTTATCTTTATACAAACACCCGTTTGGCACGATTAAAAGCACTTCGTCATTTTGACATAGCTCATTTATGCTATCGCAAACGATTTTTTCTACACCACCATAGATTGTAGAGCACGAAAAATAGGCTATTTTCACGCATCGGCCTTTTGTGTAAATTTATCAGCAAAAATCAAAAACGCAAATAAGCTTAGATAGCTCATCAGCCTTTTTGTATCAAACAGACTAAAATCAAATTGAATTACAATGCAAAAATATGCCAAAGCGCAAAAATAGATGAAATTTTTACTTCTAAATATCTCTTTGATAGCGCAAAACAGCACCCCAAGCCATGCTAGAAGACCAAAAATTCCAGTGAAAAGCAAAATTTCAAGCTCAGCATTATGCACCATGAGAAATCTCATAAGTTTTTTTGGTTTTTCTAAACTAATCCAAGTTTGCACACCATGCCCAAAAATAGGATTGTTTTGGATTTGAGCAATAGTATATTCCCAGATAATATCTCTGTAACTAGTGTGCCCAGTTAAAAGATGATTAAATCTAATCGCAACGGCGTCAAAATAAAAATAAATCCCCAAAACAATAAGGCTAAATAAAATCAAAACTAAAAGTATAAATTTTATATTTTTTCTCAAATTTAAAGCCACCCACAAAAGCATAGCCGCGCTCACGCCGACCCACGACGAACGCGAATATGTAAAAACCAAAACGCTAATATGCAATAAAAACAAAACTATGCCAAGCTTTGGCTTGTATTTTGTAAAAATCAGGCTAAACACAGCCCCTATACCCATCATAAGCCCTAGTCTGTTGCGATTATCCAAAAGCCCAGTTAGACCTGTTTTTTTAATATTATTTACCTTTTTGCTTAGGATTAAGTCTGGATTATTTATCGCCTGATAAATCGCCGATACCAATAAAATCGATGTTCCAAGCAATAAATATAAAATAATCTCTTTTTTGGAGAAAAATTTCAACTTATAAAAATAAGCCAATGCGATAAAAACAAAACCATATCTAGTGACAAAAATAATGATATTTCGCCACGATTTTTTTGTCAAAAGCTCGGGGTTTAGGAGATTTGCGATAACCATAGAAACAATGATTAAAAAGACAAAAAACGAAAAAAGCTTGACTTCTTTTAAATTTGCGATTAAAACGCTGAAATTTTTGTAAATTACAACATGCAAAATCGCCAAAACTATTATATAAATCGTCGAAATTTGATACACGCTATTTTCAAATGCAATCGAACAAAGCCAAATTATAAGCCCAAATTTTAGCGCACTTTGCCAAGGATTTAATCTGATAAAATCCAAAATTTTACTCACACCATCTCCTTATAGGCACTCATAGTTTTCTCCACCATTTGCGCTAAACTGAAATTCTCCGCTATATAGCCGTATCCGTCAAATTTATAATCCTTCGCACGATTTATCGCCACGGCTAGCTCCCTCTCATCGCCCACAGCAAAAAACTCGCCATTTTCGCCAGATCTGATTATATCTAGCACGCCGCCGTGATTAGAGGCCACCACAGGCGCATTTAGCGCGATCGCCTCAGCCACGCTTCGCCCGAAACTCTCAGGCTTTTTCGACGCACTCACGACGACATTGCTTAGCGCATAAATCTCAGGGATTTTGCTTTGCGAACCCGCAAAAATCACGCTTTGCGCCAAATTTAACTCACGCGCTAAATTTTGTAGCCCCAAAAAATACTCTTTTTTATCATCGCGCACACCGCCCACGATTAAAATTTTTAGCCCCTCACCAAAGCTTTGCTTTAAAATTTGCCCCGCTTTTATGAGCGTTTCATAGTCTTTGAGTTGCGTTATACGGCCCACACTTGCGACGATGAAATCGCTATCTTTTAGCCCAAATTCGGCGCGAAATTTCGCCATAAATTCGGCGTCTAAATTGCTAGGATTAAATTTTTCCAAATCAATTCCGCGCGGAATCACCCTGATTTTGCTGACATCTGCGCCGAAATTTCGCACTACATAATCCTTCGTAGCATTGCTGACACAGATGATTTTATCGGCTTTTACCATGATTTTGCTGTAAAAATTCACAGAATTTAGCCCATGCACGGTGCTAACTAGCCCAAAATTTAGCCCCCCTTTGGCGAATTTCACTAGCCATGCAGGCACGCGAGAGCGCACATGCACGATATCTGGGGCGATCTCGCGCAAAATTTCTTTTAGCGCACTAGCGCGTGACAATGCTGTGAATATATTTTTGGAGCAAACATCGAATTTTATGTGGCGCACGCCGTTTTTTTCTAGCTCGCTTACTAGCTTTCCGCCATTGCTAATCACCACGCTTTCCACGCCAAATTTCGCAAATTCGCGCGTGAGCTCGACCACACCGCGCTCGACGCCACCTTCGTTAAGTTCGGGCAGTATTTGCACCACTCTCATAGGCTAATTCCTTGTAAAATTTGGCTTAAATTTATCTTTTTTGTCGGTTTTAACTCGCTGTTTTTAGCGTAAATTCGCAAACACTCATTTTGCGTTAAATTTGCGATAAAATCGTCAAATTTATTGTGCGAATTTTTGCGTGGAAGTGTCAAAACAGCGACATTTGCGCGACCATTGCACACAGCCTCGCTTATCATCGAAACAGAATCTTGGGTGATAAAAATCCACTCGCAACCCTCCAAAAAATCGCCGATTGGATTGATCTGATTTTTGCTATAAATCACGCTAAAATCGAAATTCGCGCGCTCAAACTGCGCCTCGATATCGCGTGGGGTGCGTGGGCTAGTGGTCAGGGCGTATTCGTGGCGTGGAAATTTCGCCTTAATCTCTTCTACAATGTCGCAAATTTCGCTACTCATATCAAACGAAGCGTTTGGCCCACCGATAACAAAGCCAATCGCGCTTTTTTTGGGAGTGTAGAAATTCCCCGTTTTGCTAAGGTTTAAATTCGTCGGCAAAATCACCACATTTGGCGCAGTTTGCGTGGTGTCGTGAGCGTTTGCGAAAATGAGCGAAAAGTCCTTTTTATAGCCTTTTGGATACATTAGCGCGACGCTTTTTTTGCCAAATTTCGCGGCGCAGTATTTTAAGGGATAGTATGTCACAGACCCAGCTCCCACAAAAATGTCAAAATTCGCAAAAATTTTGTTTTCGCACTCGAAAATTTTAAATTTTAGCCCCAAAAAATCCAAAAAATATGAGAGAATTTTTAAAATTTTGTTTTTATAGCCAACCTTGCAAAGCTCAAAATCCAAGCCTTTTAATTCGCAAAACGCCACGCTTTGGCTCTCATGCCCCTTGCGCCCGTCGGTAAAGATAAGCGCTCTCATCAATCAACTTTCCAGCGATTATGCATCCAAAACCACTGCTCGGGTGCGCTTCGCACGACCTCTTCGAAGATATCGTTGCACTGCTGGGTTATGAACTGCTCAGCCTGTGATTTTTCCAAATCCGCGTTTGGCGGGGTGAAATCTTTGATGACGATTTCGTAGCGACCATCACTCATGCGACGCGCGAAAACGGGGATTAGGACTGGGTTAAATTTCAAATACAGCGACGCAATCGTCTTTGTGGTGTAACACTCGCGCCCAAAAAATGTGGTTTTTAGGCTGTTTTTTCCGCCTGGTTTTTGATCTGGCAGGATTCCTACATTTTTGCCCGCCCTTAGACACTCGACAAGCCCGCGCATGGCGTCATCTTTGTAGATTAGCTCGTTGCCGTATTTTTTGCGAAATGGCGTAACTAGGCGGTCTTCGATGAGTTCGTTATTTCCCCTGCGCCCCACAACCGCCACAGGAAAGCCGTTCGCGCCGTAAAAATGGGCTAAAACTTCCCAGTTTCCAAAATGCGCCGTGAAAAACAAAATGCCGTTTTTGCTATCGCCTTTTAGCGCTTTTACCTTTTCTAGTGCCTCGTCTTTGTTAGCAATAAGCGCGCTAAAATCGAGCCTTTCGTGGTAGAAAAGCAAGGTTTGGGTTAGGGTTTTGGCCACAGAGCGGAAATTTTCGCGCGCTAGGGTTTTAATCTCGCCAGCTGATTTTTGTGGGTAGGCAAGGCTAAGGTTTTTTATAGCGATTTTTGCGCGTGATTTTAGCGCGAAAAAGGCGAATTTCGCCAAGAAATCAAAGAAAAAATATAAGAAATTTGTCGGTAGAATTTTGGCTAATTTTATTAAAATTACGACTAGGAAATATTCAAATTTTTCTCTCATTTTCACCCTTATTAAAAGGGATGATTATAATAAATTTTGGCTAAATAAGATATAAAATCACTTTCCTAGGCAAAAATTCCCAAACATTTCATCTAAAATTTCGTCCCTCTCAAAGGGCCTAGAAATCGACGAAATCTGCTCTATGGCGCGATTCATTTCATAAGCGAAAATTTCAAGCTCGGCCTCGTTTAACTTTTCGCGCGCACTTTTTAGGGCGTTTAGTGCGTTTTGGCAAGCATTGATTTGGCGAGTATTACTTAGCATAAGTCCGTCGAAATTCTGCGAATTTAGGTAAATTTCAAGCTCTTTTAAAATTTCATCGACGCCGTTTTTGGCCGAAATTTTAAGCGGTTTTTGCGCAAAATTATATGCAAAATTTTGCGCTAAATCAGATTTATTTAAGATATAAAATATTTTTTTATCGCTTTTTTGCTCCAAAATTTGGACGATTTTTTCATCTTCGTTCTCAAATTTCGCAGAGCTATCAAACACAGCCAGGATAATATCAGCCTCATCAATCGCCTTGATTGAGTATGAAATACCGATATTTTCGGTCTTGCTCTCGCCATGCCTAATGCCTGCTGTATCAATGATACGGATTAGGTGAGTGCCGATTTTAAGGCTCTCTTCGATTCTATCCCTAGTAGTGCCCGCCTCATCGCTGACGATTGCGCGCTCGTAGTTTAAAAGTGCGTTTAAAATACTGCTTTTGCCCACATTTGGTTTGCCTACGATCGCGACCTTAAAGCCCTCGATTAGCCCTTTTCTGCTCTTGCTAATCTGGGTGATTTTTTCTAAATTTTCTATGTTTTCATTTAGCATTTTTAGCGAATTTTCAAGCACATCGTGTGGCAAATCCTCTTCGGCGTAATCTATGCAAACCTCGGCAAATGCAAGAGTTTTGACAAGCTTAGCGCGCAGGTCATTTACAAAGCCTTCAAGCTCGCCGTGCAGGTTACGAGACAAAATCTTAGCCGCACTTTCTGAGCGAGAAAGTATCAAATCGCTAATCGCCTCAGCCTTGCTTAAATCAATTTTGCCGTTTAAAAACGCCCTTTTGCTAAACTCGCCAGGCTCAGCGATACGCGCTCCTAGCGCAACCACGCTATCAAGCGCCATAGATGAGCTAATAAGTCCGCCGTGTGTTTGGATCTCCACGACATCCTCGCCAGTGAAGCTATGCGGGGCTTTGAAATATATAAAAATCGCCTCGCCAAATTTCACCCCGTCAGTGCCGTATAAATTCGCTAGTGTGGCGTGGCGCGGTGCGAAGTCATTTTTATGCGAAATTTCGCGCGCGATTTGCAGGGCGCCTGCCCCACTTATGCGCACGATTGATATTCCACCGACTCCATGAGCAGTGGCGATAGCAGCGATTGTTTGATTCATTAATTTTTTTCGTCGATTATGATGATTTTGCCGTTACGAGTGGATTTGATACCGATCGTGCGATCTGGGAAGCTTTCTTTAATCTTGTCGCTAGCGATTTTGACAAATGCCCCGTCAAATGGCTTGGTTACGATTTTTGAGCCATTTGCGTTCGCCTTTAATGCGCCCACATACGAGTCGATATGTTTGCTTTGGTTTTGCAAAAATTCAGCCACTTCGAAAACGACAGAGAGATTGTATTTCATACTAATCCAGTTATAAATCATATATGAAAACGCCTTGTATCTGTGGCCTTCCTTACCGATTAAAAGCGCGCTATCATCGCCGTCGATTTTGATATAGACGCTGTTTTCATCGTAAATTTTAACCTCGCAAACGCTAAGATTAAATCCGCTTTGTGCGATCAAATTTGTGATTTTTTGCTCGATATCTTTGCAAATTTCATCATTTATGGTAGCTTTTGGCTTTTCTTTGCGGACTTTGTGCGAATTTGCGCTTCTAGTTTTTTGCGAATTTTGCGGTTTTTTCTCGTCATTTGGTTTTTGGCTTAAATTTTCGCTTTGTGGAAATTTCTCGCCCTTTTTGACAACCTCGATAATGGCATTTTTCTTAAAAAAGCCCAAAAATCCGCTACTTGGCTGTTGAATTACCCTGATATTTAGCTCGGTAATCGAACACCCAAACTCATCTGCTGCTTTTTGGTAAGCTTGCGTTAAATTTATCGCTTCAATTTTCATGTTTTTTCTCCGAAATTTGGGCTTGCTTTTGGCGAGCAAAGATTTTGTTTATGACATATTGTTGCACTATCGAACACATATTATTCACAGTCCAATACAGCGTCAAGCCAGCTGGGAACATTAGGAAAAACACACCAAACATTAGTGGCAAGAATTTCATTACCTTCTCTTGCATTGGGTCTGTAAATGAAGTAGGCGTGATTTTTTGCTGTAAAAACATAAGTGCTGTCATCAAAATCGGCAAGATATAATATGGATCTTTTAGCGATAGATCGTGGATCCACATAGCCCACTCGGCGCCTTTTAGCTCGATTGCGTTTAAAAGCACGCGGTAAATCGCGAAAAATACCGGAATTTGAAGTAGTATCGGCAAACATCCGCCCATTGGGTTCGCGCCGTTTTTGCGATATAGCTCCATCATGTGCATTTGCAATTTTTGCGGATCGCCTTTGTATTTTTCTTGCAACTCTTTCATTTTTGGGGCTAAATCTTTTAGCTTATTCATTGATAACATACCCTTGTAGCTAAGTGGAAAGAGTGCTGCGCGAATAATTAGCGTAAGTATCACAATCGCCCAGCCCCAGTTGCCTACATGGCTGTAAATCCAGCGCAAAAATTTAAACATAGGTCTTGCGATGAAGGTGAACCAGCCATACTCAATGACATTAGTTAGCTTTGGATCTACCTCTTTTAGGGTTACATAATCCTTCGGTCCAATATAGCCAATGCTCTTAAAATCGCCGTTTGCTCTAATGAAGGCTTGCGAAATATCGTTTGCGCTAGTAATCGTGGTGTTTAAATTTTCGCCAAAAAATAGGCTTGTGTAGTATCTATCTGAGCTAGCCACAAATATAGCGTTTTCGACGCGTTCGTTTTCGCTCACATCGCCGTCTTCGAAAATCTCGACTGTATCGTCGCTTTTGCCCACTGTGATTCCGTGGATTGTGTATCCATCTACCTCGACATCAGGGCGAGAGCCAGGTGTGATAAAATACGAAGTCGGGCGGTTAAATTTGATATCGATTTCGTAACTTCCATTTGGGTTAAATTTCAAATTTTTGCTAACGACAAAATCGCCTAAATTTTGCGTCAAAACCACGCTAGCTGCGCCGTTTGTGATATCTAACCTATCCGCAGAGGCAGTGTATGGAGTAGAAAATGCTAACTCATTTAAATTAGCGTCTTCAAATCTGATTTCAAGTGGTTTTGAATCGCCATCTTTGCTGATTAAATTTATCGGTTCGCCCTCTTTTGTAAATTTTTTATCATTTAGCGTGTATGAGCTAATGCGACCAAAATTATCAATCGTAAAATTCGCCTCTTTGCCGACGATTTTGACTAACTGATTTTGTGTGCTCGCACCCGCGCTTGCGCTTGGAGTTATACTAGCACTTGCGCTAGTTGGGGCTTGTTTTGCCACGCTTTGCGCACTTTGCGCGGCAGTGGCTGTTTTGTTCGCCTCAATAGCGGCTCTGACTTTTGACATATAAAAATGGTCGTATGCCACAAAAAACAAAAAAGCTAGCAAAATAGCTAGTCCTAGGCGTTTTTGTTGGGATATTTGATCTAACACGATTATCTCCTAAATATTATATAATACTGATTTTTTGAATATGGTATAAACCAAATTTTTGGTTTTACGCCCAAAGCACTGTTTTTGCATGCCCAAAAAAAATTAAATTTAAAATTATGCTTGATGATAGGGTGATCTATTCCGCCCTTGAAAAAAGGGTTGCACTTTAAAATTCTAATTAATGTAGCAAAAAATGCGTGTAAGGGGTGGTTAAATTTAAACTGATAGAGCGCGTAAGTAGAGCATGTGGGATAGTAGCGACAACTCGCAGGTAAAAGAGGTGAAATAAAGGCTCTGTAAAATTTAATCAAAAAAACACAAAAATTTCTCATTTTATCGAACCTATCTTTTTAAAAGCCCAACGCAAACTTCGCTCTATCTCTTTAAAACTCATGTTTTCAATCTGTTTTTTTGCGATAATGATAAAAGTGCCATCTTTTAATAAATTTTGCTGATTATAAAACGCCGCTCTTAGCAGGCGTTTGGTGCGATTTCGCTTAACCGCATTTCCAATCTTTTTACTAGCTATCGCACTAAATCTGCGCTCGCCGTCCATAAAATACACGACAGCGCAATCACAGTGCCATTTCGCAGCACTTTTATAAACTTCTGAAAAAACCTGATTTTCGCTTATCGGAGCGAAACTACCTACGCAGCCAATCTTGCTCTACCTTTGGCGCGTCTTGCGTTGATAACTTTGCGTCCATTTTTTGTTTTCATTCTTACACGAAAGCCGTGTGTGCGCTTTCTAGGGGTGTTGTGTGGTTGATATGTTCTTTTCATATTCTTCCTTTTTTAAAAAATTTAAGGTGTGGATTTTACAAAAATTTTACTTAAAAAGCATTGAAAAACTAAATTTTTCAATGCTAAACAAATTTTAAAATTTAAAATTTTTGGCGAAATTTACCAGCCATAGCGCGGTAGATTGAAATTTCATTTTGCATACTCGCATATCTTTGCGCAAGTAGATTTATTCGCGCCGAAATCGCACTCGATCTAGCCTCCAAAAAATCTTTTAGCTCGCTAGCACCTGCGTCGTATTTGACGCGGTAAATGCGCTCAATCTCGCTGGCTGTTTTGTAAGTATCGGCTAAATTTGCGAGCCTTGCGCGGTTGATTTCGTAAATTCTATACAAATTTAGCGTCTCATTTACTGCGCCGCTTAGGGTTTTTTCGTAAGAATTTCGGTAAGCGTAAAAATCCACCTCAGCTATCCTTAACTGCGATTTTAGCCGTCCATAGTCCAAAAACGGCAGACTAATGCTGACATTTCCGCTCAAAAATTTCAAATCAAATCCATCGCTAAATTTATCTGCATTTGCCGAATTTAACCCTGCGCCCAAATTTACGCGCGGGAAGAAATTTAGCCTTGCGCGTCTGTGGTCATAAAACGCCGCATTCAGCCTAGAAATCGCAGCTCTAATGTCTGGGCGATTATGCAAAGCAGTGTAAGGCACGCTAAGGTCTGCGCCTAGAAATTTCACGCTCTCAATGCTTGGCAAATCTGCGCGAAACTCCAATTCAGGCGAGATTAAATCACGCATAAATTTGCGGTTATCCTCGATATTTTTCTCGATTTCCAAAACGCGGTTTTTGAGATTCAAAATGCTGTTTTGCACCTGCTTGTATTCGATGAGCTCGGATCTGCCATAATCGTATTTTGCCTTGACGATTTGCTCGATTTGCGCATAATCTTTTAAATTTTGCTTCGTCCATTTTAGCGCATCATTTAGATAAAGCATCTCAAAATACCCACTCACGACCGAATTTATCAGCGTCAAACGAGCATTTTGCAAGTCAAACACACTCGCACTCGCGTCCCACTCGCTTGCATTTATGTTCGAGCGAATCCGCCCGAAAAGATCTAGCTCATAGCTGACATTAAAGCCAGAGCTATAAGTCTTGCTCCACTCATCGCTTCTGCTGATATCGCGGTTTGCGCTAGCACCCCACGAAGCCCCAAGCGTGGGGAATAAATCTTCTTTGCTAAGACCTAAATTCGCATACGCGCGCTCTAAATTTAACGCTGCTGCGCGCAAATCATGGTTTTTCGCCAAAGCCTCATCAACAAGGGCATTTAAATATGGCTGATTGTATCCCTTATACCAATCCTGCGCGATTTCATAGGTTTCGTTTTCGTCTATAAAGCTATCTTGCACTTCGTAATCAAGATTGCTATTTATCGCGGCACACCCGCCAAAAAACGCCACGAAAACTGCGCTTACAAATATATTAAATTTCATCTCTACTCCTGTGCTAATGCGTCGATTGGGTTTAGTTTGCTTGCACTTCTTGCTGGCAAATACCCGAAAATTATCCCAATAGCAGATGAAGCCGCAAAGGATACGATTATCGGCGCAATGGTAAATTTCATCGAAAAATCAGGGCTTAGCGAATTAAAACTAAATCCAATTAAAAGCGCAAACAAAATTCCCAAAATTCCGCCGAACCAGCATAGCAAAATCGCCTCGATTAGGAATTGTTGCAAGATATTGCCCTCTTTGGCACCGATTGCCATGCGGATTCCGATCTCTCTGGTGCGCTCGGTAACTGAGACTAGCATGATATTCATTACGCCGATTCCGCCCACGATTAGCGAAATAAAGGCGATTGAGCCGATTAAAATTTTCATCGTGCCTGTCGTGCTCTCTATCGTTTGCTTAATCGTATCTGAATTTCGCGTGTGAAAATCCCTCGTGCCGTGGCGCTGGATTAGCAGCTGTGTGATACTCTCCTCAGCCATTGCGGTGCTGACATCGTCTTTGATTTTGACCGTAATCGAGCTAATCTGCCTATCGCCTGAAATTTTATCAATCACGGTCGTATATGGCGCATACACGCGCAAACTCTCGCTACTGCCAAAGGCGTTTTTATCCTCGCCAGCTATGCCGATTATGCGCAAAGCCCTGCCGTTGAATAAAATCGTATTTCCAAGTGGTTCCACGCCTTTAAATAGCGTTTTTTTGGTGTTTTGATCGATGATGATGACAGAATTTGAGTATTTTATATCATCTTCGTTGAAATTTCGCCCCTCTACCACATCTATTCCGCTGACTGCGAGCGAATTTACATCACCGCCAAAAACCTGCCCCGTCGCACTCATACTAGCGTAAGTTAGCGTTCCGCTCGTGCGCGAATTTGGCGTAGAATAATCCACATAAGGCTGGTGCGCTAATGCTAGGGAGTCGTTTTTGGTTAGAGTATTTATCCCGCCTGCTCTAATATCGCCGAAATTTCGCCCCGGATAGACGCTAATGGTATTCGTGCCAATCGAGCGGATATTTGATAAAATCCTCTCCTCTGAGCCGTTTCCTAGGGCAACGACGCAGATAACTGAGGCAATTCCGATTATAATTCCAAGCATTGTCAAAATCGAGCGCAACTTATGCGAAAATATCGCGCTGACCGACATTTTAAAGCTCTCTATAAATTGATCTTTGGCAGAAAAAAGCGAGCTTTCTTTTTCTAGCTTTTCTTTATGTAAATCAAAGGTGCGCCCCATTTTGACATTATCGCTTAAAATTTGACCATCTTTAATCTCCACGATTCTATCAGCGATTGAGGCGACATTGCTATCGTGGGTTACGACGATTATGGTATGACCTTCTTCGTGGAGTTTTTTTAAAATCTCCATTACCATGACACCAGATTTGCTATCAAGCGCGCCTGTTGGCTCATCAGCCAAGATTATCTCGCCACCATTTATGAGAGCCCTTGCGATAGAGACGCGTTGCTGCTGTCCGCCTGAGAGTTTGTTTGGCAAATTTTTCGTGCGATCACCTAGCTCTAAACCTTCTAAAAGCTCTATTGCGCGCTTAATCCTAGCATGAGATGGCACGCCTGCATACACGGCTGGTAGGGCGACATTTTCGGTAGCGTCGATTGAGGCGATGAGATTGTATTTTTGAAAAACAAAGCCAAATTTCTTGCTTCTAAGGCTTGCAAGCTCATCTGAACTAAGCTTAGCAACCTCTTTATCATCGATTTTATAGCTTCCGCTAGTTGGGGTATCGATACAGCCGATGATATTCATCAGCGTGGATTTTCCACTACCGCTTTGACCGATGATTGATACGAATTCGCCGGCTTTTATATGCAAATTTATATCTTTTAGGATATGAACCTCATCGTCGCCGAGTTTGAATTTTTTGTTTATATTTTCTAACTTTATCATGGCTAAATTTTAAATTTTAAAATCTCATTCTAGGAGCGCGTCCGCCTCTGCCATCGCCGATTTGATTGGCGTTTGAACCATCTGCGATAATAATCTCGTCATCATCGCTCAAACCGCCCAAAATTTCGGTATTTAAATCATCGCTAATACCCTTTTTAATATAGGTTTTCTCTGAGCCAAAAGCCCTTTTTACCATGACATAATCCCCATTTTCATCGCGTTTAATCACAGAAGTTGGCAGATAGTTTGTGTCTTCTGCGTGATTTACGATGATTTCGCACTCTGTCGTCATGCCGATTTTTAGGTAATTATCTCTATTATCTATTAGGGATTTGACATAAAAATAAACAGCGCTTTTTGATGAGCTCGCGCTCGTGCTAGCCTTGTCGTAGCTGCCGTCACTTAGCGTAGTAAGACCTGGGTCTATGTGAGAGACATGGGCTTGGCGCACATCATTGAGATTTGAGAGAATATAGTATTCTACCGGCGTGCCGACGCTGATTTTAGAAATATCGCCCTCGGCGACTTCCATTTTTATCTCCATTTTGCTTAAATCCGCGATTTTTGCGATTGTTGGCGTGGTTTGGTTGGCATTGACCGTCTTTCCCTCTTCGACTGGGACTGATACGATTGTCCCGCTAGTAGGGGCTGTGATTTTGGTGTAGCCTAAATTTGTCTCAGCTGTGCTTAAAGAGAGTTTGGTCTGCTCGATTTGCGCTTCGATCTGTTTTTTGGCTGCCTTTTTTGCAGCGAGATTGTTTTTGGCGTTTTCTAAGGCTTCTTTCGAAGTCGCGTTTGCTTTGTAGAGTTTAAGCTCGCGATTATACTGCGTCTGTGCGTTATCACTTGCGATTTTGGCTGAAACCAAATTTGCCTCATAGATATTTAACTGCGCCTTTTCCTTGGCGATATTGTTTTCTTGGGTAACTGAGTCGATTTGGGCTATCATATCGCCAGCCTTGACCACATCGCCGACTTTGACATAGAGCTTTTTGATCTGACCGCCTACTTGCGCACCCACATCGACTAACTCTTGCGCATAAACCTCGCCAGTGGCTGTCACGGTGCCACGGATATTGCCTTTTTGCATTTTTGTGGTTAGGATTTTTGGGGCTTCGTCTTTTGCGCCAAGCTTTTTATACGCGAAATATCCGCCCAAAATCAGGGCTAAAATAACTAAAATTTTGACTATTTTTTTCATCTTCTCCAACTTTTTTTAAATTCAAATCCGCAATTTTAGCGAACAAATTTAAACCTAATGAAATTTTGCGAAATTTTAATTACAAATTCTATCTCTAAATTTTACAAAAGCTAATCAAAACTAACCAAATTTAGGCTTTTGCGTAAAATTTCATTATTTTTTTGTGTAGGATTAGTGAAAATGCGATTATCACGCTACCGATTAGGAATTTGCCAAGCTCGGCGTCTTTATGCCAAAGGGCTAAATTTACGATAATCGCGGCTGGGATTAGAGCGTTATTCATAATCGCAAGCACGCCAGCATCGACTTCGCAAGCGCCTTTGTTCCACAAAAAATAGCAAAGCGCGGAGCTTACCACGCCCATAAAAATTATGATTGCAACCTGCTCTGCGTTTGGATTAAATTTCGCCGCGTTTCCAAAAAGCGCCGCCACAAGCGCGCAAGCAATCACTGCGCCTAGGAAAAAATAGCCAAAAAGCTCTTTTTGCTCGCCAAGGCCCTTGCTTTCGCAGAGGTATTTATACGCGCTCTGACCTGCGCCAAAGCACAAATTCGCCCCTTGAATCAGCAAAAATCCGGTTAAAAACTCAGAGTTTATGCCGTTAAATTTAATCACAAATGCCCCCAAAACCGCAAGCGAAACACTAAGCAGATAAAGCGAGCGAAAACGCCTAGCAAACGCGTCATATATCAGCGTTACATAAAACGGCGTAAATATCGTAAAAAGCGCCACTTCATAGACTTTGAGATACGCAAAACTTTTGTAATAAAAAATATACATTATGCCGATTTGCACTGCGCCAATCGCGCAAATTTGCCCTGCTAGACGCAAATTTACACCCCTAATTTTCATAAACGGCACGAAGCACACAAACGCCAAAGCCACGCGCGAAAGCGCCAAATACGCGCTATCAATCCCGCGCAAAAACTCGCCAATCAGCGAAAAGCTAAACGCCCAAATAAATGTAACGATGATAAGTTTTGTCAAAATTTACCCCAAAATTTTAAAAATTCTAAGGATTTTATAAAATTTGAGTTTAAATTTATATTACAAATTTTATTAATGGCAAATTTTAAAATTTCAGCGCGCAAAAGTAATCTTTTATTAATCTTTGCTGTGATAAAATCCCTAAATTTTTATTTTTTAGGAAAATTATGAGTGAAATTTCAGTAGTAATTCTAGCCGCTGGTTTTGGCACGCGTATGAAGTCAGACCGCCCAAAAGTCCTATTTGAGCTTTGCGGAAAGTCGATGTTAAGCCATGTTTTGGAGCGCGCGTATGAGATTAGCGATGATGTGAGCGTGATTTTGCACTATCAATTTGATCGTGTCAAAGAGGCAGTTTTGAGCGAGTATCCAAACACCAAAATTTACAAACAAGACCACGAAAACTTCCCTGGCACCGCAGGCGCGCTAAAAGATATCAAATTTGATAGCCAAAAAACTCTAATCGTATGTGGCGATATGCCACTAATCGACAGCGCAGATTTGCGCTCGCTTTGCAGTAGCGACGCAGATGTCGCCCTAAGCGTATTTCGCGCAAAAGATCCATTTGGATATGGCAGAGTTATCACAAAAGATGGCGAAATTTTAAAAATCGTCGAGCAAAAGGACGCTAGCGAGGAAGAAAAGCTAGTTTGCGACGCAAATGCTGGGTGCTACTGCTTCAACACAAAGGTGCTAGAAAAAATACTGCCTCAAATCACACCAAACAACGCCCAAAAAGAGTATTACCTCACAGATAGCATAAAAATCGCCAAGGATATGGGGCTAAAATGCTCTGCCGTGTGGGTTGATGAGCAAAATTTCATGGGAATAAATGATAAATTTGCGCTAAGCGTGGCTGAGGAAATCATGCAAAATCGCATAAAAGAGCGCTTGATGAAAGCTGGCGTGCTAATGCGCCTTCCTAGCACGATTTATATCGATTGCAGGGCGAAATTTATCGGCGAGTGCGAGTTGCAAGAAAATGTCAGTATCATCGGCGAGTGTGTGATCGAAAACTCTATAATCAAAAGTTCAAGCGTAGTCGAAAGCTCACTTATCAAAAATTCCGACCTTGGCCCTATGGCGCACATACGCCCAAAATGCGAGATTGTGGGCACTCATATCGGAAATTTCGTCGAGCTAAAAAATGCAAAAGTAAATAATATCAAAGCAGGCCATTTAAGCTATTTGGGCGATTGCGAGATTGATAGTGGCACAAATATCGGCTGCGGCACGATTACATGCAATTATGACGGCAAGAAAAAATACAAAACCATAATCGGAAAAAATGTCTTCGTAGGCTCTGATACGCAGTTCGTAGCCCCAGTTAAAATAGGCAATGATGTCATCATAGCAGCGGGCTCAACTATCGTTTCAGATGTCCCAAATGGCGCACTAGCGATAGCTAGATCAAAACAAACAAACAAAGCTGAATTTTTCTATAAATTTTTTAGGAGCAACAATGAGTAAGAAGAAAATTTTACTAGCAGTTTGTGGAAGCATTAGTTTTTATAAAGCATTTGAAATTCTCTCTGCGCTTAAAAAGGCGAATTTCGATGTTTATGTCGCACTTAGCGAGGGTGCGAGCGAGTTTGTGAGCTACAAGGCTTTCGAGGCTTTGTGCGATCACCCTGTGCTATGCAGCGGCAACGAAGACTGGCAAAAAGGGGTAAATCACATAAACTACTCAAAAGTAGATTTAGTCTTAATCGCTCCTGCTACGGCAAATACGATAAACAAGCTTGCTTGGGGAGTTTGTGATAATGTATTTTTACAAACCATAAACGCAGCCTTCGCCAAAGCCAAGGTCGTAATCGCACCAGCAGCCAATCCTGCGCTACTTGAAAACAACATAACCCAAAACTGCATTGAAATTTTAAAAAGTAATGTCAAAGCCTTGTTTGTCGAGCCTATCGAAAAAATGCTAGCTTGTGGCGAAAAGGGCAAAGGCGGCCTTGCGACCACAGAGGCGATACTTCAAACCGTAAAACGCGCAATCCATAAGGATAAATTTTGGGAAGGCAAAAATGTCGTCATCACAGGCGGTCCAACAACCGAGAAAATCGACAATATCCGCGGAATTACAAATTTTTCTAGCGGAAAAACCTCAAAGGCAATCGCGGACGCATTTTATTATCTAGGCGCAAATGTAACGCTGATTTCGAGCGTGGATTATCCAAATTTGCCTTATAAACTTACGATTTTTGAGAGCACAATCGGCCTAAAATCAGCCCTTGATAGCACGAAATTCCCTGATGGCTCATACCTGATAATGGCAGCAGCTGTTAGCGACTACACTCCAAAAGTCCGCTACAAAGGCAAGGTCAAAAAGACAGAAATCGGCGATGTGTGGAACCTGCGCCTTGGCAAGACCGATGATATCTTAAGCTCAGTGCATGCAAATATCAAAAAAATCGGCTTCAAGCTAGAAACTGACAAAGAGACCGCACTAAACGAAGCAAAACGCATGCTAGATGAGAAAAATCTTGACGCAGTATGCCTAAATACGCTAGATGATGTGGTAAAACTAGGTGGCGATGTCACGAGAATCACGCTTTTGACAAACGATTTTATTACCGAGCTAGATACTGCGAGCAAAGATGAAATCGCGCTAAAACTAGCAAACGAACTTAAAAAAATCTAAATCGTGAATCAATTAAACCATTTAGCAATCATTATGGACGGCAATGGGCGCTGGGCTAAAAAACGCGCCCTATTGCGCACTGGCGGGCACGAAGTGGGCGCGCAGGTCGTGCAGAGTATCTGCGAATTTTGCATAAAAGAAAAAATCCCAAATCTAACTCTTTACGCATTTAGCACCGAAAATTGGAAGCGACCAAAAAGCGAAGTTGAGTTTTTGATGAAACTTTTGGCGAAATTTTTGGTTGATAAAAAAGAGAGTTTTTTGGCAAATGGGATAAATTTCAAAGCCGTCGGCGATATAGAGAAATTTAGCGATGATTTGAAAAGCAAAATTTATGATTTGCAAAATTTTACGCAAAATTGTGCGAATTTAAATCTAAATTTGGCGATAAATTACGGCGCGCGTAATGAAATCGTGCGAGCGTGTCGTGAAATTTCACGCTCTGGGAGCGAATTTAGCGAGAGCGAAATTTCAGCGCATTTGGATACTGCGCGCAGTGGCGATGTGGATTTGCTAATCCGCACAGGTGGCGAAAAGCGCATTTCAAACTTCTTGCTCTGGCAGGCAAGTTACGCCGAACTAGCATTTAGCGATACTTTGTGGCCAGAATTTTCTAACGCAGAATTGTCGCAAATCATCAGCGAATTTAAAAACAAAAACCGAAGATTTGGTGGTTTATAATATCACAAAACAAAAATACACAAAATTCTAACAATCTAAGAAAATTTAAAAGATTTTGAATTTTAAAATTTCGGCGCAGTATTTCCAAAATAAAATTCCAAAATTAAATGATAATTTTCCAAATTGCTTCGTTTTCTACGAAAGCTCGCAACGAGTGCAAATTTGCATGCTTTAAATTTTTAACTCGTAGGTTGCTTCGTCGCTGCTACACAGCTCATCACAATGACAGATTAAACAAATTTTGCTCGCCACTGTCATTGCGAGAATTTTGCATTAGCAAAATTCGTGGCAATCTACGAGCGCAAATAATCAGTCGCTCTAATCCGTGTCATTGCGAGGAAAGGCGAAGCCTTGACGAAGCAATCCAGTGGGAATTTAGATAAATTTTAATTCGCTTTAAAATTTACTGGATTGCTTCGAAATACTTCGTATTTCTCGCAATGACAGAGAATTTTGCGCTTTTAATTTTCAACTCACAGATTAGACTTCGCCTATGGCTTGTCCAAATCTACCCAACTCCACACGCCAGTACTTCGCTTGTTTCGTTTCGTCGCTGTCACACAGCTCCTCGCAATGACAAATTTAGCAACACTATTAATTTACACAATGACAGCAAATTTCGTAAATTTTAAATTTCACTCCCGAATTTGCCCAAAATTTAGCCAAAAAATTGTAAAATAGCCGTTTGCAAAATTTATCAATTTAATAATGGATTTTTATGGAATACTACCTTTATATGGCGATTTTCGCCCTTTTTGGCATCTGTGTCGGCTCATTTAGCAATGTCTTAATCCACAGGCTTCCGCGTGGCGAGAGTATCAACTTCCCTGCTTCGCACTGCCCTAAATGCGGCACTCCGCTGAAATTTTACCACAATGTCCCGCTGTTTTCGTGGCTGTTTTTGGGCGGAAAATGCGCATTTTGCAAGGAAAAAATCTCTATCCGCTATCCCATAGTGGAGTTTTTAGCCGGCGCGCTAGCCCTGTGCGCCTACATCTGCGAGCCAGATATCATCAAAGCCGCCATTTTAGCGCTACTTTTCATACTTTTACTAGCGCTTTCGGCGATCGATTTCGAGTTCAAGGCCGTGCCAGATAGCCTGCTTTTCACAGCTACCGCACTTAGCTTAGTCTATCCTTTGCTTTATGATTTTGACATTAGCTTGCTGTATCCAGCCGCTGGGTATGGACTAGCGTTTTTCGCGCTTCGCCTCATCATCACAAAGGTTTTAAAGCGCGAAGCCATGGGCTCAGCCGATATTTTTATCGCCATAATCATTGGCGCGATTTTGGGCTGGAAGCTAGGCGGTATCGCGATTTATATCGGCGCGATTTTGACCTTGCCAGCATACGCAATCGCCAACAAAAAAGGCTACGAACTGCCGTTTGTGCCGTTTTTATCAGCTGGACTTTTGCTTACGATTTTATTCAAAGCTCAAATTTTAGAGCTTTTGGAAATGATTTATGGATAGAGTTCAAAAATACCTATTTAGCAACTTCATAAGCTCGTTTGCGTCGCTATTTAGCACGCTTTTTATCATTATGTCGATTGTGTTTTTCTTGCAGATTGCGCGCATTACCTCTTTTATCGAGATAAATTTGATAGAGCTAATCAAACTCTACCTTTTTATGCTGCCGCGAATTCTCATTTTCACCGTGCCGATTGCCTTTTTTGTCGCCCTTAGCATGGCGCTTTTCCGCCTTTCAAAAGAGAACGAGACAATCGTGCTTTTTACTATCGGTTATGTTACGCGCAAAATCGCTGTGTTTTTCGGCGTGATTGCGGCGATTTTTTCGGTTCTTTTGCTCTTTATTTCGCTTGTAATGATGCCAATCGCCGAAAATCTCAAAGACAATTTCATCGACTACAAAAAAGTCAATGCCACACTAAATATCAAAGCTAGCGAATTTGGGCAGAAATTTTCGGAGTGGATGGTTTTCATCGAGGGCGAAGACGAGGGCGAAAACGGCAAAATTTATAAAAATTTAGTATTTTACAACCACGGCAAAAAGGGCGAAGATGAGCGCATAATCATCGCCAAAAAAGGCGAGTTTGTAAGCGAAAATCAAAGTTTTTCCGCACTTTTACGCGATGGCAAAATCTACACCGTGGATAGCGACGAGTGGCATATTACTGAGTTTGACGAGCTTATCATACGCACACTTTCTAAGAGCAATATCCGCACAGGGAGCGATGTGCTAGGATACTGGCGCGAAATGCGCAAAAACGACAAACGCAAAAAAGATTTCAGCATTTATGTGCTTGTTTCGCTATTTCCGCTAGCAAGCGTGCTTTTTGCGCTAAGCTTTGGAATCGTAACTTACCGCTACGAAAAGGGCTTTATTTACGCTGGGATTTTTGGGGTGCTTTTTAGCTATTTTGCGCTGATTATGATACTAGCCAAACGCCCACAAATCGCCATTAGCGTGACATTTTTGCTGACATTTATCCTATCTTGGATTTATTATAACTTCAAAATCAAACCGCGATATTAAAATGCAAAATTTACTTCTTACCTACGCTTACAACGGCGCGCGATTTTGTGGCTCGCAGTCCCAGCCACATGGTCGTAGCGTCGAGGACGCGCTCAAAATCGCGCTAGGCAGAGTCGGGATTTTTGGCGCGCTCACCACTAGCTCTCGCACCGACAAGGGCGTGCATGCCCTGCGCCAAACAAGCACCGTAAAATGCGAACTCTACCAAAGCCTACCGCGCCTTAAAGAGCTCATCAATCGCCACTGCGCGCCATATATTTTCGTGCGCGACCTGCGCGTGGTAAGCGATGAATTTCACCCAAGATACAGCGCCAAAGCTAGGGCGTATCGATACATCATCAACCACGGCGAATTTAACCCATTTCTAAGCGATTTTCAAATTTTTATGCCCAAATTTGACACCGAAAAGCTAAATTTAATTCTTGCGAAATTTATCGGCGAGCACGATTTTAGCGAGTTTATGAAGGTTGGAAGCGAGATAAAAAGCCCGGTTCGTGAAATTTTCGTAGCGCGTGCGTATTCGCATGGAAATCTCAGCGTGGTAAATTTCGTCGCAAACGGCTTTTTGCGCGCGCAAGTGCGATTAATGCTAGCAAACGCCCTTGCCTCACTCAAATCAAATCGCCCCATAGACCTCTCCCACGCCCTCACCCGCATACCAGCCCCACCAAATGGACTTTATCTTGCAAATGTGATTTACTAAATTTTACATTTGATTAAGCGGGGTTGAATTTGTAAAATTTGATAAATTCAGTATCACAGATACTGACTGGGATTTTATAAAAAGGATTAAATTTGGATAATGAAAAAATAATGCGAGAAAAAGCAGAGCAAATGACTAAAAAAGCCGAAATGAAAATTCAACAAGCAAAAGAAAAAGAAGCTAAATATCAACAATGGCTAGAAAATAAAAAACAAACCGATCCAAATTTTAGGGATTATGATAAAGAGCCGCTCATTATACAAAGTTATGAAGAATTTTTTGTGCTAACGCTATGGATTTCATCTTTCGTTTTTGCTGGAATATTTGCTGGAATACTCAACGAATTGCGTTGGGGTAAAGTGCCACAAGAGTTGCTTTGGTTAAGTTTGATACCAATAGGTTATATTGTTATTGTTGCGATTTTGCAAAAATTCAAATTTAAAAATCATAAAATTAAATTTACAAATCATCATATCGAATTTTATGATTATGGAAAATTAAAAAGAAAATGTAAAATTGTAGAAGATGAATTAGGCAGAACATTTTTTTCTAATTCTTGTGTTAAAACAGAGACCTTTCATATAATCGTGTATTTTATAGCAATCATTTTATTAATTGTAGGTGGCGGTAAATTGCTGTTGCCTTTTATTTTGCTCTATCTTTCAAATTTGATGTTTAAATTCATCTTTTACTTATTTATAAATAAAAATTTAAAATGTTTTACGGCATTACCTTTTATAAGAATATCAAATGAAGTCTTTACTGTATCTATGTATGCTACCCCGGTTTCAGGTAGATATTTTATGATTTATTTATATAACGATGAAATTTATAAGGAAGTAAAAAAATATTTTTTACAAAAAAATATAAATATTGATAATTTACCAAAAAGTTACAAAGTATTTTAATAACAAATTTTTTTTAAAGGAGAGAACTATGAGTATCGTAGGGTGGCGTCCTTGCCCACAAAAAAAAGATAAAATAATTTAATAATCATTTAAATAAAGCTTCTTTGCTTTGCAAAGCTTTACTAAAAAACCAAATCATAATTTAATCTCGTAGATTGCTTCACTTTCTGCGAAAGCTCGCAATGACAATGGCTGGCAAATTTTCCTTAATCTGTCATTGCGAGCGAGTGAAACGAGCGTGGCAATCTACAAATTTAAAATTTAAAGTCGCTAAATTTGCAAAATTTTGAAATTTATTTCAGCACAAAGCGCACATTTACGACAAAAGTTCGCGCGCTTGTCGTGGGCGGAAATTTCGATTTCGTGCGCTCTATCGCCTTCAAAACAGCCTCATCGAGCGCCTCCACACCAGAACTAGCCGTGATCTTTGCGCCCTGCACCGCGCCACCTGGCAAATACGAAAACTCCGCCTTTACCATGCCGGTTTGCTTACGCATTTTCGCGCTTTTTGGGTAGTTTTTTTGCGCGTAGGCTGCGATGATTTTTTGTATCATGCCACCGATATTATCGCTCTTGGCGTTGCCTTGTATGTTTGCCATGCCCGCTTTTGGTGCGCCTGCGCTAGCATTAGCTTGGGCTAAATTTGGCAAATTTGAGCTAGTTTTGTTGCTATCGAAATTCTTTTTTACAGGCTTTTCTTTTGCGATTTTTTTTGGTTTTGGTTTTGGTTTTGGCTCAGGTTTAGGTAGCGGTTCGGGCGCAGGCGTAGGCTCTGGTGTAGGTTCAGGTTCAGGCTCGGGCGCAGGCTCGGGCAATGGTTCTGGTTCTGGGGCAGGTTCAGGGGCAGGCTCAGGCTGTGAATTTTGCTCGGCTAAATTTTCCAAATTTTCGGGCGCAGTATCACTCAAAGCGACGAAATTTTCAATTCTAATCACGCTTAAAGCTTCATCTTGCATCAAATTTGGCGCCCTGAAATTCGCAAAAGCGTAGCAAAGCAAGGCAATATGCAAAATCAGCGAAGTAAAAAATCCGATTACACTATTCATCTTTTTTCGTCACAATTGCGAAATTTTCGTGATTTAGCTCTTTTAAGGCGTCCATTACGATGACGAAAGCCTCGAATTTGGAGTTTTTGTCGTTTTCTAAAACAATCAAATCATGCTTTTGCAAATGCTCCAAATTTGACTTCAAAACCTCGCTATCCACGGCGATATCATCGACGAAAATTTGCGAGTGCTCGTCGATTTTAATGGTGATTTTCTTCTCTTCGCTTGGACTTTGCGCGCTTTTGGCACTTGGCAAATCGACCTTGATTAACCCTTGTGCGATAAAGGTCGAAACGCTAAGCGTGATTGCTAGCAAAACCAGCATAATATCGATAAATGGGACGATATTTAGCCCCTCTTTCCTAGGTAGTCGCATTTCAGCCCTCGTAGCGATTGAGCATAACATCGACTTTGCGCAAAAAGCAGTTATAAATCATCAGCGTAGGCACAGCGACCAAAAGCCCCAGCGCAGTGGCTTTGAGCGCGAGAGAGAGGCCTTGCATGATAGCCTTCGCGTCGATATTGGCACTAGCGCCCATGTCATAAAATGTAATCATAATGCCAGCCACAGTGCCCAAAAGCCCGATATACGGGGCGTTAGAATACACGATATAAAGTGCGGTGAGATTTTTGCTCAGCGCCTCCTCATACAGCGCCTTGCTTTTGTAGTCTTTTGGCGATACTCTTTTGTAAAACAGCACCCGCTCTATGCTAAACCAAACGACCAAAAAGCTCATAAAAACCAAAATAGAAATAATTATATAATCAATATAGTCTTTTAGAAAATCCATAAATTTCCCCCGTGGATAAAATTTGTAAATTTTGCTTATCAAAAATACAGTGATTTTGAAAATAGCGAAAAATCGGGGTATTTTAACGAAATTTAGAATATAAGTCAATAACTTTTATCAATATCAATCAATTTTGAAAGCAAAATTTTTAATAAATTCTCTCAAAATTGATTGTATAAAATTTTATACTACGCGCTATAAGTTTTGAAAATTTAAATCATTTATCGCCCAAATTTTCTTTAAATTTAATCAAATTTTCCACGATTTGCGCCGCGCCATCGACACCGCAAAACGATGTATTTATGCAGATATCATAGTTTTGCGACGCGCCCCAAATTTCGTTCGTGTAATACCTGTGAAAGCTCGCTCTGCCAGCGTCTGAGTTTTCCATAAACTCCCTGACATCGCCCTTGGTTTCGCTAGCAAGGCGAGTGAGCTTAAACTCGTCCTCCGCGCGCAAAAACACACGCAGCAAATCCCCCCTACTGCGCAAAAAATACCCAGCACAACGCCCCAAAATTATGATATTTCCGTCATGTGCGATTTGGCGATAAATTTTGGCTATGCGTTCGCGCTTCTCTTCGTTTGCGATTTCGTTGTGCGAAATGGCGTGCAAGAGCATATTTATGGGCATTTCGTTGTAAAACTCATACATCATCTCAAAGCACCCCAAAGAATCAGCTCGTTTGAGCAAATCGGCCTTTTCGAGGTAAGTGTATCCCAGCCTAGCTGCCAATTTTTGGGCTAGTTCGCGCCCACCTGCCCCTGTTTGTCTAGCGATTGTGATTACCATAAAATTTCCTTAAATAAAGTTTGCAAAAATACTGGCCCCAACCACGGTAAAAAGCCCAGTTACAGCCATCGCCAAAGACGCCATTGCGCCCTCGATATCTCCGATTTCAAGGGCTTTTGCTGTCCCCATAGCATGGCTTGCGCACCCAAGCGCAATCCCCTTTGCTACGGATTTTTTTATGCGAAATAGCCTTAAAATCGCTTCTCCAAATATATTTCCTAAAATCCCTGTTGCTATTATGCACGCCATGGTCAAATTTACGATTCCGCCCAAACTCTCGCTAATACCCATACCAATGGGCGCGGTTACGGATTTGGGTAGCAGTGTCACATAGAGCGCATGATCAATGCCAAAAATCAAAGCCAGCGCGTAAATACTGCAAGTCCCAGCCAGCACGCCCGCAAACAGCCCCGCAAAAATCGCAACAAAATTTTTGCGCAAGAGCGAGAGTTGCTCGTATAATGGCACCGCCAAACACACCGTAATCGGCGTGAGGAAAAAGCTCACATGCGCGGCGCTGGCGTTGAATTTATCGTATGGGATATCCACTATCACGAGCGTCAAAACCGTCAAAATCGTCCCCACCAAAAGCGGGTTGAAAATCGCTAGTTTGAAGCGTTTTTTCAGATAAATTCCAGCCTGAAACGAAATCAAACACAAAAAAACGCCAAAAAACGCCGAATTTATGAGTATCTCTCTCATTTTTCGTCCTCGTAGAGCTTTTTGCGCTCTTTTTCTAGCGTTTTTTCGTAATAAATCTGCGTTACAAATCCGCTAGCACCCATTACCAAAATCGTAGAAATCACCACAATCACGATTATCGCCCAAAAATTCGCCATCAAAACATCGCCAGCTACGATGATAGCAGCCCCTGCCGGGATAAAAATCACAGGCATTATCTGCATGAAAAACGACGCGCTCTCCCTGATTTGCGAGATTTTAACCACCCTAAAAATCAAAGCCAAAAGCATAAGTATCAGCCCGTAAATACTAGCTGGTATGCTAAGCGGGATAAGTTTGGATAAAATTTCAGCGCACAGAGAAATTCCTAAAATAATGCTAAATTGCTCCAAAAATTTCAAATTTCAACCTCCAAAAATTCGTCGAAATTTAGCGCAATTCGGATAAATAAAATATTAAATTTATCTAAAAAGTGTAATTTAACTAATAGAATATTTTAAGAATTCTTTTGCTAGAATAGCCCAAATTTCGACTTGGAGGGAGATTATGAGGTTTAAATTTTTAGGGCTTTTGGGACTAGGTTTCTCATTTTTGTTTGCCGCCGAGGCTGATTTCGCCGATCCAAATGTCTGTGCCACCTGCCACAGCGATGTGCATGAAGCATGGGTCAAATCCCTACACGCGCTATCACACGAGGATTCTAACGAACTTTACAAAAAATCAATTTCATTAATCGCCAAAGAAACGGGAAATTTAGAAGAGAGTCTAACGCTATCATGCGGTCAATGCCACAACGCAAAAATGAAAATCAAAGAGCTCGATGTGTCAATGAGCGTGGCGCTGTCGCTTGATTTGGACGAAAAGTCAAAGGTCAAAGAATTTACCAAAAGCGAAGATGTCAAAAACGGCATTTCGTGCTACATTTGCCACAATGTCGATAAAATCAAACCAGACCAAAGCGATCCAAGCATCTCTGGATACAAAAGCTTCTCGTGGAGTGAGGATTATGTGACTGGCCCATACGATGTGAGCGAGGCTGATGCGCTGTATCACCAAAGCCAAAAACGAGATTTTTTCCAAAACAACGACGAGCTTTGCAACTCTTGCCACCAAGGACAAGGCGGTAAATCTAAGCTATCTATTTATAATACACAGGCTGAGGGCGCAGGCGTGCAAAACGCCAAACTTTGCGTGGATTGCCACATGGGCAAATCGACCAAAAAAATCATCGCCCCTGGCGCACCTAGGGAGGGCGCGGTTATCAGAGATATCAGATCTCACTTTTTCAACGGCGCGCGCAATTCAGATATCCTAAAAGAGGCGATTGAGCTTAGATTTAATCGCTTAGGCGGCGATAAAGCGGTGATAAATTTAAAAAATTTAACCACTCACAAGGTTCCGACAGGATTTAGCGGACGCTCGGTTGAAGTGCATGTCAGATTCAAAGACAGGCTCGGTAAAATTTTATCAACGCAAAATTTAGGCGCACTTCGTGCGATCTATACAGACAGCAAAGGCGATGAAACCCTATCGTATGCCGCAAAAACTTTGAAGGAAGATACGAGATTAAACGCTGGGGAGAGCAGGGAATTTAGCGTAACTATGCCACAAAACACCTACACCGTCGATGTCAAAATCGTTTATTATGTCCTAGCGCCACAGCTTCAAAACCTGCTCGAAGTCAAGGACGAAAGCTTCACTAAGCCTTATGAAATCATAGAAATAACTTTCTAACTCTGCTTTAAAAGTGCAATGGGGTCAAATTTGACCCCATTTTTAAATTTTAAATTCCAGCGCAGGGTTGCGGGCTTGCGAAGCGGAAAATTTATAATTAATTCTTGATTATTTTGTAAATTTAATTACATTTTAAAATTCAAAATTTAAGCCAAATTTGCTAAATTTTTGCCAAATACAAAAAGGGTCTTTATGAAAAATTTAAGCATGGAATTTAGAGCCGATATCGGCATGATTTTTGTGGCGATTGCCTTTGGGTTGGGGTATTTGCCCACAGCATGGGCGATTGAGAGCAACGATGTTTTTGTCTTGCTTTTTTGGCGATTTTTTATCGCTAGCGTGATTATCGCGGCTCTGTTTTGGCGCAAAATCAAATCTATCTCGCGCACGCAAATCCGCTATGGCGTGGTTTTGAGCCTGTTTTTGTTCGCAGGATTTGTAAGCCAAGCCTTTGCGATGAAATTCGCCGCTAGCTCGTCGGTAGCCTTTATCGTGGGGCTAAATGTCGCGCTCGTGCCATTTATCGCCAGCATTTTGTTTGGATACAAAATCTACTCATACGCCTATATCGGCGTTGCTTTCGCTGTGGCGGGGCTTTATCTCATCTGCCAAACCGAGCTTGGCTTTGGAGCGGGCGAAATTTTGGCACTCGTTTGCGCGAGCGCGTATTCGTTTCATATCGTGCTAACGGCGAATTTCGTGCGCAAATGCGAAATTTTTGGCATGGTCTATGTCCAAATCGCCTCACTTAGCCTGTTTTGCGCATTGGCAAGCTACTTTGTCAGTGGCGTGAGTGTCGCGCCCGTGCTGGATACGAAATTTTTCATCGCGATGATTTTCATTTGCCTTGTAGGGACGGTTTTTGGGTTTTTTGCGCAGGCTTTGATGCAGCGCTACACCACGCCGATTAAAGTCGCTCTGTTTTTCACGCTAGAACCAGTAACTGCGGGTATTATGGGGGTTTTCGTGGGTGGAGAAATCCTAAATCGCTGGCAAATTTTAGGCGCTGTTTTGATAATCGCAGGTGTGCTAATCAGCGAGATTGGAAGCTATTTTAAGGCGAAAAATCAAAATTTGGACTAAAATTTAAAATTTATTTTAACGGAAATCTTAAATTTAGGGCTTTTAAAAATTTATCAGATTTGCGTTTGTAGTAGATAAAACTAAAAAATACTTTAAATTTGACATAGGCATTTACCACGCCCATGCCATAGACGATTGCGACAATACAAAAGAAAAGAAAATAAACTAGCTTGTCGTAAAAATACTCTATCCGCGCGATTTCTTCCACGCCAGATACGATGACCGCGCTCATAAATGCAACAAAAAGTAGCGAAAATACAACGCCACAAAATCGCTTTATCAAGTTCCAATTTCCCCAATAAGCCGTGGTCGAATAGCTGGTGACACTAAGCGCGCTATAAGTGCCCTCCTGCCAGCCTCTGGTGTAAATCACATCGATCAAATCGCCGTTTTTCGCCCACCATTTGGCGAAAATCGAGCTAAACCTAAGCCCTCCTACATAAAAAATCACGACAAAAAAATTCTCCCTCACCTCGCAGGCACGCACATCGCTGATGATTCCGCTGATTTTGCGCGCACCTGGCGGGAGCGGTTTTTTGATTTTATAAAGTAGAGTTTTGATAGGATTTTTCATTTTGAAATAAAATTTTGCCGAAAATTCGGCAAAATTTACATGCGCTCTTTCGCACTTAGCCCCATTAAGCCAAACGCCGTGCGAATACTAAGCGCGACAAGGGCAAAAAGTTTGAGTTTGGCATTTTCATTTTCGCTGCCAACCACGCGGTTTTCGTTGTAGTATTTGTGAAAATCTGCGGCTAAAATTTTAAGGAAATCAGGGATTTTTTGCAATCCTCTGCTAGCGAAGGCTTCGTTTAAAACCTCATTTAGCGTCATCGCCTCAAAAGCCAAATTTAGCCCAGCTTCGTCAAGCGTGCTAAAATCTGCGCCCAAAACCTCGCTATCGCTCATATTTTTGCCAGCTTTGCCAAAAATTTGGTAAATTC
Organism: Campylobacter sp. VBCF_04 NA7; assembly: GCF_027737405.1. Lineage (NCBI taxonomy): Bacteria > Pseudomonadati > Campylobacterota > Epsilonproteobacteria > Campylobacterales > Campylobacteraceae > Campylobacter > Campylobacter sp. VBCF_04 NA7. The sequence continues at coordinate 232,859 of NZ_JAOVTT010000001.1, forward strand.
TAGCGTGAGCGTAATTGATATAAAAAATCGGATTCGAGCTATCTTCCTTGCCAAGCTCGTCAATGTCGAATTCTAGCGGTGTTTCGCCCTTTTTGCTAATAAACATAAAGCGCAAATTATCCTTGCCAATCGCACTTAGCACATCGCTCATTAGCACGCTGGTGCCTGATCGTTTGCTCATTTTAAACGCTTCGCCGTTTTTTAGCAAATTTACCATTTGCATAAGCACGATTTCTAGGGCATTTTCATCGTATCCTAGGAAGTGGATTGCCGCCTTTAAGCGCGCAATATAGCCGTGGTGATCTGCGCCCCAGACATTGACATATCGCTCAAATCCGCGCTCGAATTTGTTATTGTGATATACAATATCGCCCGCTAGATATGTCGGACGGCCGTCCTCGCGGATGACGACGCGGTCTTTTTCGTCGCCCACGGCACTGGATTTGATCCAAACCTTGCCACCTTCTTTATACATTTCGCCACTTTTTTCAAGTTTGGCGATAGTCGCGTCAAGCTCGCCATAAAGGCTCTTTTCGCTAGCCCAGTTTTGTATAGAAATGCCACAATCCGCCAAATCTTTTTTGATGATTTTCAAAACCTCGTCTTTGGCAAATTCTGCAAGCTCTAAAACTCTACCCTCATCATAAAAAATCTCTTTGCCAAATTTCTCTACGCTTAAATTTACCAGCTCATCGATATACTCGCCGCGATAGTATTTCTCGGGATACTCGACGCTCTGCCCGAAAATTTCCTTCGCGCGCAGTATCATTGAAATACCAAGCAATTCGATTTGATTGCCAGCGTCGTTTATGTAATACTCTGTGCAAACCTCGCTACCTAGGTAGTTTCCTACCTTAGCGAAGGTATCGCCATATACTGCGCCCCTGACATGGCCTATGTGAAGAGGGCCGGTTGGGTTCGCGCTGATGTATTCAAGCAAGATTTTTTCGCCTTTATGCTCTGCGCTATTTTTCGCAAAATTTTCGCCCAAATTTAGCGCATTTTGGGCTAAATTTCCAAGCACGCTAGGTTTTATATGAAAATTCAAATACCCATTTATCGCACTTGCTGATAAAATTTCGTTATCGCTAAATTTAGCCGCTAGCTCCTGGGCGATGATTTTAGGGGCTTTTCTAAGCTCTTTTGCGAGCAAAAAAGCCACAGGCGAAGCATAGTGAGCTAGGGTTTTATCTTTTGGTTTTTCGATGATCACCTCGCGCCCTAGGACGCGAGAGATTTCGTTTATAGCTAAATTTTTCAAAAACTAAGCCTTTTGAGATTCGTCAGCTTTGGTAGTTTCGCTCTCTTTTTTCACACTCTCTTCGAGTTTAGGGTCGTCTTCCATCTCTTTTTTAAACGACTTGATACCCTTGCCTACGCCTTTTGCAAGCTCAGGGATTTTTTTCGCTCCGAAAAGCAACACTATAATAGCCAAAATAATTAGCAATTGTTGAACGCTAACGCCCATTGTCTCTCCTTATTTCCAAGATTTCATAACCGCTGAAATATCGCATCTAGCGGTTTCTAATCTGATTGTTTTGTAGATTGATTTAAAATTTAAATACGCGCTTTCTAGCTCGTCGTTGATCACGAAATAATCGTATTGCGCGAGATATTTTATCTCGTCTTTTGCGTTTTGCAAACGCGTAGCGATATCGCCAGAGGCTGTATCTGCCCGTGCTAGCAGACGCTTTTCTAGCTCTGTTGGGCTCGGAGTGGTTACGAAAACCGTGGTAAGCTCGTTTTTGCTTATTTTTTGGCGAACGATTTCGAAACCTTGCACATCGATATCAAAAATCACGATTTTGCCCAAATTTAGCGCCTCTCGCACGGCTTTTAACGATGTGCCGTAGTAATTGCCATGCACGAGCGCCCACTCTAAAAATTCGTCATTTTCTATGCCATGGCGGAATTCATCTTTGTTGATAAAATGGTAATTCACGCCGTCTTTTTCGCCATCTCGCATATCTCTTGTGGTAGAACTGATAGAAAAATATATCTCATCTGTGCCAAACTCAGCGATAAGCCTCTTTATAAGGGTGCTCTTACCGCTTCCGCTTGGACCTGAAACTAGTAAAATTTTACCTAGCAATTATTTATCCTCAAATGAGATATTGATATTGATTCTAAGGTCTTTAAGTGCTTCTTGTATGTTTTCCTCGCCAGAGAATTGCTCCAACACACTAGCGATATTTGCCTCTAAATCGTAGCGTAACTGTTCTTTTAACTCATCGACGCTTAAAAATCTGCGCTCTTGCTCCAAAATTCGATTAACTTCATCGCGAGTTTTTGGTGCGACATGCGCAGGAACTTCACTTTGAGCGGTCGGCTCGACACTGACATCGACAGCTGGTTTGATATCAGGTAGCTCTACGCCACTTGCGACTTGCGGTAAATCCAAATCATCAAAATTTGGTTTTTCATCTTTTTTCTCATCTTGCGCTGCCGCTTTAACAGGCTCGGAAGCGACTTTTTTATCTTTTTCAAGGGCTAAAATATTGTCAAAAAGCAAATCATCATCGCCAGTTTCCTCATCGTCCTCATCTGAGGTCTCATCTTGTGAAATTTGGGCTTCTGGCTCAGCCTTTGCCTCGTCCTCGCCGTGCTCTACACTCTCAAATGCTGGCTCTAACGAAACATTTGCCAAAGGAATTTCTGTGTCGCTAGCTAGCGCGATTGGGGCTTCACTCTCTTTTTCGCTCTCTACTTTATCCTCTGGCTCATCATCACTAGAATTATCAAACATCGAAGAAAACATCGAACCAAAATCACTATCAGATGAATCTTCGCTCTGCTCTTTTGCCTCTTCTTTGGCTTCTTCTTTTACTTCTTCTTTTTGCTCTTCTTGCGCCTCTTCTGGCTCGTTATTTTGCGCAATCTCGCTAAGTGGCATATCGTCTGAAATTTGATCCATAACAGCACTTAGTGGCATGTCATCATCGATATCATCTAGCGAAATTTCATCTGCTAATGCGCTTAAAGGTTTATCATCATCAAGGTCATCAAACGAAATTTCACTTAATGGCGTATCATCACCGATATTTTCAGCTAATGCAGATAGCGGGACATCGTCATTTACATTATCTAGCATAGCAGAAAGCGGTGTGTCATCATCGATATTTTCAGCTAATGCAGATAGCGGAACATCATCGTCAGAGTTATAAAAATCATCTAAAAGACTTTCGAAATTTTGCGTGTTAGCCTCGCTTTGGCTAGCTTCGCTGCTTTCAGAAGCTATCTCGCTAGCTGGCTCTACGCTAGCTTCTGCGGTAGTTTTGGACTCGTTTGCAGGCTCACTAACGCTCTCATCACTTGGTTTAGCTTCTGGCTCGCTAGGGGCAAGTTCTAAAACCAAATCATCTAAATTATCAGGAATTTCGATATTAAAAGGCTCATTTTTTGCAGGTTCAGATTTTACTTCGTTTTGCGTCTCATTGCTAGCTTCTACGCTAGTAGCAAGAGAGATTGTATCGCCAGCATCGATATTTAGGGCTGGTTTTGGTTTTAGTGCAGGGTTTTCAGCTTTTGTTTCCTCATCTGCGCTATCATTGATTGGCGCTAGACCAATTCCCATATCAGCGCCCTTATCGCCCTTTTCATCGATTGACTCGATCTCTTTCATCATCGAGCTGACATCGGCGAATTCTTGTGCCATTTTTGATTTTATCTCAGGATTTGGTTTTGCCGATGAAAATCCGCTAATAAATTTAATCAATTCAGCAGGCGCAAACGGCTTAGTCAGCGTGTGTGTCGCGCCTACGATAATATCGTCTTTGGAGATCAAAAACAGGGTTTTATCGACATCAAAATGAGAAATGCTATCCTCTTCGCTATAATCTTTTATCACCAAATCATAATCTTGTTCATCAATGCTGTAATTCGCTAAATCAGAGTGTGTGCGTTCGCAACAAATATTAACTACTTTTGCAACTTGTTCATTTGTGCTATCAAGTAAAATTTTCATTTTTAGCCTTTTTGAAAAAAAATTTCCCTATTTTAGGATAATTTTGGTTAGTGATTGCTTATATTTTAGCTAAATTTTGATTATTTAGGCGATAAATTGACGAACATTTCCCTGCAAGCGACTCATCGTGGGTTACAAGCACGAGTGCGCCGTCATTTTTGGCGATATAATCAAATATCACCTCCATGACCTCATTAGCGGTGTTTTTGTCCAAATTTCCAGTTGGTTCATCGGCAAAAATAATGCGTGGGCGTTTGTTTAGCACCCTAGCGATACTGACGCGCTGCTGCTGACCACCGCTAAGCTCGCCGATATTTTGGGATAGCGTCCCAGTAATTTTTAGTTTTTCTAAAATTTCATAATCAATTTTGTTGTTTGTGAGCTTAGCTGCAAGTTCGATATTTTCTTTGACAGAAAAGCCCTTAAAAAGGTAGTGTGATTGAAAAATTATGCCAAAATCATGCCTGCGAATTTTAAGCCGTTCATCGGCGCTTAGCGAGTATAAATTTGTGTCATTGTAAAAAACTTCGCCCGAATTTGGCTTTAAAAGTGTGCATAAAATGTGCAAAAGTGTGGATTTACCGCAACCGCTCACGCCCAAAATGGCGCTAGTAGAATTTGAATTTATTGTGATATTTATATCGTTAAAGAGCGTATAATCATACGCATGAGTAAGATTAACGCCCTTTAAAAGTGTCATTTTTAGCCGATTTGTGCTGCGACTTCTGCTGCGAAGTCATCGACTTTTTTCTCTAAACCCTCGCCTACTTCGAAGCGGACATATTTTACGATTTCGATTTTGCCACCGAGTTTCTCAGCTGTCTCAGCCACTACTTGCTCGATAGTTTTTTTATCGTCCATTACGAAAAATTGTCCCATAAGTGTAAGTCTTTGATCGATTTGAGTGTTATCAGCGATAAATCTATCGATTTGACCCGGGATAATTTTGTCCCAAATTTGCTCAGGTTTGTTTTGTTTTTTAAGTTCTGCTTTTAAATTCTCAGTCTCTTTTGCCAAAACTTCATCAGTGATTTGAGCGCGTGAGCCATATACTGGGATTTTGTGCAAAGGTTTGCCCAGTCTTACTCTCTCTTCATTGTCTTTTTCTAACTCGCCCACAAGTGCTGCGAATTCTTTTTCGATAAATTCTTTATCCAAATCTTTGTAGCTAATCACGCTTGGTTTCATAGCTGCTGCGTGCATACAAAGGTTGCGGATTAAATCTTTTGCGCCCTCGGCAGTTTTTTCGCTATCGCAAGCTGCTGCGATGATGACGCCCACACGGCTATTTGAGTGCAAGTATCCTTGGACTACGCCATTTGCGCCAGCTTTGACGGTTTCAAATCTGCGGACAACCAAATTTTCGCCGATTGTCGCGATTTGAGTTTTTAGGTGATCTTCGAATTTCACGCCGTCGATTACGCTCTCATTTAGCGCTTCTACTGTTTCGATGCTATTTTTTTGGACATGAATAGTGATATTTTTAACCAAATCAATGAAATTTTGGTTTCTTGCGACGAAATCAGTTTCTGAATTTACCTCGCTAATTGTTGCAGCGTTGCCATTTACTTCGACACATACTAGACCTTCGCTAGCTAGGCGATCTGCTTTTTTCGCAGCTTTGCCAAGACCTTTTTCGCGTAGTAGATCCACGGCTTTTTCCATATCGCCGTTTGTTTCAACTAATGCTTTTTTGCAGTCCATCATACCTGCGCCAGTGCTTTCGCGCAGTTCTTTTACCATTTGTGCTGAAATTTCCATTATTCTGCGTCCTCTGCTGTTTCGAAATCTTCTTCGCTCATCGCTTCTTCTACGATTTCATCTTTTTCTTCTTGGCTTACTTCTGCTTTTTCTTCGCTTACTTCGCCGTCTTGGTCTCTTAGCGCTTTTCCTTCATTGATAGCCTCAGCCATTTCTTGGCAGAAAAGTTGAACCGAGCGGATAGCGTCATCATTGCCCGGAATTGGGAAATCTACAACATCTGGGTCGCAGTTTGTATCAAGTGGGGCAACAACAGGGATTTTTAGTCTGTTTGCTTCTGCAACGGCGATTTTTTCTTTTACTACATCGATGACAAAAATCATATCAGGCAAGCTTTTCATATTGCGAATTCCGCCTAGATATTGCTCTAATTTCTCTTTTTTGCGGCGTAGCATTAGGGCTTCTTTTTTTGTTAGAAGGTTGATTGAGCCGTCTTCTTCCATAGCTTCGATGACTTCTAGTTTGCGGATTGATTGTTTGATAGTGCTGAAATTTGTTAGCATACCGCCTAACCAGCGATGATTTACAAATGGCATTCCACATTTTTCAGCGTATTCACGCAAAGTCGCACCTGCTTGTTTTTTAGTGCCGACAAATAGCACTGTTTTGCCCTCAGCTGCTGCGTCGCGAACGACATTGTAAGTGTAGCGGAAGTAGCGGATAGTTTTTTGCAAATCTATGATATAGATACCTTTTCTCTCGCCAAAAATGAATTTTTTCATTTTTGGGTTCCAGCGGCGTGTTTGGTGACCAAAATGAACGCCACATTCTAATAAATCTCTCATTGTAACCATGAGTTTTCTCCTTATGGGACTAGCCCGAAATTTAGTTTCTTCCTCCGCATTTTTTAGCAAATTTAGGGCTTTTTGGGCGTGAAATTTGCTTTCACAACTTGCCAAATTTGCAACTAAATAAGGATAAATGCGTGTGAAATGAAACTTGGATTATACTGAAATTATTCTGAAATTAAGATAAATTAAAAATTCGAGATTTCGCTACAAAAATACATAGTAAAAATCTCGAATTTGATTATAAAAAATTATGAATTAAATAGTTTTGTATTAAGATTTATAAATTCCCTTGAACTATTTATATAATTTTTTATAGCATGTAATTTATAGTCACTTAATTTCGGAAATACTATGTCGCACAAATCGTTTTCTTTTACATCAAGCATAATTGAACCAGTTGCCAATGCTTTCATTTGTATTAAATAATCTTGTGAAAATAAAAAACCATAAAAACTAAGCCTTTTAACTTCATCATCAATTCTAATACGATAGCACCCATTTGTTAAAATAAAATTTTCTGCATTATCATGCAAAATCATAGCAAACGATTCCAAACTTCCTTTTAACTTTGATATACATATATCATATTTTTGCAAATTCATTGCAGCCCTATTTGGTAATTGCCAACCTTTTAAAATATTATCTAACCTATATGAGCCATATCCAATATTGCCTATATCTAAGTAAATATAGTCATCATGAGATATTTTTTTTACTTCTTTTTTATTTGTTATTTCATTAGGTGATAATGTAAAATAATCTTGTGATTTTATCTTATTTATAGTTGATATATATTCAAATTCATTACTTTCTGCTCTTAAAATCAAATTTTTTAAAAAATTATTTCTAGTTATATACGCATAATCCATATTAGTGTTTTCTTTTTCAAAACCACTTATATTATTATCAAAAATAAATTGTTTAAATTTTTGTAAAATTAACGGAAAATCACTTAATGGAATTTTATTATTATCTGTATCTAAAATTTCAGTTCCGTTATTTTCATCTCTTTGATATAATCTATCTAATGTTTTCTTATGAAAATCAAACCCCACATCATTAGCTACGGCAGTAAAAATCCTATAATCATTTTCCATTTTTTCTTTTTTTACTACTAAAATTCCAGTTTTTACACCAGTATTACTACCCTTAAAAACGCCTTCTGGCAAAGAAATATAAGCTACTATCCTATAATTGAGTAAAAATTTTCTAATCGCAACATCGCTAGGATTATTTAAATATCCATTTGGCAAAATTATACATAAAATACCATTGTTTTTGAGCAATTTTAGACTTCTCTCTATAAATAATACACCAAGCCTTTTTCCTTGATTATCTTTGCTATCAAAACTTTTGCTTTTGCCGCTTTTGAAATATTTAAAAATATCATATTGTTCTAAAATATCATCACTTCCATTGAAAATAGTTTGAGTTCCAAACGGTGGATTGGTTATTACTAAATCAAAACGCTCATTATATATATCAAATTCAGCAATACTATCTTTTTCATAAATATTTGTTTTGCCATCACCATTTAATATCATATTCATTTTAGCAACTTTACAAGCTTCTGGCGAACAATCAAAATAATATAAATTTTCTCTAATATTTTTATTCTTTTTTAAAGCACCTATCAAAAAATCACCACTACCACCAGCTGGGTCTATAACTGTCGTCATATTTCCTATAACCAGCATTCCAACAATAAATTCTATAATATCAATAGGTGTATAAAATTGTGATAATTCCGTTTTCAAAGTGCTTTCTGCGTATTTCATAAACAATGCTTGTAATACTTCTTGTCGAGATTCCAACAATGTATATTGTTCTAATAATTTAACTATTTTTATCAAAGTTTCATTGTGCAGGTTAAATTCATCATCTAAATCTAATTTATAATATTTGTTCGCCTTTTCATATAATTCTTGCATTTTAGTTTGCAAATCTTTTCCAAGCTGAAAACTCAACGGCTCGTCATCATTACAATGCTCTTTTTCATCATAATATTTGCATATTAAAATTTTAAAAAATTCTTTATATGATTTTTCTTTTGTTGAACCCAAATTGTGTAATAATTGATGAATTATATATAGAAATGGATAAAATGATTTTATTGGTTGCAAGTCAGAATATTTTAATGGCTCATCTTTGAAAGTCCAATTATACTTTGGAAATTTTACAAAAGGATATTCTTGTTCGTAGCCCCCCCCCCACATCTAAAAATACATTTTCTACACCATCATAATAAATTCCATAAGTAGCTTTATTTTTTATCAGCGGTGGTTTTAATTGTGTTTCTATTGTTTCATTTTTTTTATTTACATCATCTCTCTTTATTTCGGCTATTAGAAAAATCTTTTCTTTTTTGTCGTCATCATAAATAACAATGTCCGCTCGTATATTATTTCTACCAGAATTTCCTAAATTATCCCAAACAATTTTTTCAAAATCAAATCTTTCTTTTGGATAACCCAAATTTAATAGCTCTTTCACGCACTCTATTCTACGATATTCTTCTGTAAAAGTTAAATCATCTTTGGCTTTTTCTTTAACTTTCAGTTCGCCACGAATTGGACAATTTAGCGTTTTGTTTGACATATAAATCCTTTAATAAAAATATCCCAAATTTTATAATATTTTTTCTTAAACACATTTGTGTAACTATATATTTATAAAATTTTCACCACAAAGCCGCAGAAACGACCGGTTTCGCGCTCTCTGCGATATGAGTAAAGATGATTTTCGCAGTGAGTGCAAAATTTGCTAAATTTGAATTTTTTTATGCCAAGTTCGCTAAATTCAGCCTTTAAAGCCAAATTCATATCAAATTTATCGCCGTTTTTAAATTTATTAAATTCGCCCAAATCCATTTCGCCCACTTCGTAGCACTCGCCCCCGATATTTGCCCCCACAATCACGCTTAAATCGTAAATTTTCGTGCCGTAAATTTCACTCATTTTATGCGCTGTTTTGGTTACGATTTTTTGCGTAACCCCAGCTCTGCCAGCATGAGCCACGCCGACAGCACCACATTTTTCATCAAAAAGTAGCACCGGCGAACAATCCGCCACCATGACACACAGCCCCACGCCACGCAAATTTGTAACCAAAGCGTCGCACTCAGGGAAAATTTTCACAAATTCGCTTTGCAAATTTTCACTTTTAAATTCGCCAAATTCAAAAAATTTATCAAATTTCGCCCCAAATTCAGCCATAAATTTTTCATCAACAACGCAAATTTTATCGCTATGAATTTGGTTCATAAAAATCAAATTTCGCAACTCTAAACCCAGCAAATTTGCCAGTTTAAAACGATTTTTTAGCACATTTTCAAATTTATCGCCAACATGAAAAGCAAGGTTAAATTTGCCAAATTTTCCCAAATTTTCGCCGTTCAAATTTTTCGGCGCAGTATCCTTAAAAATTGCGTTAGCTAAACCAAATTTATCGGTAAAGCCGAATTTAAAGGCATTTAGTAAAGGCTTGAAATCAAATTCACCTGATCCCACGACAAACTCTCTTTTTTCTCGCCTACAAAGCCCAAAATTCGCGCTGCGTATCTTGCGAGCAGATCGGTTTCGACATTTACTTTTCGCCCCATTTTAAACTCGCCAAATAGCGTATCTTTCATAGTTTGCGGGATTGTGGTTAGGCGAATTCCGCTAGATAAAACTTCGTTTATGGTAAGGCTAACGCCGTCGATTGCGACCGAGCCTTTGTTTGCGACAAACGGCATTAAATTTTTTGGCAAATTTATAAAAAAATCATATCCGCTTTTTAGCTTTGTGATTTTTGTGATTTCGCCCACGCCGTCGATGTGTCCTTGCACCAAATGCCCGTCAATCCGCTCTCCAAGTCGCATAGCAGGTTCGATATGCACTCTGCCTCTGAAATTTTGCGTGGCGATGAGTGCGGCGGTTTCGCTCGAAATCTCCACGACAAAGCCGTCAGCCAAAATTTGCGTTACGCTCAAACACGCGCCGTTTATGGCGATACTATCGCCGATACGCTCAGGGCGAAATTTAGCGCGAATTCGAAGCGAATTTCCGCTAAAACTAACGACTTCGGCGATTTCTCTAATTAGTCCGTTAAACATTTTTTCTCCAAAATTTTTGCGAAATTTTACAAAAAACAGCTTAAATTCGCAAATTTATATCCTAAATCCAAGCGAAGAAACAAGCGCCATATCGCCACTTATGCTATCCCCTGTGGTGGTGAGAAAATCCCCTGTAATCGCCGAATTTACGCCGGAATTTAGCGCCTTTTCGATACTTTTACCAAGCTTTACTCGCCCGCCCGCAAAACGCAGATAAACACGCGGTAAAATAAATCTATACACGGCGATTGAGCGTAAAATCTCTTCTTCGCTAAGCGGCGCACTGTTTTCAAGTGGAGTGCCTGAAATCGGCATTAAAATGTTTATCGGCACAGAGCTTACGCCAAGTTCTCGCAACTCAAACGCCATATCTATGCGGTCTTCCACGCTCTCGCCAAGCCCAAAAATCCCGCCGCTACACACATCAAGCCCGACAGCGTGGCAGTTTTTGATAGTTTGCACTCTATCATCATAGCTGTGTGTGGTGCAAATTCGCGGATAAAACCTGCGCGAAGTCTCTAAATTATGATGATAGGTTTTCACGCCACTATCTTTAAGCTTTTGCAAGGCTTGCACGCTCGCAATCCCAAACGAAGCGCAAAGGTGCAAATTCGTCTGCTCTCTTAGCGCACGATAAATTTGCTCGATTTTTGGCATATCTTTGTCATTTTCGCTTATCCCGCGACCACTGGCAACGAGCGAAAAGCGATGAACTTTTGCCTTTTCGTTTTGCTGTGCCATTTGCAAAACGGGCGCAGTATCCAAAAGTGAGTAGGTTTCGCAACCTGTTTTAAAATGCGCAGACTGGGCGCAATATTTGCAATCCTCCGAGCATTTGCCAGAACGCGCATTTATAATCGAGCAAAAATTAAACTCATCGCCACAGCAAATTTGCCTAATCTCGTTTGCCGCGCTCAAAAGTGCGTCCAAATCGCTAGTTTTGGCTAAATTTAACGCTTCATTTTTGCTTAAACTCTCACCGGCGATAACCTTGTCTTTCATCTCGTTTATAAAATTTAAATCGCTCATAAAAGCTCCAAATTTTGAAATTTCAATGATTATAAATTTGATTAAATTAAAAAAGCCTGACGCGAGGGGGACGCGCCAGGCTAGAATTGATTAAAAAGGGGGATTATTTTTTGCTTTCGATGAAATCAGCCAATGCTGCGATTGACTCGTCATCTAGTGTTGCGACTTGGCCTTTCATTACGCCAGCCATGCCGTATTTGCCCTTACCGCCGTCGCCGACAGTGCCTTCTTTGTAGCCTTTGACGCTAGCGATAATATCGTCTTTTGCAAGTGTGTTTAGCGCTGGAACTTTACCGCCTAGGTAAGGTTTGTCAGCGTTTGCGCCGTGGCATGCTGCGCATTTTTTGAATAGCGCCTCTCCGTCAGCAGCAAAAGCACTTGAACTAATTGCCGCTAATGCAGCACATGCGATGAAAACTTTTTTCATTTTCGATCCTTTCAGTTAAATTGCGTGTGAAGTATAATCTAAATTTTGTAAATTAAAATTAAATTTTTATCAAAGAAAAATTAATCTGGTAAAATTTAAACCAAAATTTCAGCGAATTTGCGAAATTTCGCCCCCGCTCATTTTATAAATTTTATCCGCCACGCCGAAATATTTATCATCGTGGCTTATCGCAAATATCGTGTATCCGCGCTCTTTGAGCCTTGGGATTATGCACTCGTAAAAGTGTGCGCGAAAATGCGGGTCTTGATCTGCTGCCCACTCATCGAGCATGATAAATTTGCGCCCCTCGCTAAGCGCAGCTGCGAGTGCTAGGCGTTTGCGCTGACCTGCGGAGAGATTTGTGGTGCTAAATTTGCCCCCTTCGATACTGACCTTTTGCGAAATTTCCATGATTTCGAGCCACTCGCGCGCAGTATTTTCATCGCCCACGATATAATCAAACAAATAAAAATCGCTAAAAACCGCGCTTATATTATTGCTATATGAACGCAAATCATCTGCACTTACTGCCTTATTATCGACGCAAATTTCGCCACTTTGTGCGCCATAAAGCCCAGATAAAATCATAAACAGCGTCGATTTGCCGCTGCCGTTTTCGCCGACTAGAAACACGACCTCGCCCGAATTTATGGCTAAATTTAGGTTTTTCACGCCAAATTTGCCGTTTTTATAGGTAAAGCTTACATTTTTTAATTCGAGTTTTTGCCACGCAGGCAAATTTTTTATTTCAAATCCCGCCACATGCGGATCTAGCCCTAATTCCTCGATTTTTTGGTAAGCGATTTTGGCGCGCAAAATGCTTGGGAAAGAGAAAACAAGCATCATAAGTGGCGCACGCAAAAATAATATCGTAAGCGCGATTGTTACGGCGTTTGCAAGAGCCTGTGCGCCACCATTTAGCCCCCAAAACAGCACCACGCCCACAGCGCCTAGCATCATCACGCTCATAAAATTCCCCGCAAACGCCTGATAAACCTGCGCTTTTAGCGAGGTTTGGCGCAGATTGTTTGCGTTTGGGATAAATTCGTTTTCGTAAAGATAGCGCGCTTTTTTTATGTTTAGCGAAAGCTCTTTGTGCCCTTCGATCGCCTTGGAATAGTTTTTGTAAAGCTCGTCCTCGTTTTTGCGGTAAGCGTCGAAATTTTGCATTACTTTGCGCATGATTAGCTGGTTTAAAATCATCAGCGCGCCAATCCACACGAACAAAAACAAAAACATTTTCGGCGAAATGTAAATCGTGTAAATTCCAGCGAACACGACCGTCATACCGCCCTGGATTAGCTCGCTAATGCGCATAAATCCATCAGTCAGGCGCGAAATATCAGAGCTTAGCGACGCCAGCAAATTCGCCTTTGACGCGGCCTCAATGCGCTCAAATTTCGTATCGATTATCTGCTTGATGACCTTTGAGCGCAGGTTGAAGACGAAGTTATTCTCAATCACGCAAAGCACGGCGCGCGAAGCGACCGAGAGAGCCAAAAACAGCACCAAAAGCCCAAAAAACATAAAAATTAGCGAGGTTGTTTTCTCGCCCTCGCCTAACAAATATTTATTGATAAACGCTAAAATCGCGATTCCAGCGCCACTATAAACGGCGTTAAAGATAATCATTAGCAAAATTTGCTTGCCAAAACCTTTGTAGTGTTTCAAAATTTTTTCCTTAAATTTGTTTAATCGCGGAATTTAAGCACAAAAAATTTTATAAATTTTAAATTTGGTAAATTTGAAATTTTAAAATTTCGCATTTCGCTAGCGCAACCCCCAAACACTGCCCCCGAAATTGCAAAGAAATGCAAAGCATTTCCGTAAAAATAAAATCAGCTAAATTTAAAGCGAAGCTTTAAATTTAGCCACTTCTAAGGTTTTACAGGGGTGGGGGTTGGTAAGGGGGAGGGTAGCGTCTCCTAAAAAGCGCGCCCTCCCCCTTACGGAGAATTTCACGGCGCAGGTTAAATTCAAAAAATCGTTCAATGCTAAATTTAGGTTGAATTTTGAATTTAAATTTTTCTGGATTGCTTCGAAAACTTCGTTTTCTCGCAATGACAGCAAATTTAGCGCAAATTTCGCTATTTTTTCCCGCGCATTTTGATATAAATGTGCAAAATATCAATCGCGGCAGGTGTTACACCTGAAATCTCACTTGCAGCAAACAGCGTCGGCGGAGCGAATTTTTCTAGCTTTTCGACCACTTCATTGCTAAGCCCGCTAACCGCGCGAAAATCGAAGTCCTCAGGGATTTTCACACTTAGCATATCCTTCATTTTATCAATACTGGCGCGCTGTTCGGCAATGTAGTGTTTGTATTTGCACTCGACTAAAATTTGCTCCAAACTCTCATCACAAAATCCCGCAAAAATCGGATCAAGCGACTTTAATTTCTCTTTTGTAAAGCTCTTTCTGGCTACGATTTTTTGCAAGCTTACATTTTGGCTTATCGCCTCTTCGCCAAGTTCTGCTAAAAACGCCAAATTTGCCTTGTTTGGCGTGAGTTCTTTGGCTTCTAAAAGCTCCACGCCAGCCCTCGTCTCGCCCTCAATCTTGCAAATTTTGCTATAAATTTCATCATCAATCAGCCCTATTTCATGCCCGTATTTGCCAAGGCGCAAAATCGCGTTGTCCTCGCGCAAAAGTAGCCTAAACTCGGCGCGCGAAGTGAACATTCTGTATGGCTCTTTCGTGCCTTTGGTGACCAAATCATCGATTAGCACGCCGATGTAGGCCTCATCACGGCGCAAGATTAGTGGCTCTTTGGCGCGCACGGCAAGGCCTGCGTTAATGCCCGCCATAAGCCCCTGCGCCCCAGCCTCCTCGTAGCCTGTGGTGCCATTAATCTGTCCGCCAAGATACAGCCCCGAGACCTTTTTGCACTCCAAAGAGTGTTTGAGCTCAGTTGGATCGACATAATCGTATTCGATAGCGTATCCTGGGCGCACGATTTTAGCGTTTTCAAAGCCCTTAATCGAGCGGATAAAGCTAACTTGCACATCGTAAGGAAGCGAAGTCGAAAGTCCATTGACATAATACTCGCTAGCCTCCATAGTTTGGGGCTCGACGAAGACATGGTGGCGCTCTCTGTCTGGGAATTCATAAATTTTAGTCTCTATGCTAGGGCAATACCTTGGTCCTGTGCTTGAAATTTGCCCAGTAAACATCGGCGCACGGGCGAAATTTGAGCTGATTATCTCGTGGGTTTTTTCGTTCGTGTAAGCAATGTAGCATGGAAGCTGATTTGGCGCGAAATTTTCGGTGCGGAAGCTAAATGGCTTTGGATTTTCGTCGCCGTCTTGGCGCTCTAAGACGCTAAAATCAATTGTTTTTGCGTCAATTCTAGGGCAGGTGCCGGTTTTGAGCCTGCCCATTTTTAACCCGAAAGATTTGAGCGAATTTGAGAGATTTTTCGATGGTAATTCGCCCACGCGCCCCGCTTCTATGGTGCTTTCGCCCACATGCACAAGGCCGTTTAAAAATGTGCCTGTGGTGATGACGACCTTTTTGGCGGTGTATTCATTGCCAAGGTGGGTTTTCACGCCTCGCACGATGATTTCATCACCACGATTTTCGCTTAAAATTTCGGTTGCGATCTCTTGCGTGAGCTCCAAATTTGGTGTGTTTAAAAGCAAATTTCGCATATAAATGCGGTATTTATCCATATCGATTTGCGCGCGCGAACCACGCACAGCTGGGCCTTTGCTCTCGTTTAGTATGCGGAATTGAATACCGCACTCATCGGTGGTGCGCCCCATTTGACCGCCAAGAGCGTCGAGTTCTTTGACCAAATGCCCCTTAGCTAGGCCTCCGATTGCAGGATTACAGCTTGCAGCGCCTAATTGCTCGACTAAAATCGTAATCAAAAGTGTGCGCACGCCCATTTTCGCGCTTGCTAGCGCAGCCTCGATTCCAGCGTGTCCGCCGCCTATAACTATCACATCATAATTCATATTTTTCCTTTAAAATTTTGCGTGCGATAGTATCAAAAACTCTATGAAATTTTGGTAAAATTGAGCTTTTAAAATTTAAAAAGGATTGAAAATGAGCGAGAAAATTTTTAATAAAATCGTTGAAATTTTAGAGGCTAATGGGGCGAAATTTCGCGTCGTAACTCACGATAGCGTAGGCACTAGCGCAGAGGTTGCCAAAGCAAGAGGCACTGAGCTTGGACAGGGTGCAAAAGCTCTAATTTGCACCCTAAAAGGTGGCGGAGAAAAAATCTATGCCCTAGCCGTGCTTCCAGCCGATATGCAAGCGGATTTGAGCACGCTAGCAAAGGCGTTTGAGCGAAATCGCGCCAGCCTAGTCTCTCCGACCGAGGGATTGGAGCTAAGTGATTGCGTTTTTGGCTCTGTGCCGCCGTTTAGCTTCCACGAAAAGCTAGTGCTAGTCTGCGACCCTGCGCTTTTTACGCGATATGACGAAATCGCATTTAACGCAGGCTTGCTCGATCACTCGGTGATTTTAGACGCGAAAGATTACCAAAAAATCGCAAATCCAAAGCTGGTAAAATTCGCTAAAATTTAGCCAAATCAAAATTTGGCTTTTTTAAATTTAAACGGACGAATTTTGACACTATTTTTAAAATTATTCCCTAAATTTGGGCTTAAATTTAAATAAATCAAATTTAGCCAAATTTCAGCAAATTCCCAAAACAGCGCACTTTTTTTAATTAAAATTTCACTAACCCAAATTTTTTAAAATCCAAACGGACAATTTCTGACATTTTTATTCAGTAAAATTTTGCCAAGAAAATTAGAAAAACAAATTTCTTTTTAAGGAGTGCAAAATGGCATCAGGCGTAGTAGATAGTAGAGTTTTTAGAGTTATGTTCGTCAGCGAAGAGATGAGAAAGATTTTCAGCGACGAAAACAAAGCGCAAAAATGGCTAGATACCGAAGCTGCTCTTGCAAGAGCGCAAGCAAAACTAGGCATTATCGAGCCAAGACGCGCCGAGCAAATCACAAAATTTGCCAAAGCCGAGCTTTTAGATTTAGACGCAATAGGTGAAAACTACAAAAGCTCTATCACAATCGTTCCTTTGCTAAAAGAATTTAAAAAGGTTTTCGACGATGATAGTGGCGAATTCGTGCATTGGGGTGCGACAAGCCAAGATATTATGGATAATGGTATGGTTTTGCAAATCAAAGAAGCTTTGCCGCTCATCAAAAAACTTTTGGAAAAAACCTACAAAGAGGCATTGAGAATTTCAGCCGAGCACAAAAACACAGTTATGGCTGGTAGAACGCATGTAATACACGCTTTGCCTATTACATTTGGTTTTAAAACTGCAATGTGGGCGCAAGAAATTCGCAGAAGCCTTGATAGATTAAAAGAGATTACTCCAAGAGTTTTAGTTGGTCAATTAAGCGGTGCAGTCGGCACTATGGCAAGCCAAGAGGGCAAAGGCTTAGAAATGCAAAAACTTATGATGGAGGATTTGGGCTTAAATATCCCTGTGATTTCATGGCACCCAAGCAGAGATCACATGGCTGAGTATGTATCTACGCTAGCGATAATCGCAGGAACAATCGGACGCATCGCAAGAGAAATTTTAAGTCTTCAAAGAACTGAAATTTGCGAGGTTGAAGAGCCGTTTTTCATGGGAAAAGTAGGAAGTTCTACTATGCCACATAAACGAAATCCGCAAGTTTGCGAAGGCGTAATCGCTCTAACTAAAATTGTCCGCGCACAAGCACCTTTAATGGTAGAGGCTATGGAGTGCGAAAACGAGCGCGACTGGGGTTGCGAGGCAGTAGAGTGGGACGCAATTCCAAAAAGCTCTATTTTAATCGCAGGTGCGCTTGAAAAAATCAACGATATTTTAGAAAATTTACTTGTTTATCCACAAAATATGAAAAGAAATCTTAATGCACTAAAAGGCGCAATGCTAAGCGAAGCCGTAATGCTACACCTAGGCGAAAAGCTTGGTCGTTTAACTGCGCACGAAATCGTTTATGAAGTTTGTATGAAAGCCTTCACAGACGGCAAACCAGTAATCGACGATCTTTTAGAGCGCGAAGAGGTTAGTAAATATTTCACAAGAGCAGATTTAGAAGAAATCATGCAACCTGAAAAATATGTCGGATTGAGTGCTACTTTTGTAGATAGAGTTATCGAAGATAGTAAAAAATACTTCGGATAAATTTAAAAAGGATAAGCTATGAATAAGCTTACAAAAGGAATTCTAGTCGTTATTATAGGGCTTCTTATATGGTTTTGTCCGCATCCTGAAGCTGTGAGCGATCAAGCATGGCATCTTTTTGCCATAGTTTTTGCCACAATTTTAGGTCTTATTCTCCAACCGCTTCCAATCGGAGCGGTTGCCTTTATCGGTGTTACGATTACGATTTTAACTAAAACGATGAAACCCTCAGATGCATTAGCTGGTTTTGGGAATTCGACTATTTGGTTGATCGTAAGCGCGTATATGATAGCGCGCGGATTTATTAAAACAGGGCTTGGTAGGCGCATTGCTTATAAAATCATCTCGCTTTTGGGAGATAGCACCTTAAAGCTAGGTTACTCCATCGTCATAAGTGATGCGGTTATCAGCCCTGCTATGCCAAGTAGCGGTGCTAGGGCTGGTGGAATTTTATTTCCGATTGTAAATTCATTAGCTAAGGCGTTAGGTTCTGAGCCTGATGAGGGAAGCAGAAAAAAGGCGGGAGCATATTTTATGCAAACGCTTTGGCAAGGAAACACCATTACAAATGGTATGTTTCTAACCTCTATGGCAGGAAACCCGCTGATTGCAAGCTTAGCGTTAAGCTCATTTGGTGTGGAGATTAGCTGGACATTGTGGGCGCTTGGTGCGATTGTTCCTGCGATTTGTTCGCTTATAATAATCCCCTTTGTGCTTTATAAAATTTATCCACCTGAAATAAAGGCGTTTCCGCAAGGCAAGGAAATCGCAAAAGCTGAACTTGCAAAAATCGGACCTATGCAAAAAAGTGAAAAATGTATGCTAGGCGTTTTTATCGGCTCATTGCTTTTATGGGCAACTGGCACCCTAACAGGCATAAATGCGACCAATGTCGGCATGATAGCGGTTTGTGTTATGGTTGCTCTAAAAATTTTAGAGTGGAACGATGTCATCGGCGAAAAAGGCGCATGGGATACGCTAATGTGGATGGGTGCGCTAATCGCACTTGCAGGCGGCTTAAATAAACTTGGCTTTATCAAGTGGTTTTCAGACACCGTCGCAGGCGGTATGGGCGATATAAACTGGATTTTGATAATGGGAATTTTGCTTTTAATCTATGTTTATTCGCACTATTTATTTGCTAGTTTAACAGCACACATTACTGCGATGTATGCGGCTTTTGGTGCAGTTGCTATCGCAGCAGGAGCTCCTGCTGTTTTCGTAGCGCTCGTGTTTGCTTATGCAAGCAACCTTATGATGCCAATCACCCACTACGGCGGTGCTCCTGGACCGATAATCTTTGGTGCAGGTTACAACACCCAAAACGAGTGGTGGAGACTAGGCTTTATCACAACGCTGATAAATCTGTTTATTTGGACGGTAATAGGCGGAATTTGGTGGAAGGTTCTAGGTTTATGGTAAAATAAAAGAGCGGATTTTTCCGCTCTTTTTAATTTTTAAATTTGGATTTTTCATGGCAAATAAAAAAGTTTTTGAAATTTTGGAATTGCTTAAAGATTTCGTTAGCGGAAAAGAGATAATCATCGAGGATTATGCCCTACAAACAGGCATTTCAACCCGCACAGCCAGAAGATATGTAAAAGATCTGCGAGAGATTTTTGGCGAAGAATTTATCGCAAAACTCGCCAAAGGAAGCTATATCTGCAAAAATACAGAATTTTTCAAAACCTTTATCAGCCCCAACAAATACCAAAACGAAAGCGAAAAACTCATCGATTTGCTCCATATCATAAATCCCGGATTTAGTAAATTTTTGCCTTCTGCGCACAAAAAAGTCGATGATAAACTAGAAAAAGAGCTAAGCGAAATTTTTTTAATAAAAGGCTCACCGCACGAAAAAACGCCGAATTTAGATATTTTTGCCAAACTTCAACAAGCGATTAAATTTAAAAAATATACAAATTTAAAATACGATAATGAAATTTTAAAAAATGTAAAAATTTTAAAGCTTATTTATTCAAAGGGAAATTGGTCTGTCGCAACGCTCAGGGATTGCGATAAAAACAGCGGTTTCGAGGTTTTAAGAGTAAATTTTATAGATGAGATTAGGTTGCTTAAAAACACTTTTTATACCGACAAATACACAGAAAATTTTATACAAAATTTAGAAACATTTTTTGACGGATACAGAGCCGAGCCCTTTGTGGTGCGAGTGGCTATCTCGCCAAAAGTGGTTAAATTTTTCGAGAAAAAGACATTTTTTGCTTCACAAAAAAACACCGATGAAATTTTAGAAAATTTATGGCGAGTGGTCGAATTTACCATAAGTAGCGATGATATGCTAATGCCACTAGCAAGGCGTTGGTTTCCTGATTTTGTGATACTTTCGCCAAAATCAACAAGGGATAAATTTGATAAATTAATTATGGATTATCTAAAATTTGGGAAAAATTTAGATAGACTAAATTTGCAAATTTAGCTAAACCTATCCACAAGCAGTGTTCATAGTGAATTGCCAAAATATTTACACGCTTATAGGGATAGGTTTAGCGACGCAGCCTTACATCTTCACAGCCTCATAAAAGCGAGTTTTACGAGCTAGAAGGAAAAAGACCGCGCCCAAGTGGTTTAAAACTACCACTTGTGAAAATTTTAAAATTTAAAAATTTTCATAAATGGTAAATTTCACTAAAATTTACACTAGTAAAATCTAGCTTTTATGCTTTTTAGCGCCATTTTTTGCGCTTTTCTATCATAAAGCTTTTTTGATTTTACTACACGCACGCCAAGGCTAATCTGCCCCGTAGCAGCCAAGACTATGTTTTTATCGCGCTTTTTTACGGCGTGATTTTTCACGCTTTGCTTTTTCATGGCTAGCCCCTAGCTTTTGCTAGTAGGGCGCATGCGGAAATCACCGCTACTGGTGCGCACTTTGGTGTAGCCACCAAAGCTTTCCCCCACATGTTGGTGAGCGCGTGCCGAACTGTATGATCTGCCACCGCTAGAATAGCTATGGCTAGAACCGCGAGAACTAGAAGACGAGCGGTAAGAACCGCGACTAGATGAGTAAGATGAACGATAAGCCATGGTGGCCTCCTTTGTTTGAGATTTTTTTAATTTAGGTATATTATACCCACAGCCGCTGACACCATTTGTCATAAATTTTAAAAAACGCTAAAATCATTTCACGATGATTTTTATTTGATTTGACCAAATTATATTCACTTTGCATGACACAATTTGTCATAAAATTTTAAAAATTTACAAAACCAACGGCTCGCGCAAATCTAACCCCGCACCCATGCGCACGCCAGCGTCTTTTACCCTATAAATGCGCAAATCATCGCTATATTCGTCGATCAAATTTCGCAAAGCACCCACTATGACTTCAAATTCAAACCCACTCGGATTTATCCACAAAAATACGCTACACTGCACCCTAAGAGCGATTTTTTCCAAATACCTTGCCACCTTGGCAAGGCGTTTTTTATCGGCGATATCATAGCAGATGATAAAATCACGCGCACTCATCGACAAATAGCGATAAAAGCCGAATTTCAGGCATTAAGCGCAGAGTTTGTTTATCAAAAACTTCAAATCCGACATTTTTTCTGAAATTTTAGGTTCTAGCTCCTTAGCAAAAGGGTTGAAATGCTCCCACAATCTCCCCCTAGCCTCACTTTTGAGATACACTCCACCCTTTGCACAAAAATCATCTATACAAAAAAGCTTATCCAAAAACAACCCCGCCACAAAGCCATTTATCTCGGCTCTAAAAAATTCAAGTAAATCGCTTGCTAGTGCATAGTGCGAACGATTTGGCGTATGCAAATAACTAATAGAAGGATCAAATCCACCCATATACAGCCCAACCGTGATTTGGTTATAAAAAATCGTATATACGAAGCTTAACATCGCATTTATCGGATCTTGTGGCGGGTGTTTAGAACGCTCGCCTTTGGCTAAATTTCGCGGAAAAAGCCCAAAATACTCGCTAAAATACCTCCTAGCCACGCACCCCTCCAAACCTAGCAAACTTTGCTTTGTCGGGGCATTTTGGAGCGAATTTAGCGCCTCATCGATATCTAAGCTTATGTCGAATTTTGCCAAAGATTCTTTATGAGAGATAAATTTATGCCTTAATATCCACCTTGCAAACTCCATTGAATTTTGCGTACTTGTGCGATACTGTGCGAGTTTGAGCTCGCTGTTTTTAGCGAACTGCGGCAAGGTCAGCGCGAAATGACGATTTGTGCTTGAAATAAACAAAACCGCGATATTTTCGCTAGCTAAACTTACAATATCTTTTGATGAAATCTCGCAATCTTGGGTGATGATTAGCATATCTATCAATCGAAACGGCACGGAAGCGCCGTTTATAATGAGCCTTTTGCCATCGATTTTAAAAGTAGAAATTTTGCTTTTTACAATCACGCTTTTCATACGATTATCCCCTCCTTCTCGTATTCTAGCGGCAATTCCTTGCCCAAAATCAGCGCACGGGCGCCAACTTCGATTATGTTGATTTTATCCTCAGGTGCGATTACTTTACTCAGAAAATACCATAAGCTCTGCAAATCACACTGCGACAGTGGCGCGACAAGTGCTGATTTTTGCCCGCCAAGTGCGTATGAATACGCGATCTTGCGCACTTTGCGCGCTCGTTTTTCATCGCTTATGTCGTAGCAAATGAGGTATGTTTTCATTGCTTTTAATTTTTTTTGAGTTCTTGCGACAACTCTTTGGTTATGGTGGTCGCGACAGCAACTACGACAGCGATAATGATCTGTTTTAAAAACGGAGTTAAAACTATTGGCATTTCAAACTCCTTCAATTTAATTTTGTTTGAAGGAATTATACGGCTTTTGTATGACACAATATGTCATAGAATTTTTAAAATTTTAAATTTGTCAAATTTATCGTTGATGATTTATTAGATGCTCTAATTTGTCATTACAAGATAATTTATCGCCAAAGTAATCTATGGGCATAAATAAAATATGTATCATTTAAATTCAGGTTAGTATGTAATTCCATGTATTGGCGATAAGACCTTCGATTTCTAACCCCTGGCGTTGAATTGCTTTTCGATTTCCTCGAATACAGAACTTCTTATGTCAGGTGTAAGAGCAACATAGATGTCTGATATTACCTTTCCTAAGTCTGGTATATCAGAGCCACTCGCAATTATTTTGTCGTTTTCTGACCAAGTCCACATATAGTATTGATTTTTCTCGTCTGAGTTTTCGCCATCAGGTAGAACTTCCAAAGTTAGTTTTTTCTGATAAACGAAAGGATTTCCGTTGCAAGTCCTATCATATAGATACTTGCCTAGACTATACTCATATTCTTTGAGTTGTTTTTTAAAGCTCTCTAGAAGAGTTAATTTACCTTCCGATATGTCTTTATCCATATCTTTGATTAATTCTCGGAGAGGTTTATAAATAGTCCTAAAGTCCGCACCCACTATTGTGTTTAAAATGACTCTTATTAACTCTAAATTGTTACCTACTAGCATAATATCCTCCTTGATTTTAATTCCCTTAAATTCGGGTCGATATGTAATTTTTATTCAGATAGATTTTGACTAACCTATCCTACTCGTCATCAGAATTTAAAATCTGATATATAACCAAAGCTGAAGAAATTACAGCATTGATAACAGCCGGTGATCTCAGAGCAATAATCCATACCATCAAAGGCATTTTACAACCTCCTTCAATTTAATTTTGTTTGAAGGAATTATATGGTTTTTGTATGACACAATGTGTCAGAGAATTTTTAAATTTACAAACGCTTAAATTTATCATTGCGAACGAGCGAAAAAAGCATGGCAATCCAGTAAAATTTATTTAAATTTCTATGGATTACAACGCCGAGCTCGCAATTACAAATGATACTTACAAAATTTTAGATTAATTTCAATCTTTTTAAAATTAAACCAGTATGCAATAAAACAACACACATAAAAATCCATAATACTTTCTTGTATTTTCAAAAATGCAATCTGTCATAGTATTTATATCCATTTGGTTCTATGAAATATTTTTTCATATACAGCCATAATTAATATACCAATTATTATAAAAATAGATATACGAAATGGCGCTAAAATCATTAATAAATTTTCGCTAATTTTGACTTATCTCCATTTCTATAAGCTTAAATCCATTAGTAACTCTACAATTTCACAATGTTTCAATCCCCTTAAATTCGGGTCAGTGTGTAATCTATGTTTCAGTTATTTATGGACACAATAGACTAGTTTCAATCCCCTTAAATTCGGGTCGGTATGTAATAGAGGCAGCAATCGAAATTGTAGAAAACTCAGGTTTCAATCCCCTTAAATTCGGGTCAGTATGTAATGATAATAACGCTCTTCTATATATCAAAAAATCTAAGTTTCAATCCCCTTAAATTCGGGTCAGTATGTAATAAAAAAAATCCAATTTATCTTATCAAACCTAGGTTTCAATCCCCTTAAATTCGGGTCAGTATGTAATCAAAAAAATCTCATAGACTGGATAAACCAAAAGGTGTTTCAATCCCCTTAAATTCGGGTCAGTATGTAATTGACATATTATTAGAGTTGTGCCAAAAAGAAGTGTTTCAATCCCCTTAAATTCGGGTCAGTATGTAATCATAACACTTTTTACTGTGATGCTAGTAGGCATGTTTCAATCCCCTTAAATTCGGGTCAGTATGTAATACGCGACGGCGAGAAAAAGATTAAGTACACTGGAGTTTCAATCCCCTTAAATTCGGGTCAGTATGTAATCGTAATATATACAAAAAACAGTGATACTCTATCAGTTTCAATCCCCTTAAATTCGGGTCAGTATGTAATGAGTATCAACCCCTAATTGGTATCCATTGTCATTGTTTCAATCCCCTTAAATTCGGGTCAGTATGTAATTAAAATTAAAAAAACAAATAGCCAACAAGGAGAAGTTTCAATCCCCTTAAATTCGGATCAGTATGTAATCTAGTTCTTCTTGGAGCGCTGGTGAGGTAGCTCTAGGGTTTCAATCCCCTTAAATTCGGGTCAGTATGTAATTATCTGGGCTGGCAATGTAGGTCAGCTTATGATAAAGTTTCAATCCCCTTAAATTCGGGTCAGTATGTAATAAACTCAAATAACAATTAACAAATTTAATTTCGTGTTTCAATCCCCTTAAATTCGGGTCAGTATGTAATGAACAAAAAGTAGCTGGTAGTTTAGCAAAACTGTTTCAATCCCCTTAAATTCGGGTCAGTATGTAATAAAGATTTACCTATGACATATGCTTTCTTATGGGGTTTCAATCCCCTTAAATTCGGGTCAGTATGTAATATGGAAGCTATTAAAACATTTATCAAAAACAATAGTTTCAATCCCCTTAAATTCGGGTCAGTATGTAATTAGCAGCTCGTTATCAACACTACTTCTCGAAAGAGTTTCAATCCCCTTAAATTCGGGTCAGTATGTAATTAGCAGCTCGTTATCAACACTACTTCTCGAAAGAGTTTCAATCCCCTTAAATTCGGGTCAGTATGTAATTTTAACTATTAACAAATTTCACTTTATCGACATGTTTCAATCCCCTTAAATTCGGGTCAGTATGTAATTCTGCCAGACGATTTAACTCCTGCAGAAGAGTTGTTTCAATCCCCTTAAATTCGGGTCAGTATGTAATTGTTCAAGAAGTATATCATACACACATAGATTAGTTTCAATCCCCTTAAATTCGGGTCAGTATGTAATTATATCTGTTCTTTTTATATCTACAACACAACGTTTCAATCCCCTTAAATTCGGGTCAGTATGTAATAAACGGATTCGCGAGAAATTGCGAAGTCAAATAAAGTTTCAATCCCCTTAAATTCGGGTCAGTATGTAATTATATCTGTTCTTTTTATATCTACAACACAACGTTTCAATCCCCTTAAATTCGGGTCAGTATGTAATCTATCATATACATGTACAAGGCAACGAGTATAGGTTTCAATCCCCTTAAATTCGGGTCAGTATGTAATTTATCTTTACTTTTATTGACTTTTAAGTTTAATGTTTCAATCCCCTTAAATTCGGGTCGGTATGTAATAATGAAAGGATAAAAATATGTTAAAAATTAAGTTTCAATCCCCTTAAATTCGGGTCAGTATGTAATCTATCTATGTTCAACCTACTAAACTTATTGAAGTTTCAATCCCCTTAAATTCGGGTCAGTATGTAATTCTTTATTATTATCTTTACACTTAACTAATGGGTTTCAATCCCCTTAAATTCGGGTCAGTATGTAATACAGAGGACGAGTACGAAGTACTCGAAGAAGCTATGGACGGTTTCAATCCCCTTAAATTCGGGTCAGTATGTAATAAACAATGAAAACAGAGATTAAGTATCACGGACAGTTTCAATCCCCTTAAATTCGGGTCAGTATGTAATAACGGGAGCTCCATACTTAACGCTATGCGCTGTAGTTTCAATCCCCTTAAATTCGGGTCAGTATGTAATAGCATCCGATTGCGATAGATTGGGCGTTTTGAATTCTTAAATCAAACTTACAAATAGGAAATAAGCTAATTTTAAGCCAAAACATGGCGCAAACCTCGCAAAACGGAAAATTTAATTCTTAAACGAAACTTTTATCTTTAAATTAAACAAATATTAAGTTAAAGAACAAGTTTGAATTATATAAAAATTTGGCTAAAAAGCGGGTTAAATCACGCGAAATTTTGGGGGTTTGAAGCAAAATTTGGCGATGGAAATTTTGATTTATCAAAATTAGTTTGCAAATTAAAATTTATTTGAATTTCACTAGATTGCTTCGGCGTTATACGCCTCGCAATGACGGCAAATTTACGCACTATAAATTTTTAACTTCGCCCACAGCTTGTCCAAATCTGTCTCACGAACACATATCGTCACTATCGAAAAATAGGCCGTGCTTGAATTTTAGTCTTCTTTGAACTCGTTTATTAATTCTTTTGTAACCACAGTAGCAACAGTGCAAGCAACCGTTACAATAAGCTTTTCTGCAAATGGTGTTAGAAATATAAGCATTTTTTCTCCTTTGAAATTTGATTTATTTGAAAAATTATATCACTTGGCCTACCAGCCGCCGGTAGGCGTAACCTATTGAAAAATCTCTGGAGGCGCTACTTTTAGAGCAGTGCTCATATAATGAACGAGAAGCAACCAATACGCCAAGAATGCCCGCTACTACCTTTAACCCAGAACTAACATTATCGCATATATTTGCAAAATCAGATTTAGCGCATGGCTCATTGCGTGTGTATTCGCAAATTTGATTTTTTTTGTATCTGCCATAGTATCTAATAAATGTTTTTCTATCCATACAGCTCTCTGGTTCTGCAAATAACAACCCAATCGTATATTCATCTGTTATATTTTCTGTCTGAATATAGTCTGTAATAATTTGCATTAAGGCGCTTTCGTCTAAATCGATATCAAAAACGCATACCTTATTTAAGTTAGTAGATTTGTGTCTGTATTGCTTAATATCAATATGTTTTTTATTTAAAGATCGCGCAAAATCTCCGGCACTATTAGACAAACGCTGTGCGCTATTAACAACCTTATCTGTTTGATTTAGTATTTCAATCCATGGTTCTTTATTTTGTTTTTTTGTCATTTTGTCTCCTTTTGTATAGTTTTTATCATATTTAATTTGGCTCAATATGCAAGTATTATACCTTGCCACATTGACATATTTTGTCATAAAAATCTAAAATTTTTCTACAAAATATATGCTAAATCAAACTAAACTTACACGCAACAAAGCAAATTTAAAAAATACTAATATTTGCGCAAAACGCATTTTTTAGTGCAAGTTTTTTATTTTAAATTAAATTTTACACAAATAAACGACACAGCATGTCATATTAAAAATACAATTCAGGAGCGAAAACGACGCTCAAAACAAGGATAATTTTTGCAAAAAATCTACCATGCTAATGCGTGCTACCGCTATCTGAAACTAGGCTACACTTAGATTTTTAGTCTTCTTTGATTTTTTTTATTAATTCTTTTGTAGCCACAGTAGCAACAGTGCAAGCAACCGCTACAATAAGCTCTTTTGCAAATGGTGATAGAAATATAGGCATTTTGGCTCCTTTGAAATTTGGTTTGTTTGAAAAATCATATCACTTACCTATGACATAATATGTCATAAATCTATCAAATTTTATACTCTTAGATTTTCTTATTGCTATCAACAGAGTCTTCAATTACCTCGATGATAGCTTCGGCAGCGGTTTCAACAATCACGATTAGTATATCGGCAAGAGTTTCTGAAATAGAATCAAACATTTTTTCTCCTTTGAAATTTGATTTGTTTGAAAAATTATATCACTTACCTATGACATAATATGACATAAATCTATCAAATTTTTATACTCGTAGATTTTCTTATCGCTTTGCTTATAACCACAACAACGGCAAGAAAAATCGCATAGTAAATTCGCGAAAATCTACGGATTAAAAATCAATATGTTATAACCGAGTCTTCAATTATCTCATCGATGATAGTTTCAATAATCTCGATTAGTGTCTTTGGTGTCTCAGGAAGAGGTTTAAAAATAGCTTCAAACATTTTGGCTCCTTTGTTAAGATTTTTTCTTTAATTGCCAAAATTATAGCACCTAAAAACGACATAATATGTCGAAAATTTTAATATTTTTGAGTCTCTAAATACTCGCGCAATTCGCCCAAAATCTCATCTCGTAGTTGAGCTGGTTCGATAACTTCGATACTTGGAAGCCATTTTTTGATAAATGGTTTGATCTCCATAAACTGCGTTATCCGATAGCTGACGATTTTATCGCCATTTTCGCACTCACACTCGATTTTTTGCGAACGCAAAAACGGCTTTTTATCCGTGAAATACCGCGCCACAGCTTTATCCACACGCAGTTTGACATCGATAATCTCGTCTGCTTCAAAGTTTTTAAAATTTGTCCAAGAGGTCTGCATGTGGCTATCGATAAATCTTTTGACGCTGGCTTTTTTGTTAAAAGTGTCTTTTTGTCTGGCGATATTTGAGATATGCGAAATGCGAAGCATTTTAAACTCGTCGCCTTCATCTAGGCAGGCAAGGTAGAAATTTTCATCAATAAATACGATTTTATAAGGCTTGATGAGCATACTCTCGCCAGCGTATTTAAGCGAGATTTTTTGCGAATTTTCAAGCGGAATTTTAAGCTCTTCTAGGGTTTTTAGGCTCACTTCCTCGAAAGGCTTGGAGAGAAATTTATAGTTTTCTTGCAAGATATTCATCTTAGATTTAATAGCAGCAAGAGTCTTTTCGTCAATGTTTTTAAAGATAAATTTGCGCTGAGAATCATCTAGCATATTTGAAATTAGAGCCAATGCTGTGAAAACAGATGGATCAAACTGCAAAAGCTTCCCAGTCGGAGCCAAATAATAATCACCTTCTTTTTTACAATTATCTGCACCAAAAATAGCCCTAATATCTTCTATATATCTTTGACGATTTCTAGTTCCCATATATTCTTCTATCTCGCTAATGCTTATTCGACCATAGTCATTAAGTTGTTTTAAAATCCAAAGAACTCTTTGTGTTGATTGCATTACTTATCCTTTTAATTGTGTGTTATTAAACTTTCGTATTTATCAAAAATCGTTTTAATATCGTTTTTGATATTTTCAAAAGTTTTTCCACTAGAATTTGCATGGGCTAGGTCGTTTCGTTTTGTCTCTATTTTTTCATAAAGACTTACTATTTTATTTCTATTTTCTAACTTTTTTAATGATGATAAAATTCTGTCTATTTCTTTATTAGTAAGTTCTAATTTTTCATGTTTTTCAGATGTTCTATCTAAAAATTCAGCATATACATTATTTTTATTTTTAGGAAAAAATTTAAGAGTATTTTTGCAAAACTTATCTATAAGATAATTTTTTCTATCACTTTTATTTTTATACAAGTCTTCTATTTTTTGCATTATTTCATTATTATTTTTATACATAAATTCGACTATATAACTTCTCGTGCTCTCAAATAGTGCAGCAAGCGATAAAAGTAGATAATTTTTATCAAACATATCTTTTGCTAATTTGTATAAAATTTCACTTCTTTTAGCGTTAAAATCGGCTAAATTTTCAATTTTTATTTTTAAATTTATGGCTTGTTGTTTAATTGCTTCGTCATCTACTTCTTCCAAATATTCAATTAAATTATTTCGTGAAATTTGCAATTTTCCAACATTTAATGCCATCATATCGTTTGAAAAATCGTTTAATGCTTTTAATAGATCTTCAAATTTAGGTGATTTTATGTGATTTGAGACAGTATAATTATCGCCAAATTCACTTAAAATAAATGAAATATTTGCGATATCTAAATATTCTTTCAAATCAACGATTTCATAAATTTCATTTTTTTCTTTTTCTTTTGCAAAAAATATGTGCTTTATTTTTTGTGTATTTTTAAAATTTGCTATCATCATCGCAACCATCGTCAAAATCGGCAAGTGGCGAAATCCATGTGTAATATCTATAATAAATTCACCATATTTTTCATCATTTAAAATTTCATTTATTTTTTGAAAAATTTTATCATAGTCTGTGTCGTCTATCTCGTAACCGTTTTGTAGTGAATTTAAGGCAATTTGCCTTGAATTTTCTTTTCTAAAATCGGTTTTTTCAATCACTTTATGGTTATTTTGCTTTGCGCTTTGTGTAAAAACCGCCACAATATCATAATTATAACCAAAAGTATCACATAAAAACGGAAAAGTATTAAAATACTCAAAGTGTGTATTCAACTCCATATTTTCCAAATAATAACTAGCCTTTTTTGCACTATCATTGCCGCCAGCCATACCTAAAATCGTAATCACAACTCTTTTTTTCTCTAAATTTTCGCTCATTTTCTATCCTTTAAATTTCATTGTATTCGCATAAAACCCAACCAAACGGCAAAGAATTTATAAGCCACGAAGTGGTCTCTTCATCTTCAAAGCTAGGTGCTTTGCCCTTGCCACGCATGATTTTTATATTTCTTAGTCCATCAATGCTAACAGCCCTAGCACCACCGTGTTTGCCCACGCAAAGCAAAAATTGATTTTTTTGTGGCTTTAAATCCGCGAATTCATCTTTAAATTTATCGCTTAATTCATAGTGAGCCAACTCGCCTTTAAATAGGCTTTCAAAAATTGGCAAATAATGGTCGTTGCACGAGCGAGCTATACGAGAAATATCTAAATTTTCGCTACCATTTATGGTGATTTCACACTCTAAATTTTGCTTTGGCAAAATCGCTTCGATAAATTTATATAATGGTTGTTTGCTTTCCTTAAAGCGTTTGAAATTAATCGCCTTGCCCACGAAAGTCCCCTTAGCCTCGGTGCTGTCGCTAAGAAGCAAATTTTTAAAAATTTCGTTTATTTGCTCACTTGCCGAATTTTGCGTAATTTTTGTTTTGCTAATTTTCTTTTCCTTATAAAGCATTTCTTGATATGCCGTAGAAATTGCGCCTTTTAGGCTACTTCCCAAAATCAAGGCTTTATTAGAATTTGGCGAAGTGTAGGTTTTTTCGATAGCAAATTTATTAAATTCTTTAAAATTTTGCCTCGAATTATCAAACCCTCCGCCCTTGCTTTGCACTATTTTTCCACACTTTTCATCGTAATACTCGTAAATTTCATTTTTGGCTAGGATTTTTTTATGAGCGATTGTTTTGGCGATATCTTTGTGAGTTTTGACGAAACTATGCAAACCAAAAACAGCTCTTGCGCTAATATCGCTAGCTAATTTTGTAAATTCCGCCTTTTGGTTTGGATTTAAATTTTTAAAAAACTCAAATTCATCGAAGACAAACATACGCCCCTCTGTTTTAATCTCTCCGCTTTTTGTTTTTACTTTGATTTTATCCATTACGAAATTCATCGGCTCATAAACTTCACCGGTGCCGATATGAACGGGGCTTAGAAGTTTTAAATTTAGCTTATATCGCTTTTTCATTTTTTATCCTTACCTGCAAAACTATGGCGTAGCCTTGATGAAGTGTGGCATCATGCGCTGAGATACCACGCACGGCACGACCGATAAATTTAAGCTCTTTTTCGCTCTCATACACCACTACTGCGCCTGTATCTGCTAGTAAAATCGGCTTTTTAAACGGGCTAGAATTTGCTAAATCTCCGCCGTGTTTGCCAAAACGCACAAACGGCTCATAAAAGCACTCTTTGGCGTTTTTGACCGCGTCGCAGTTTAGCACCACGGGCGAGAGTGTCATAAAGCTTTTAGCACTGCTTTGTAGAGTGCTAAGCTCGATAAATTCGCAAATCTCAAAGCGACCTTTGCCGATTGTAGATTTTTTGCCATAGCCCATTTTGCCGATAAATTCAAGCGTTTTTTGTAAATCATCTTTGCTAAATTTCGCCTCATCTAAAAGAAAATAAATATCGCATTCGCTAATGGTAAATTCTTGCAAACTAAACGGCGCAAACTCATCACTCTCGCCCGTGGTGAAGCTAAGGCGATTTATCGTATTATACATGATTAGCTGCGAAGAGTGGGTGCTTTTATTGTTTTCTTTTTCTAAATTTTGCAAAATTTCATCATTTTTCTTTGCGTTTTGAAATTCTCCGTTTTGCAAATCATCTAAGCTAAGCCAAATTTTTTTACGAATTTCTTTTTTATTTTTGTCAAAATCAGGCTCATTTAGCATAGAAAGTGGTAAATTTGGCTTTGGTAAATACCCGCTCACAAACGCATCAGAAACCACTAAAAACGGCGCAGTATCGTAACTATCAAGCAAATCGTTTAAAAATTTTTCGCCAAATTTATAACTAATAGCCCAGCAAATTTGACCAAAAAGCGTATCGCCTTTAAGCGGGGTTAAAAAGCTAGATTTTGGCGAAATTACGGCTTTAAAAAGCTTCATAGTTTCTCCTTTTTAAGCTAGTTGTTTCCACTCGTTTGCGCGAAATTTCACTCTTCCATATCCGCGAGAGCCGCTACCGCCTAGATAATCTTTTTCTATCAAATCAAGCCCACGCTCGATCATTGTTTTAAATTCGGCTTCGTTATCATTTGGCAAAATTTTTACTCTGATTGAAAAATCAAAATTTACTCCGCTTGGCACACGCTCACTTTGGCGTGGATTGCTAGCGGTGCCGGTTTTGCGGTTGATGACATTTTCAAATTTTGCTTCGCTGAGTTTGATTTTGTCGCTTTTGGCTAATTCTAACTGCTCTTTGCACACAAAGCAATCTCCAACGCTAATGCGAGTGATACCGAGATTTTTCTCGCCCCTAGTATCTGCACTATCGCCGAAAAGTTTGAGCAAAATTTCGGCTTTTTGCCTATCTACGACAGAATTATCCAAAAATTTTGAACTAAAAACACTGCCTCCGCTTACGCCAACCAATGCACAATCCCACTCCAAAAGGCTTCGCATTTTTCCCTTTAAACTACTTCCCGGGATATAAGGCTCACCTTTTGTAGTTTTTACGACAGCATTGTCGATTCCGCCGATTTTCATCACATCATCACCACCACCGATATGAAGTCCAGTTAAAACCTCGATTTGTCCATTTAATTCTATGATTTTCATTTTTTGCTCCCTTTATTTTTTTCCATTTTTTCTTTAAATTCTCTACCTTTTGCGAAACCTAAAACAGCTTCAAAAAATAATTTAAAATTTTTAAGCTTTTCTTTGTCGTTTTCGTTTATTTGCTTCACACAATCGGTAATCATTTTTTTAAAATTCATATCGATTTTATCTCTGCCAAAAGCATATTCTGCCTTTGAATTTAGCATTTTTACAAAAGGTAAAATTTCATTAAATGGCTTTTGTTCTGATTTTTCGCACAAATCAAGCACATACTCGTAAAAAATTCTCATCTGTGTTGGAGTGGTTTTTTTAATATTAAAACTATAAGCGTACTCTTTTGCTGTCGTATCAAAAAGGTCTTTATTTAGCTCTAATTTGATATCTGGTAGCTCTTTTTCGTGTGTATTTTGAAAGCTGCTGTTCATTATCTTTTTCTCCTTTTATAAATAAATTCTGAAATTACCATTTTGGTCTCCTTTGGATTTTCTTCTATTTTTTCATCAAGCACGGCGTAAAACTCATTTTGCAAATTTTCGCTTTGGTTGCGTGAGATTGCGTAGCTTAGTTTTGATTTCCACATTGTGGCTTTATAATCATCCTCAAATTTTACCTTTTTACTCATTTCGCAAATTTCTAGCAATCTGTATAAAAATGCCGTATTTAGGCTATCGTCGTTTGCAAAATTTTCAAATTTTGGCATTAGCTCCTTATACACGCCCAAATACTTACCCCAGTTTGCACTTTCGCCAAAAAGCGTTATAGCGTTCTTTTTCACAAAATTTTCTTTGCTATCATTTTCCTTATTTTCATCATCGATGTGCTGCTTTGATTTTTCTAGCAAGCTCTCGCTAATTTCAGCTAGATAACTAATCGGCGTGCTAGGCTTAGAAATAACTATGCCAAAAGAAATGGTTAGTTTGCCGTAGCCTAATTTATTTAATGGCATTACAAATTTTTCAAATTCGCCTTTTATCTCGCGCGAAAGTGCGATTATCTCGTCCCACGCTCCCACTAGTAACAAATCATCGCCGCCGCCAAAAATCGTGTAAGTGTGTGGAAATTTCGCCCTCATCAAAGCTGGCACAAAAAGTGAAAAAAAGTCGTTTATGCCGTTTGAAAAAACGGAAAAATTTTCATAGCTCTTCGCCACACCGCCATCTTTGATAAAATTTCCCATACCATCGACATCTGCTTTTAAAACTCCAATTGCCTTAACGCCATTTTCGCCATCCCCACACGAATACTGCGCCAAATTTTCAAATTCGCAAATTTCGCCATTTTCTTCTTTAAAGACATAGGATTTTATGCCATCATCAAAGGTTAAATCGGTTTTAAAATCGTCAAATTTAATGCCTAAATTTTCGCTAGAAATTTTCTCGTTTTTACCCGAGACAAGCTTTTGCCCAAGAGCGATAAAATGGTCGCAAATATCGCAGTTTTCGCCTGAGACTTTACGAATATTGCAAATTTTACATAAAGTCTGATTTGTGATATTTTCATCGTAATTCAATGCAAAATTATCAAATTTTGCTAAATCAAATTTGCCAAATTTCGCATGTTCTATCTCTTTTGCGATTTTATCTCGTAAATTTTTAAAACTATCTGCGTCTGCAAATTCGCTTTTATCGCATTTGACACTAACTACGCTAACGCCACTTAGTCCGTAAAAATTTTTAATGAAATACTCGTTTATTTTAGTTTTAATCTCGCTTAAATTTGGTTCTTTATCGCTTAGAATTTCAAATTTTCCAGCACTTAGCGAGATAATTTTATCGTGCGAAATTCCTAATTTTTCGCAAATATATTTGGCGATAAATTCGCTAAAAAGCTGTATAAAAGCCGATTTTGCACGCAAGACTTTGGCGGCATTTTTTGTGCCAAGTCCTTCGAAAATAAACTTTTGAATTCCATAAAAATCGCCACTTATGAGCCACATATCACCATCTGAAAATGGCGATTTTTTTGGCTGGGGTTTTTTAAACTCAAAATTTGCCAACTTCGGCACATTAAAATATTCATCAAATTTATTCATCACTACTCTCCACAACTATCTTTCCTAGACCAAAGGCGCAGGATTTCCCCACGCCTAAAATCTCGCCTAATTTCAAAACTTCATAACACTCTTTATTTAAATTCACAATTTTCATCTCGCCGATTATTCCGCCAAGTTGCATTTTGGTTTTTTGGCGATTTGAATATCTGGTTAATTCGATAAATTTCAGATTTTTTTCTACAATTTCACCTTGTATTTCGTAAGGAAAATTTTTAAATTCTTTGCCTAAAATTCGCATTTGTCGCATATAAATAGATTTTATAATATCGTTTAACTCTACACTATCATCGCGGATAAATTTATTTTCTTTTTTTATGCGAAGCGGAGTTATAAGCTTTAAATTTAGCTTATTTTTAAATTCATCTATAATTATATTTTGGGTTAAATTTGGCGGAAGTTTAATATTTTCGCCATCAAAGCAAGAAGTTTCATTTACAAAAATGTCGAATTTAGCGAAAGTTTTTTTATCTTTTCCAAGCCCAATTTTACTGAGTAACAAATGCAAAGCAGATATTATATACGGGGCTTTTTCGCAAGATTTTTCAAACAAAAAAATACTAAAATCGTAAAAGCTTTTCCCAAGCTCAAAATCAAGTCTAAAATCGTGATAAGTGTTTTTGCGCTCAAAAAAATCATAATAAACACAGTTTTGCGCCCCAAAACAACCATCGCAAATTTGCTTTGGATTGATACAGCTCACCCGTCTAAGTGCGACACCAAGGCCACCACGAATCTGCGAACCAATGAAATAAGGAGGGGCTTCACGCATGATAAGCGAAATTTTAGTGTATTTCACAAGCGACCTTTAAATAAAATGCAAAAGTTTACCAAATCTAACATTTATATTCCCTAAAATTTATATGCTCGAAGGTCGATATTTTGCTTATTTTGCCATTTTCGTTACTCTCAGAGACAACGCGTTTAGTCGTAGCATAAAGCGCCTTTATGCCAATTTTTTTGCAAAAGCCCACCAAAATATATGTAAGCCCGAAATCGCCCTGAATCACAGCCAAATCGCCATTTTTAGCATTTTTCGACAAAAATTCCATAAAAGGACGCGCAAAATCGCTCAAATCGTCTAAATCAGGCGGAACAGACGAAAACGCTTCTTGCAAATTCGCAGGCAAATTTACAAACTCATGCACACCAAATTTAGCCCTAGCTTCGGCGATTTGTGTATCACTAAGCGTATGCGAAAGCAAAACAAACATTTTTTTCATCTATGAACTCCATTAATTTTTTTAATATCATAGAGAAATTTTATGTCAGATTGTGTCATAAAATGGATCAAAATTTAAAAAAGGGGCAAAATTTGCCCCTTATGGATTATTCTTCGCTAACTTTTTTAAGTCTGAAAAATAGTAGCAAGATAACGATAGTGCCGATGATACCAGCCGCTGTCGCGATAGTCATAGGCATGTTAAAGCCGATTTTCGCATTTACAAGGTAAGCGATTACGACATTTGACATAAAGATTGCTGGAATCAAAGTAACCCAGAAGAATTTACCTCTGCGGTATAGGTAGGCTGACGCTGCCCATAGCATGATAGTCGCAGTTGTTTGGTTCGCCCAACCAAAATATCTCCAAATGATACCAAAGTCGATTTGAGATAGACCGATACCGATAGCAAATAACGGAACAGCAATGAAAAGTCGTTTTACGATATCTCTTTGTGGCATTTTGAAAAAATCAGCGATAATC
This sequence comes from Campylobacter sp. VBCF_04 NA7, assembly GCF_027737405.1. NCBI lineage: Bacteria > Pseudomonadati > Campylobacterota > Epsilonproteobacteria > Campylobacterales > Campylobacteraceae > Campylobacter > Campylobacter sp. VBCF_04 NA7. The sequence goes on from NZ_JAOVTT010000001.1 coordinate 270,384, forward strand.
AAACGAGCCGCACGGAACGCAGTATCACCAGATGTGATAGGCAAAATAACGACACCAAGAACCGCAATGATACCACCAACAGGTCCAAGAAGTGTTTTTGAGATCTCATGGACTACTTGTGCTGGGTTACCAGCTGCTGCAAGAGCCTCTCTGGTCTCATAGAAGCTTAGACCAAGTGTGCACCAAATAAGACCAATAATACCCTCGCCAATCATTGCGCCGTAGAAAACCATTCTACCTGATTTTTCGTTTTGGATACATCTAGCCATAAGCGGTGATTGTGTAGCGTGGAAGCCTGAAAGCGCACCACAACTAATAGTAACGAAAAGCAATGGCCATAGTGGAAGGTCTTTTGGATCCATATTTACGAAGAAATTTAGACCCTCTGGATAGAAGCTTCTGCCGCTGACGATAAATCCGACAGTAAGACCAACTGACATGAAAATCAGCAAAGCACCGAATATCGGATAGAATCTACCGATGATTTTATCGATTGAAAATAGTGTCGCGATAAAGTAGTAAGCAAAAATGATGATTACCCAAATACCAGCTTCCATACCTGTAATGCCTTTAAGAAGGCCAGCAGGACCAGTTGTAAAAACAACACCAACGAGCACGAGCAATACAAGAGCGAAAATGTTCATGAAGTGTTTCGCCCAGTTTCCTAACTGCACACCTACGACGGTAGGGATAGAAGCACCGTTTGCGCGCACGCTCAACATACCAGAAAAGTAGTCATGCACAGCACCTGCTACAATCGTTCCGATGACGATCCATAGCATAGCCACAGGACCATAAAGCGCACCCATAATCGGACCAAATACAGGTCCAAGACCGGCGATGTTTAGGATTTGGATCAGATAGATTTTCCAATCTGACATTTTGACATAATCCACGCCATCGGCCATGTCATGCACAGGAGTTTTGCGCTCAGCACTGGCACCAAAAACACTTTCTACGAATTTTCCGTATGTAAAAAACGCTCCAATCAGAAGCGCTACACAAAAGAAAAACCAAAGCATTTTTGCCTCCTCAAAAAAGAATTCAAAACAAAAAAAATTGTTTGTAAAATTGTATATAATGTTACATAAATTTAATTTGAATTTATGTAACATTTACAAATAATATTGCTTAAAATTCGGAAAAAATGTTATTTTTGCGTGATTTTTGTTTAATTTTGTTAATGGGTGAATTTAAAATAGTAAATTTGGATAAAATTTATGGTGCGACCAGCGAGATTTGAACTCGCACACGCGAAGCGCACTACCCCCTCAAGATAGCGTGTCTACCAATTCCACCATGGTCGCATGAAAGAGCCCGCAAAGGCGCGGGCGAGTGATTACGCAGCTGCTTTTGTAAGAGCGTCTGTAACAAAAGGATTAGCGAAAAGCAAGATAAATGCGATAACAAGCGCATAAATAACTTGTGCTTCGATCATCGCTAGCGAAATATACATTGTAGTTGATAGTTTGCTAGCTACGCTTGGGTTGCGAGCGATACCAAGGATAGTTGCATTAGCTGCATTACCCATACCAACAGCACCACCAAGAGCGGCAAAACCAAGAACGATACCAACAGCGATTGCTGAGTATGATACGATTTGAGTATAAGCGCTAAGCTCCTCACCTGCGAATGCTGCGCCACAAAGCGCGAAAAGTAAAACCAAAACTTTTTTCATAAAAGTCTCCAAAATAAAATTTCAAAACGCCTTTCGGATCTGTCCCCTACTAAGAACATTTTGAGTGCGGTATTCTAGTGAAATTTTGCTTTTAATTAGTTTAAAAAAGTGGCAAAATTCGCCCAAATTTCGCCACTTTATGAATTTTATTTTTTCGAAGCTAAATATGTATTTAGTGCGCCGACATAAGCCTTGGCTGAGGCTAGCATTGTATCGACATCAAGCCCATGCCCCATAATCGCGCCAGTGCCCTCAAATTCGACCTTAACGGTTACTTTGGCAAGAGCATCTTTGCCTTTGGATACAGCCTTGACTTGATAATCTTTAAGCTCACCGCTAACCTTGCTTATGCGATCAATCGCTTTAAAAATCGCATCGACCCCACCATTTCCAAGCGCGCTATCGCTTAGCAAAATTTCATCATGATTTAGCGTGACAGCCGCGCTTGCGTGGCCTTTGTTGCAGCCATTTGAGCTAAGAAGCGCGATCTCGTAAGCTTTGGTTTTCGCGCCCATAAATTCGTCATTTACGAGCTCTCTTAAATCCTCGTCATAGACATCTTTTTTGCTATCGGCTAAAATTTTAAATTTCTCAAATGCTACTTGCAATTGCTCGTCATCTAACTCATAGCCAAGGGCGATTAATTTGTCCTTGAAAGCGTGGCGTCCGCTGTGTTTGCCAAGCACGAGAGAGTTTTTATCCAGCCCGATATCATCAGCCTTCATAATCTCGTAAGTTTCGCGGTGTTTTAAAACGCCGTCTTGATGGATTCCACTTTCGTGTGCGAAGGCGTTTTTGCCCACGATTGCCTTATTTGGCTGCGGTTCGATACCTGTGATACTTGCGACCAAACGACTTGATGGATAAATTTCTTTGAAATTTATATCTGTATAAAGTGGCGAGAAATGGTCATTTCTGGTTTTTACGACCATTGCAATCTCTTCGAGCGCAGTATTTCCAGCTCTCTCGCCAAGGCCATTTATAGTGCATTCGACTTGGCGCGCGCCAGCTTCAATGCACGCTAGTGTGTTTGCTGTGGCAAGTCCTAAATCGTTGTGATTGTGAGCTGATACTATCGCTCTATCGCCTATAAATTCGACCATTTGTTTAAAAATAGCGTAAATTTCATTTGGCAAGCGATATCCCACGGTATCTGGTAAATTTATCGTAGTTGCGCCCACGCCGATAACCGCCTCGCAAATTTCCTTCATAAAGCCCACATCGCTTCTGCACGCATCCTCGCAGCTAAACTCCACATCATCTGTGAAAGTCTTCGCGTATTGCACAGCTGCAACTGCGCGTTTGATGACCTCATCAGGCTTCATTTTTAGCTTAAATTCCATGTGAATCGGGCTAGTAGCGATGAAGGTGTGTATGCGCTGAAATTTCGCTGGCGCGATAGCCTGTGCTGCGGCCTTGATATCGTTTTCGAGCGCGCGAGATAGCGAACAAACCCTAATCTTGCTAGTAGCCTTTGCAATTTGATTAATCGCGTCGAAATCCCCCGGACTAGCCGCTGCAAACCCAGCCTCGATAACATCGACGCCGAGTTTTTCTAGTTGGAGTGCAAGGCGGATTTTTTCTTCTGTATTCATCGAAGCGCCCGGGCTTTGCTCGCCGTCGCGCAATGTCGTATCAAAAATAATAATTTTATTTTTATCCATAACCTACCCTTTCATTTGATAAAATTTGGCGATTATAGCAATTTTAGCTTAAATTTAGTTGGAATTGATAAATTTTATTATTTAGTTCTCTTTGCTTTGTTTGTTAAATTTAACCCCGATAAGCGTTAGCCCCGCGCGCACGAGCCCGTATCCTATGTATAGCAAGATGATAAATGCAGGGAATTCGAGCTTGAAAAGATACAAACACGAAAAAAACACCACAATGAGCAAAACCAAAATTTTAATCGCATTTGGCCGTTTTAAATTTATCTTTTTAAAGCTTGGGAAGCGGATATTACTAACCATTAAAAACGATAAAAGCGCCATGCCGATGATAAATACGCCACCCCACACTGACGAAACCTCGTATTTGAGGTAAATACCAATCCACACAGCAATCGTAATAGCCGCAGTTGGGATCGGCAGACCGATGAAAACATTTGGCTCGTAGGTGCCCACAGTGACATTAAATCTCGCTAATCTCACAGCGCCGAAAATCACATACAGCGCGCTAATTAGCGTGCCAACCTGCCCATAATCCTTGCCGATTACGAAATAAAATAGCACCGCTGGTGCCACGCCAAACGCCACTATATCGGCTAGGCTGTCAAATTCCACGCCGAATTTGCTCGTCGTGTGCGTGAGCCTTGCCACGCGCCCGTCAAGTCCGTCAAAAATCAAAGAAAAAATTATATACGCAATCGCGCTAGCATAATGGCCATTTATCGAGGCAAAAATGCTTAGCATTGCCAAAAATATACTAGCCGCGGTGAAAAGATTTGGCAAAATATATACTAATTTTCCTCTTTCTTCTTCCATTTTACGCCTCTTCTTCTGGATTTTCTTTGGCTAAATTTCGCACCAAACGCGTTGGCAAGTTGTTTTCTTTTTCAAATTTATCTATAATATCCACGATAACCTCGCCAGCGACGGTCTCTTTTTCATACAGAGTTTTTACCATTTCCTCGATTGCAGGCGCATAAACTCGCAAGGTCTCTTTCACAGCTTTGTAGCGCTCATCGAGCTTCGTGCGGACATAGTTGTCGATTTTTACCGCTGTTTCCTCGCTGTAATCCTTAATGCTCTGACCACCGTTTAAAAACGAATATTGCTGTTTTTCAAGCACGATTAAGCCTAGCTCGTCTGTCATACCAACCTTGGCCGCCATAAATTTTAGCCAATCAGTAGCGCGTTGTAAATCATTACTAGCCCCGTCTGTAATCTCACCCAAAAATACCTCCTCGGCCGCCCTACCAGAGAGTAAAACATCAATTTCAGCGAAAATTTCATATCTTTGGTGCAAAAATCTATTTTCAAACGGCGAATTTAGCGTATATCCAGCTGCGCCAAGCCCGCGCGGAACAATCGTAACCTTGCTAACTGGCATTGCGCCTTTGGTAAGCTCGGCGATGAGCGCATGACCGCTCTCGTGGTAGGCGACGATTTTTTTCTCCACAGGATTTACGCGGCGCGATTTTTTTTCTAATCCTATCGCCACGCGCTCGATTGCTTCGAGCAGGTCTTTTTGCTCGACCTCTTTTTTCGCCTCACGACCCGCCAAAAGCGCGGCTTCGTTTATGATATTTGCCAAATCAGCTCCTGCAAAGCCCACAGTTAGCCTAGCAATCTCTTCAATATCGATATCGCGGGCAAATTTGACATCTCTCATATGCACCTTTAAAATCGCGATTCTGCCGTCATAATCAGGTCTATCGACCAAAACCTGCCTATCAAATCTACCCGGGCGCAAAAGCGCAGCGTCAAGCGTCTCTGGGCGGTTTGTCGCAGCTAGGACGATGACTGGGCTAGACTCTGTGCCAAAGCCGTCCATTTCTGCCAAAAGTTGATTTAGGGTCTGCTCTCTCTCGTCGTTTCCGCCGCCGATTCCACCTGAATTTCTACTTTTTCCAATCGCGTCAATCTCATCGATAAAAACAATCGCGGGCGCCTGTTTTTTGGCTGTTTCAAACAAATCTCTAACCCTACTTGCGCCCACGCCCACAAACATCTCTATAAAGCTAGAAGCCGAAATCGAAAAAAACGGCACATCAGCCTCGCCTGCGACAGCCTTTGCAAGCAGTGTCTTACCCGTGCCAGGAGGGCCTACGAGCAAGACGCCTTTTGGGATTTTCGCTCCTAAGCTTATGTATCGCTCAGGGTTTTTGAGGAAATCGACTATCTCTTTGACCTCTTCTTTGGCCTCTTCGACACCGGCGACATCGCTAAATTTGACATTTGGCTTCTCTGCGCTCATTAAATTTTTCGAACTGCCGATTCCTAGCATACCGCTACCCATATTTTTTTGCATACGATTGGCCAAAAACATCCAAATTCCAAAGAAAATCACAAGCGGTAAAACCCAGCTAAAAAGCAAATCTGTGAGTAAATTTGTTTCGTTATATGCGCCATAAGGGATATTTCTGCTCTCCAAAATACTCACAAGCTCGTTATCATCGACCCTTTGAGCCACATACATAGTATCGCCACTTTGGGCTTTTATCGTGGTTTTGCCGATAGAAACCATTGAAATTTGAGCTGTTTTAAGCTGTGATTTTAGCTCTGAGTAGCTGACATTTCTAGTCTGTCCCACGCCTAAATTTCCAAGGGTCGCACCCTCGCCAAAACCGCCACCATTTGGGCTAATTGCCCTAAAAATCACAATTAAAATCAGCGCAAAAACCACAAACATACCAATAGGATTTTTGTTGAAAAAATTTCCTCCGCCGTTTTGTTGATTTTTATTATTTTGATTATTCATTTTCACCTTTCTCATAAACAAAGCTACACCACTCGTTTTTTTGCTCCATTTTCACGAAGCGCAAATCCGAAAATACAGATTTTATTCTATCTTTGTAATTTTCTAAAATTCCAGAAAGCACGAGGTGTGCGCCAGAATTTAGCGCATTTTTCAAATCGCTGGCTAGTATCAAAATCACATCAGCGATTATGTTTGCTACGACTAAATCGTATTTTTCGCCCGCTCCTGCGATACTTCCTGTCCAAATTTTATCCAAGCTCACGCCGTTTTTTTGCGCATTTTGCACGCTAGCATCAGTGGCTTGCTCGTCAGTATCGCACGCGCTGACATTTGCGCCAAGCTTTTTCATCGCGATACTTAAAATTCCGCTTCCACAGCCCACATCAAGGGCTTTTGTGCCCTCTTTGGTAATCTCGCTTAAAATTTGCAAACACATATTTGTGCTCTCGTGGTGCCCTGAGCCAAAGGCAAGCGCTGGATCGATTAAAATATCTATTAGCCCTGCCCTGCTCTCGCACCAGCTAGGGCGGACATAAAATTTACCCACCTCGATCGGCTCGACGCCCTTTTTATACTCGTTTATCCAATCTTGATTTTTCTTTTGCGAAATTTCGATTTCTAGCGAAATTTGCGCCCCTGTGGATTTTTGCAAGGCTTCTTTAAATTCGATTAGCGCGAATTTCACCATTTCTAGGCTATCCTCATCGCGCACGATAAACTCGCCCTCGCGCTCTTCTATGCACGAAATCCCAAGCTCAAAGACAAAATCTTTGAAAAATTCCAAGCCGTTTTGGCTCTTTACACTCATTTCATTATAAAATTCTTTCATCTCAAAACCTTAAAAGCCATTACGATATCACAAAATTTTAAACGCTTTTTCTAAATCTATACTGCCCTCGTAATATGCCTTGCCGACAATCACGCCTGCGATTTTGCCACTGTTTTTGCACGCCAAAATGTCGCTAATGTCCTTCACGCCGCCACTTGCGATTGTATCAATCCCGCTAGCTTCGGCGATTGCTTCGGTAAATCCCACATTTACGCCACATAGCATGCCGTCTTTGCCGATATCCGTGCAAATAATCGCGCCAACTCCCGCTCCTGCGTAAAGCTTAGCCAAATCAGTCGCCTTAATGCTGCTCACATCTGCCCAGCCCTCGGTTGCGACCATGCCACCAAGCGCGTCGATTCCTACGACGATATTGTATTTTGGCGACATTTCTTTGACAAAATTTGGATTTTTTAGCGCAACTGAGCCTAAAATAAATCTATAAACGCCCAAATTTTGGTAGTCTTTTATGCGCTTTTCATCGCGGATTCCACCACCTACTTCGACCTTTAAATTTGTCGAATTTACGATTTTTTCAATCGTTTTGAAATTTATCGGCTCTCCCGCAAACGCTCCGTCTAAATCTACCAAATGCAGGTATTTCGCCCCCATGTCTTCGAATTTTTTGGCTAGTTCCCAAGGGGTTTTTGAATAAATTTTAGCACTTCCCATTTCGCCCTTACTAAGGCGCACAGCAAGGCCCTCTTTTAAATCAATCGCAGGTAAAATTTCCATTATAACTCCGTGAAATTTTTAATTATTTTTATGCCATTTTCGTGGCTTTTTTCGGGGTGTGGCTGAAAGCCAAAGACATTTTCCTTGCAAACTGCGCTAGGAAATTCATACCCATACGCCGTCTTTGCTAGGATAAACTCTTCATCGCAAAGCGCGTGATAAGAATGCACGAAATACGCATAAACCGAGCTTTCAAGCCCCGAATTTATGGGTGTGGCGCGCGTGAATTCTAGTGTATTCCAGCCCATGTGCGGGATTTTTAAACTCTCGCTAAATTTGCTCTCATCAAATTTCACCACTTCGCCACTAATTATCCCAAGCCCCTCACTCGAACCAAATTCTGCGCTTTTGTCAAAGAGAAGTTGCATACCAAGGCAAATTCCCAAAAAATACCGCCCACTTGCGACAAATTCTCTTATCGCTTCATCTAAATTTGCGCTTTTTAGTTTAGCCATTGCTTCGCCAAACGCCCCAACGCCAGGAAGTAAAATTTTGTCGCTTCTTAAAAGTTTTTCAGGCTCACTCACTAACTCAAATTTCGCCCCACAAAAGCTAAGGGCGTTTTTCACGCTTCGTATATTTCCAGCACCATAATCAACAATTCCTATCAAAATCAATCCTTATTTAATTTATGGTCAAATTCTGGCACAATCTCTTTGAGTTTGCTTGCAACTTCGCAGTTTTGCGCATTTACAAGCTCTGAAATTTGCAAATTTAGCTTTTCTAAATCGTATTTTGTAAAGCTTGAAACAAAGATTGATTGATATTTCGTGCTTTTATCGTTTTCGTTAATCAAAAGCTCTTCGTAAAGCTTCTCGCCGGGACGAAGTCCTACAAATTTAATCCCAAGCTCCTCTTTTCCAGCTAACTGCAACATGCGTTTAGCAAGGTCTGCGATTTTGACAGGTTCGCCCATATCAAGCACGAAAAGCTCCCCGCCTTTGGCGATTGAGGCTGCTTGAAGCACTAACTGACAAGCTTCGCTCACTAGCATAAAATACCTTACGATATCAGGGTGCGTAACGGTGAGTGGCTCGTTTGCTTCGATTTGGCGTTTAAATTTCGGGATTACGCTTCCGCTACTTCCTAGCACATTTCCAAATCTCACAGCCACGATTTGAGTGGCTTCATCACTCGAATTTAGGCTGTAAAGCTCGCAAATTCGCTTTGTCGTGCCCATGATATTCGTAGGGCGCACAGCCTTGTCGGTGGAGATTAAAACGACCTTTTTAACGCCATGTTTTTTCGATAAATCAATCACATTTTTTGTGCCAAGGACATTGTTTTTCACCGCTAAATGCGGGTTAAATTCGCAAAGTGGCACATGTTTATACGCTGCTGCATGCACCACGACATCAGGCTTAAATTCGGCAAAAATTTCATCGAATTCATCGCGATAAACGATATTTATCATTTTTAATTCGTTGCGAGGGTCTGCGTTCGTGGCTTCGTTGATTTGATAAAGATTAAATTCGCTATGCTCGACCATAATCAGCCGTTTTGCACCGAAATTCAAGCATTGTTTGCAAATCTCGCTTCCTATCGTGCCACCTGCGCCAGTTACTAAAACGACCTTACCGTCGATGAAATTTTTAATCGCCTCTTTATCCAAATCCTTTGGTTTGCGCGCGAGCAGGTCTTCGATCGAAATGTCGCGGATTTTTTTCTGCTCGTTTTCTAGTAGCGAAAATAGCTTGATATCTTTTAGCCCATACGCGATTAGCTCGTCGTAGAGCTCTTTGAGATCTTCTGGGTGCAGCGAAAGTGCCACGATAGCGGTTTTGGCGCCACTTTCTTTTATCATTTCTGGGATTGTGCTTTTTGCGCGCACGACGAAATTTTCGCAGTATGTGCCCACTAGCTCTTTTCTGCCATCGACGACGCCCACAGGATAGTAGTTTATGTGGTGTTGGCGCATACCTTTTAGCACATGCACGGTTTTGCTAGTTGCCCCCACGACGACGCAGGGTTCGTTGGCGCTAGAATTTGACTTTTCGTGGAGCAAAAACATGCGTTTTGAGATTCTTACGCCACTGATTAAAATAAAGCAAATCGCGGCGTCTATGGCAATCACAGAGCGCGGGAAGGGGTTGAAAATATTCTCCATTAAAAAGAAAATCGCCAAAAATGTCAAAGCCGTGAAAATGTGCGTGTAGAAAATTTTGCGCGCTTCGTAAAGCCCAAAAAATCGCCACGGTACCAGATAAATTTTCATAAACCACAAATACGCAATGCGAATAGCGGTAATTAGGGTCGCGCTTAGTAGCAAGCCTTTGTAAAATTCGTTTGGAATATCGCCACTAAAACGCAAAACAAAGGCGATTGCAACGCTAAAAATCGAGATTAAAATATCTAAAATCAGAAAAAATGCGAAGCGTTTGAGCTTGGTCGGTCTAAAAATCATAAGCTTTTCTTTACAATTTCGGCGACTTTTGCGACCTGCTCATCGCTCATATCGCTTCCACTTGGCAGACAAATTCCGCGACTAAATAGATCCTCGCTCGTGCCATCGATTACGCTTAATGCGCCTTTGAAAACTGGCTGCATGTGCATTGGCTTCCATAGCGGACGGCTTTCGATATCGGCTTTATTGAGTGCGTCGATTACGCGTAAGTGAGCATTTTTTTCTTTGAAAACCAAGGTCGTAAGCCACCTGTTTCCGCGTGAATTTTCGATTTCTGGCATAAATTCGGCGCAGTCTTTTAAAAGCTCACTATAAAGTGCGAAAATTTCTCTTTTTCGCTCGACGCGTTTTTCCAAAACTTCCATTTGTCCCACGCCAATCGCGCCTAAAACATTGCTTAATCGGTAGTTATAGCCATAATCCAAATGCTCATAATGCAAAAGTGGCTCTCTGGCTTGCGTGCTATAATACCTTGCTTTGGCGATTAAGGCTTCGTCGCCCGAAATTAGCATTCCGCCGCCACTTGTGGTGATGATTTTGTTGCCATTAAAGCTTAGCGCACCACACGCGCCAATCGTGCCAAGCGCCCTGCCCTTGTAAAATCCGCCAAGTGCCTCAGCTGCGTCCTCGATAACGGCGATATTTTCGTTTTCGCAAATCTCCATTATCTCGTCCATTTTCGCAGCCTGTCCATAAAGGTGGGTCGGGATTAGGGCTTTTGGTTTTTTGGGCGCTAGTTTGATTGCTTTTTTTAGAAGTTCGGGGCTTAGATTCCAGCTTTCGTCGCTGTCGATTAGCACAGGGACGCAACGCTCATAAAAGATCGGATTAAGGCTCGCCATAAAGGTAAAAGTCGATCCCAGCACCACATCGCCGTCTTTTATGCCTAGCGTTCGCAATGCTAGATGAAGTGCGGCTGAACCGGCATTTAGTGCAAGAGCTGATTTCGCGCCAGTGTAATCGCAAACTGATTTTTCAAATCTATTAACATACTCGCCAAGTGGCGCGATGTAGTTGCTTTCAAAAACTTTTTTGATATATTCTAATTCGTTTCCGCCCATATTTGGGGGGCTTAAAAATATTCTTGCCATTTATAATCTCCTATAAATAAAAGCCTGTATTTTACTATCATAAAGTTAAATTTTTTAAAATTTTACCTAGAATTTGACAAGTTTTTTATCACTCTCGCTGGGCTGCCGTAAGCTAGGCTAAATGGGGCGATATCTGAGATGATAACGCTTCCAGCCCCTATATATGAGCCCTCGCCGATATTTATGCCCTGGATTGCGCACGAGCCAATCCCGAGCCACACGCCACGCCCGATTTTGGTATTTCCAGCCACGCCCACGCGCGGACAAATGTGGCTAAACTCGCCCACTACGCAATCATGCTCGATTATACAAGCTGAATTTAAAATCACCCCGTCGCCGATAATCGCGTCCGCATTTACCACGACATTTGGCATGATAACCACGCCTTTGCCGATTTTAGCTGTGGGCGAAATCACGGCAGTTTCATGGATAAGTGTGGCTATTTCAAAACCCGCTTCGCTGACTTTTTTTTGCAAATTTGCTCTTATTTTATTATCGCCGATTGCGATTATAACGGGAAATTTCGGCAAATCAGGGCTAAATTTTAACTCGCCATTGTCGTCTAAAAAAATGATTTCTTTATAACCTGCGCTTTTTGCGACATCTGCTACGACCTTACCATGACCGCTTGCGCCGTAAATGTAGAGTTTAGTTTTTTCCATTGAATTTCTCCGTTGTCGCCATACCGTCTTTATTAACGCCGTCTTTTTTGATGACTTTTTTTATGGTTAAAAGCGCGATTTTAAGATCTAGTAAAAAGCTTAAATTTTTAGCGTAAAATGTGTCAAATTCAAACTTTTTTTCCCAGCTAATGGCATTTCGCCCATTTACTTGCGCTAAACCCGTTATGCCCGGTCGCACGCTATGGCGAAGTTTTTGCTCTTCGTTGTAAAGTGGCAGGTATTCTACGAGCAAAGGTCTAGGTCCGATGAAGCTCATATCGCCTTTTAGGACATTGAAAAGCTGTGGTAGTTCGTCCAAACTTAAAGCACGAATTTTTTTGCCGTATTCGTTCAGGCGCAGTTCGTCGCTCAAAAGTTCGCCGCCCTCGTCCCGCTCGTCGCTCATGGTTTTAAATTTATAAATTTTAAAAATTTTTTCGTCAAGCCCCGGCCTAGATTGCGTGAAAATCGCGCTTTTGCTTATGTTTTTGCGGATTAGACAATATGTCACAATCATAAGTGGCGAAGTCAAAATTATCAAAAAAAGTGCGCCAAAAAAATCCAAAAATCGTTTGAAAAATGCCCTATACATCGATAAATTTCCTGTAAATTTCAATATATTTTTTCGCTATGATTTTCTCATCGTAGTTTTCGACCACCATTTTACGCCCAGCTTGCCCCATTTTGCGCGCCAAACTCTCATTATCAAGTAGCATTTCAATTTTTTTAGCCAAGTCGTCTGCGTTTCTAACCTTGCAGATTAGCCCATTTACGCCATCGCTCACAGCCTCGATACAGCCACTCACATCGCTTACCACGCAAGGCCTACTCATACTCATAGCCTCCAAAACGGTGCGCGGAAAGCCCTCTTTGTAGCTTGGAAGCACGAAAATATCGCACGCCTTATAAAGCGCCGCTACATCATCTCTCCACCCTAGCCAAACGACATTTCCCGAGCGCAAAAACGCCTCATCAGCCGAGCTTTTATTTCCCGCAAAAACATCGCCTGCGAAGACAAAAACAGCGTCTTTTCGCTCTTTTAAAATTTCAGCAGCTTTGTAAAATTCGGCAATTCCTTTATGCCAAAGCGCACGACCGCTCATTAGCACGATTTTTTTGCCCTTTGTGATCTCAGGCAGACTCGCGCGCTCGTGAGCGTTTTCGTCGAAAATTTCGCTATTTACGCCGACACTTTTAATGCGAAAAATTTTATTCTCGCTAATAAGTCCGCGAGAGAGCATATAATCAGGGTCGCTGTCATTTACAAAAATGCAACCCTGACTTTGCGCAAACGCCCTTTTATAGAGCATTTCAATGCTAAATTTGACCATGCGAGATTTAAGGTCAGTGTCGATATAAAAGCTTCCTAGCCCCTCGACTAAATTTAACACACGCGAAATTCCAGCCTTTTTGGCCGCAAATGTGCCAAAAACATTTGATTTGTGCGCCGAAGTTTGCAAAAAATCCAAATTTAGCCCTTTTAAAATTCTGGCTAAATTTGCCGTATTTTGCGATACTTTGAGCGGATTTAGACTAGCTTTGTCTAAATCGTAAGTTACGCTAATAAATTCTTTTTCCAAATCCGCCGTATAATTTCCGCGTGGTGCTATCGCAAAAACCTCGTGACCAAGACACTGTAACTCCCGCATAATGGGCGCTCTGAAAAAATAAATGCTCATATCCGAGTGTGAAAGGAAACCAAATTTCGCCATTTTATTTCTTTAATCTATAAACTTTCACAGCTGGGCTTATGACCACAGGCTCGAAAAGATCGCTTTTGTAGCGTTCTAGCACAAAAAGCTGGATATAGGTCGAATTTAGCATTTCTCTATCAAGCAACAAAAATCTACCATAATCCTTCATATAAATTATCGAAAATTGCGCCGAACTATCGACTTTGATCTCTTTGACTTCGAGTTTGCCACTAGCGTTGTGGCTGGTTTCAAAAAATGTATTTATCGGAAATTTATTGCCCTCAGCCTCTATGCTAAGCAAGTTATTTGCGATTTTGATACCATTATCCATAGTTATACCGCTTTCATCTTGCCAAAACCTTTCGCTAGCAATGAAAATTTTATCTTTTTTCATTTTGCCTGTGGTTATGTCGATGTTCGAAAACTGCGACACGGTCGAAAGTATGCTCATCATGCGATCTGGCAAGACATAATAAATATCGCGCGTTTTGGCTGGTGTTTTGAAATCTGGCAAGCTTAAATTTAGCAAAAACGCATTGAAATCATCGAGCTTGTAATCAGCTAAAATTTGCTTTATTTTATTTGGAAATTTCTCGGTGAAATTTCGCTCTGTATATTCGACATCTACGCGCGCCATGTGCGCTGAGCTGTATTGATCAGCCAAAAGCGCAAAACTTACCGGGTAGTTGTCGTTGCCTAGGTGCTTGCCGCCGTCGATTAGGGTTTTGACATCGGAATAATACCTTATCACATATCCATAATCCCACCACGCAAGCGCGTAATCCTCGCGATCGGCGATAGTTTTGAGCTTGTCTAAAACCTCAACCTCGCTTTTGAAAAACACAGTCTCGACGGTGTAGGCCTTGATGTGTTGCCACGCTGGATAAAGCGCCAAAATAGTTAAGGCTAGCAAGATAATACGACCGGCAAATTTTGGCAGATTTAGCCGTTTTACCGAAAAATACAAAATATACCCAAAGCTTAGCCCCATTACGCCCACAGCATAAATGGTAAATCTAAGCCCAGCTTTGTTTGCCGCAAAGCCCAAAAGCAAAAGTGGCAGTGATAGCAAAAACTCTTTGTGCCTAAAACACAGCACCACATACCCTACGCACGCCACCACGAAGACAATCACGCTCGAACTGATTCGGCGCATGAAGACCTCTTTTGGCACGAGACCGCTTTCTTGGATAGTTTGATTGACATTAAAAAAGTGAAAAACCGTGTCAGGATTGTCCGCAAGTGAGCGGAAAATGTAAAATTTAGCCTGGAAAATAATCGGATTTAATCCACCGCAATAAACAAAAATCGCAAAGACCAAAATTCCCACACCAAGCAAAATTCTAAAATTTACAAGCTCTTTTTTGTATGCAAAAAGATAAAAAATCGCTAAAAAAAGCAAAATTTTAGCATATAAATTAAACATACAAATCGCTAGCAAAAATATAATTATCGCTTCATAATTCACCAAATTTTTGCGCGCAAAAATCAGCGTGTAAAGCACTAGCGCGCCTAACATCATCGCATTTAGCGAAAAGCTAGATGGATACCACCACAGATAAAAAATCCCAAATGCGCCTGTAAAAAATAGCGCCCTAGCATCGCCCTTGGTGCAAACCCTGATAAACGCCCACAAGATAAACATCGGCAAGACGATATTTAACATATCGGTATCATAATACCCAGCCATTGTGCGGTTGTAGTAGCTGTTTGCCACGCAAGCAACTAGCGCGCCTATAAATCCAGCCCTAAGGGCGCGAAATTCAGCCGAAATGAGCAAAATCGGCACGACGATAAGCGATGAAAAAACAACCGGCATATACAAAAATAGGGTTTCTAACGAAAATGGCGTAATCTGCGCTAATAACGCAGTTAGCTTGGCTAGGGGAAAATCAATGTAGCTTAAATCATTTGGCTGATGAAATCCAGCCAAATAATCCCTCGTCCCCTCAGCAAACGCATATCCGTCGTTTGTGTTGATCATGATTTGATTATTCCACGAAAGTATGTGAGAGTATCCCTCTGCCCACTGCACCCAATACAGCCTAAAAATCACGCTCACGCCGTAAGCTAAAACAATCAAAATTAACAAATGTTTGGAGAGTTCAAAATTTTTAATAAATTTAAAAACGCTACCTTTTTGTTGTGGCAAATTTGCCCCATTTTGCGTGTTTTGCGCGCTATTATTCACCCCTATATCCTTTGTAGATTTCTTCAATTTTTAAGATTAAATCTTTGCTTATCTTTTTTTTGTCAAAAAAAGTGGCTCTTATTTTAGCCTTTTTTTCATAAATTTTTACAAATTCAGGCTCATCAATCGCTTTTTGCATAACTTTTATGGTGCCCTCTTCGTCATTTACGCCAACTAAAACGCCCCATTCATCATCACCCAAAAGCTCTCTTGCGCCGCTTTGATGATCGCTTGAAATGACGAGTTTTCCACACGCCAAAGCTTCGATTAGCGCGTTTGAAAAGCCCTCAAAAAGGCTAACGAAAACAAAAGCGTAGCATTTTGACATATATTTATAAGGATTGTTATCAAAACCGAGCAGTTTTACTCTATTTTCTAACCCAAGCTCGTTTATTAAATTTTGCAAATGCTCATGCAACACGCCATCGCCTAAAATTAGCAAGTCCTTATCGCAGTTTTTAAGCTTTGCATAGGCGCGGATTAAAAGCTCGTGATTTTTCCCAGCATCAAGTCTGCCAACACTTAGAAAAAACGGCTTTTCATAATTTATACTCTCTTGCGATTTGTGCGCGATTTCGTCTAAATTTAGCGCATTGTATAAAACACCCATTTTAGCTGGATTTATGCCAAAATTATCACGCAAATCGGCCAAATTGCCAAGCGAATTTGGATAGATAAAATCGGCCTTCGGATAGAGCCAGCGAAGTAAAAATTTACTGATTTTCGATTTTAAATTCGGCTCCTTATAAAGCACACTTGGCGTCGAACACTCGTTGATTATCAAAGGTTTTTTATCTCCAAAAATTCGCGCAAAACCAGCCACATAACAAGGTCGATTCATCCAGACAAAGTGAATATCAATGCCTAATCTTTTGCATAAATTTTTATATTTTAGCCCTAAAAATGGTAGTTTGATTAGCTTTTTTAAGCCATTTTCAAACGGAGCTGATTTTTCTATGAAATGCACCTGCACCGAATTTGGAATTTGATAAGCAATAGTATCGTTCATCAAAATCAAATGCACTTCGTAAGCCTTGCAAAGTTCTGGCAGAAGATTGCTCACAACCCGCTCAGCCCCACCACCAGCCATAGAATAAATAAATACGCTCAATTTTTTCATCGTTTAATCACTTTTTTGATTTGATTTTTTATCGGCATTATAAATTTTGAGTAAAAATTTACCAAATTACAAGGCAGTTTTGGATGAATATAAAATAAAAATAATATTTTGTTTGTAAAACTAATTTTTATATATTTAAACGCTAGGCTCAAATCCAAATTTTTTCTGACATAGAAATGATACTTTGGCAAACTATCGTAATATTCAATGCTTTCATTAGAAATTATTTTATAACTAAGACTTGAATACACACAACACATCTTATATCTTGCAAATTTAGCATATTGTGGGTATGCCAATTCAAATTGATTTGTAAATTTTTGTGTATTTTTGATAATTACAAAAAATTTATCATCGATTTTTTTCCTAACCGTAGAAGCTAAATTATCACGCCAAAAATATATATTTTTTTTACTCGAAATGATTTTTTTGGCATTATTGAATATTTCAAACCAAATCGCCACATCTTCGTGAATTTCGCCAGCTGGAAAACGCAAATTTTTAAAAATATCTCTATGAAATAAACATCGCCAAACAGCAGTCAAATAATAACACTTCTCAACACAACTACCGATAAATATATCTTTTGGCTCTAATAATTTTTCATCATTATTTTGTAAATTCTCTTCTTTGTAGCTTTGAATTTGCTCGTTTTTGCTAAATTCTTTATAACCTGCCATAGAAATTTTCGTATTGTATTTCTTAATCAAATCAAAAAGAATTTGTATATAGTTTTCATCGATTATGTCATCGCTATCGACGAAGCTTAAATATTCGCCTTGCATTATATCAAGTGCATTATTTCTTGCTACTGCTTGACCTGAATTTTTTTGATGAAGCACTTTTATACGGCTATCATGCGCGGCAAATTCGTCGCAAATTTCGCCACTTTTATCTGTGCTTCCATCATCGACTAAAATAATTTCTAAATTTGTATAAGTTTGCGAAATTACCGAATTTAGGCAATCATGCAAAAAATTTTCGACATTATAAACGGGGATTATTACTGAAATTAGTGGATTAACCATATTTAACCTTTGATTTTTAGATAAAATTTATAAATATATTCAAATAATTTTGGGTCAATATAATACAAAATTAGTTTTTTACCAAAATTTCCTTGCTTGAACGCAAAAGAAATATCTAAATTTTTTCTAATAAATTTATGAAATTCTGCAATTTTAAATTTATATTTTTCATTTTGTGGTTGAAGTATTTTTTCTACGACAACAAGCATTGTTAAACAAATTTTATATCTTGCAAATTTAGCATATTGCGGGTATGCCAATTCAAATTGATTTGTAAATTTTTGTGTATTTTTAATGACAGAAAAAAATCTATCATTTAAAATTTGCGTTGTAGAATTTGAATTTTTTCTATAAAAATAGATATTTTTTTGATTTGTTGCAATTTTTTGTGTGCTATTAAAAATTTCAAACCAAATAGCTGTATCTTCGTGAATTTCACCAGCCGGAAAACGCAAATTTACAAATATTTCTTTAAAATATAGAACCCTACAAACCCCTGTCATAAAATAACTATTACCGACACAACTACCGATAAATATATCTTTTGGCTCTAATAATTTTTCATCATTATTTTGTAAATTCTCTTCTTTGTAGCTTTGAATTTGCTCGTTTTTGCTAAATTCTTTATAACCTGCCATAGAAATTTTCGTATTGTATTTCTTAATCAAATCAAAAAGAATTTGTATATAGTTTTCATCGATTATGTCATCGCTATCGACGAAGCTTAAATATTCGCCTTGCATTATATCAAGTGCATTATTTCTTGCTACTGCTTGACCTGAATTTTTTTGATGAAGCACTTTTATACGGCTATCATGCGCGGCAAATTCATCGCAGATTTTCCCGCTTTTATCTGTGCTTCCGTCATCGACTAAAATAATTTCTAAATTTGTATAAGTTTGCGAAATTACCGAATTTAGGCAATCATGCAAAAAATTTTCGACATTATAAACGGGGATTATTACTGAAATTAGTGGATTTGTATTCATTTATTCTCCAAAATCAAATTCATAAATTCTAGCCATTTTCCATAAATTTTTTCTATTTCAAATTCATCTTTTCGCAAATTTGCATTTTGCGCAATTTCGTTGTTGCTTTGCATAGCAAATTTTATTTTTTTTGCTAAATTTTCAGCCCTAAAATCATCGCTAATAAATCCATCAAAGCCGTCTTTTATAAGCTCTTTTGCCCCAACCGTAGGCGTTGCGACACGAACGCAGTCAAATCTGATACTTTCAACCAACACATTTGGCAAACACTCATTTAGCGAGCTTGATACGATGATTTTTGCACGCGAATAATATTCGTCGATATTTTTCACGCTCCCTTTAAATTCGGCGTTTAAATTTAAATTTTTGGCTAAATTTTGCAAATTTTGCATTTCTTCGCCATCGCCTAAAATTTCCACTTTCCAGCCGTTTAAATCAACCAAATTTAAAGCGTTTAGAAATATATCACAACCTTTGATTTTGATAAGCCTACCAACGAAAATAATTAAATTTTCCTTTTGTGTTTGGCTAAAATTTTGCGCATCTGCAAACACGGGATTATAAATTTTGGTTCTATTTTTGACATACGAATAATGCTTTAAATCATCATTTGTTAGCACAGTTAAGCCGTTTGCAAGTGGATAAAAAAGCCTTTTTAAAATTTGCCATTTTTTACTAAGCAGGGTGTGGTTTGAGTGCTCAGAAATTATTAATGGCGTTTTAAGCCCGAATTTAGCGACGATGCTAAGCAAATTCGTGCTATCCATAAATGAAATAACGCAGTCAAATTCGCCATTTTTTATCAAATTTCGTAGGGCAAAAATTTTGCCAAATCGTTTTTTTAAATTTGCAAAAAAACCTTTATTATCGACGCCGTAATCTAAATTTATGATTTTTACCTTTTCGCTTATCTCGTAAAATGGCTCTAAGCTTTCGAATTTAGCTAAACTTACATCGTGAAAATTCGCGAAATATGACGATAACAACGCCATGACCTTTTCGGCTCCGCCGTTTCTCAAAGTGGAGATTACAAATAAAATTTTCATCGCCTAAATCTTTCTTTTATGCTTCTTTTTATAAATAACAAAATATAAAAATTTGAGTGTAAAAAGCATAAAAATTTCAAATAAAATTTTACATTTTTATTCTTGTAAATTTTCATCTGTATTTTTTGTAACTCTTTTGAATATTTTTTAACAAATTTTTCATTTTTATCATTTTGTGCATAATCAATCAAATCAAAAAGGCTTCTTGCTTTTATCCAATATGCTTCTTTTAATAAATCTATGTCGTTGTTTTTGATATGCTCTATAAATCTATCGCAGACAAGTAAAAGAGTCTGGTGTCGTTCGTTAAATTTTGATGCCATAACCGAAGTCTCGGAACGCCTATAATTATAAGTATTTTTATTCCCAAAAATAAATTTATTTGAATTTAAAAACGCTTTCCATAAAAAACTAAAATCTTCTCCGACCTTTTCGTCGGGCAAAAATCTAATACTTTTTACAATATCTGCTTTAAAAAGCTTATTCCAATTACTCCAATCAAACTTCACATCTTTAAAAAAATCTATAAAATATCGCTCATTTAAAATATATTTTAAACCATCGATTCCGCTTAACTCTCGCACTTCAAATTCAGGCAAATCTTTTCTAGCTGGTATGCAAACTATATCAGTGTTGTCTTTTAGTAAATTTACCATATTTAAAATATGCTCTTTTTCGATAGTATCATCGCTATCTACAAATGTTACAAAATCTCCACTTATACTATCAAGACCTTTGTTTCTAGCACTACTTACACCTGCGTTTTTTTGATGTATTACTTTTATGCGATTATCTTTTTTTGCGAATTCATCACAGATTTCCCCGCTTTTGTCCGTGCTTCCGTCATCGACTAAGATAATTTCTAAATTTTTATAATCTTGATTTATAACAGAATTTAGACACTCGTCTAAATACATTTCGACATTATAGACTGGAATTATTATTGAAACTAATGGATTTTTATTCATTACTTCTCCAAATTTTTAATTATAAAATTTTTAGAAAATTCTCTTTTTTGTGTCAAAATTTCATTTACTTTTTTATAGTCTATCTCATTTTTCAAATTTACATCATCACTTGAATTTATAATTCTACCACTTAGCTCAAACATTTCAAAAAGCGATTCAAGTCTAGCATTTCCACGCGCTTCATTAACAAAAGCAAAAAATGGTTTATTGAAAATTATCGAAAAAACGCACCCATGAAAGCTATCTGTGATGACAAATTTCGCTTTTGCGATAGAGCTTATCCATTTTTCTATACTTATGCGATTAGCCTTATCATTTACCTCACAAACGCCCAAATTTTCACGCTTCGAAACTTCTCGTAAAATTTGGCTAGTTTTTTCGTTGCTATCTAAAATATAGGCAAAAATTTTATTTTCGGCTTTCGTTTCGCAAAGAAATTTTTTATAAATTTGCTTATCGGCTAAAAGTGTAGGATCAAGCACCCATTTTGCTTCTACGCCAAAATGCTTTTTACAAAGCTCCACGCCACTTTTTTCACGCACAGATACGACCTTAAATTTATCAAAAACACTTTTTAATTTTTCTAAATTTTCAGCTTCTTTTGAGCCAAAACTTCCAGCATAGATGATTTTTTTCAAATCATCATTAAGCCCTAAAATGCACTTTTCATAATCTTTAAAACCCCAGAATTTAGGACGCAAAACCTGATCGCTACCTAGCACTATGCCGTCAAATTTCTCATTTTTTAAAACTTTTTCAAAATCTCTTATCTCAAAAATATCTTTTGTAATATTTATGTTTTTTTTAATAAATTTTGCAGTATCTCGCAAATATTTTAATCCGTATGTTGCATCTTTATATTTTCTAAATTTAATAATTTTTGCCGCTAAAAATTTACAATAAGCAAGAGAAAAATAGTTATTATCGTATTTTATTCTTAAAATTTTTGCTTCATAACCATAACTTTCCAAAGTTTTTTGCAAAGCATAGGCTTGTAAAATTCCACCGTAATTATTTATCAAAGGCAGAGTCAAAATCGCTATTTTCACATTTTTTCCTTTATTTTTCTAATGATATATTTACAAACTAAAAATGGGAATTTGATTTTTTCTAACACTTTTTCAAATTTTACATAATCATTTATATATTTAATTGCCTTCATATCGTCACGATAAATTTTTCTTTGCAATTTTAGTTTTTGCTTTTGTAAAATATTTAATTTATTATAAAAATACGCAGCTTTTTGTGCCACGACAGCTCGCTGTGAAGTATAAATTTGCTCTATATCGAAACTCTCGCAATGCACGGCATTTTTATCTGCATTTTTAAAAATTTCATCAAGCTCGTTATTTCTTGTTATCACAAGCGAATGTCCGCGCCAATCGGGTGTAAATTTAGGAAGCCACGCATCCATAAGTACGGCGTCTGCGCATAACGCAAAAGTATCGTTGCAGTTATTACAAGCAAGTGGCGTAAAGGCTCTACTTGTCCAAAATATCACTGGTGAAGTTGCGTGTTCGTTAGCAGACGACCAATCTCTAATCGATGAGCAATCATCATCAGACAAGAATTTAAAAGCAAAATTTGAACTAGGTCTATTTTTGATTTTGTATCTAAAATCAACCTTTTTAAGCTCTTTATGCTCTTTAAAATTCAAATCTGCCAACGATTGAGCAAATTTCTTGCTTTTGACCTGACCACAAACAAGTCCGATTATATATTTTATGCGTTTGCGAAGTTTTGGGTTGGTTTTCATTGCAAGTCGCAAAGCCTTTGCAAAGCACGGCAAAGCAGTTATTGCGTAAGTATCGTCATTTGCTAATATAAATTTTAAAATTTCTTCCATATTAGTTGGATAGTATGCCGATTTTCTAGCGTTTTTTAGGCTTTCTGTGTTATCAAAAATATCAAATTGGAATAATTTTTCTGAATTTTCGCACGGCGCAACGGCGATGATTTTACCGACCATTTTTCGTTTCAAAAGTTCGCTTAGCAGGTAGTATCCAGCCCCGCCACTGGCACTATTTATGCGTTCATTTTCATCTTTTATAAAAAATTCATAATTCCCAACATATTTGCCTATTTCTTTATATGAATTTTTACTATCAAAAATTTCATTTGAGATTTCATTTTCAGCTAAATCTTTTTCATAAAAAGGGCAAACTTTTAAGCAAATATCGCATTTTGGGTTGCAACCTGGAATTTCTTTTGGTTCGTAATGACCAGAGCTATTAAAATCCATACTTAGCACTTTTGATGGACACAGCCCGGCACACGCACCACAGCCGATACATCTATCTTTTGCGACAACTTCACCTATGATATTCAAAATTTGCTCCTTATTTTTGCAAAAGCATTGCTAAAAATCGCTCTTTCATAATCGTTCATAATAAATTTAAAACTAATAATAGCAAAAATTATCGCATAAATTCCGCCACAAACCAAAATATAGATAACTCCGTGTAAATTTAACGCATAAATTATCGGCAAAATTATCATCACACAACCAAGCGAAATAATAAACATCTTAACTATATTAGCCCAGAATTTTAACATATTTAAGCCAATTTTATAGTGATAATATAAATTCATAACAATTATATTTAAAACCACCAAAGCCATCGCAGTTCCACACGCAGCACCGATACTGCCGTAAATTTTGGCAAGCGGAATAGAAATAGCGATATTTACAAACGCCATTATAAAGGTTGCAATGGCTTTAAATTTAAATTTATTTTTCGCTTGTAAAATCGCAATGCCTAAATTTTGGATTAAAGGTATGCTAATTGGAATTGTTAAAATCATCGCTACATAGTAGCTTGTTTCGTAATTTTTCCCAGCCCAAAGTATCATAAAATCTCTACCAAACAGAATAAAAGCCGAACATATAAAGAAAATAATATAAAATTGCAATCTGCCGATTTTTATCATTTCATTTGTAAGTTCGTCATTGGTCGAATTCGCCGAAACCATTTTTGAAATTTTTGGAAGCATTACACCGCTTATGGTTACAGAAAGTGTGATAAACATAGAATTTACACCGCTTGCAACAGCATACAGCGATACTGCCGTCGTCCCTGCAACTACGCCTAAAATAAAATTATCCACACTCCAATTAACCTGATCTACAATCATACCCAAAAATATAAAAAACGAATATGCAAAAATCTCTTTAAATGTGCTAAAATCAAAGTTTTTAAAGCTTATTTTTGGATTTATTTTTTTCTTGCAAAAAAAGTAAATTACAAAAATTGCTACCAAATTTATGATAGTTGCTACAATTACCATACTAATCGCCCTATATCCCAAGAGCAAAATAGGAATAGTAATAATTGGGAATAAAATTGTTCGTAAAATCCCAATTAATTTTAAAAATACAAAATCTTCATAAGCTGTCAAAATTGATGAGTAAATACTAAAAGGGAAACTTAAAACGAAATTAAATGTAAGTAAGGATAACATTATTTGAAGTTTTGAAATTTCATCTAAGCTTAATTTTTCGCCAAAAATTTGCGGAGTAAAAAATATAAGCAAAAGCCCGATTATAAGGCTGATTGCACTCATACATAAATATACACTAAAAATAGTGCCGTGAAGTTTTTTTTCTTTTTCAATTTCGCCACTAGCTATATATTTTGCAGTATAGACGATAATAGCATTCCCAAAACCAAGATCTAGTATAGCTAAATATCCTATAACGCTACTAGCCAAAGAGTATAAGCCATACTCGCTTTGACCAAGCATTCTAAGGAAAAACGGCGTATAAACAAGCATCAAAATCGTAGAAATAAGGATATTTACATACGATAATACTACGCCAAATTTTCTTTGAGCTGTCGGCTCAGAATTTAAAATACTAATAAAATTCATAAAATACCATAAATTTTAAATTTAGAAATTCAGGCATTTTAAATTTGCCTGAATTTTATTGAAGTTTTAAATCTTCTTTTCCCAATTCAACGCACTTTGGATTATCTCGTCTAAATCCTCATGGCATGGAACCCATGTTGTTTGGAAGCGAATTTTTGAAGCATTTGAGATTAGACAAGCTGGATCACCCTCGCGACGCGGCGCGATTTCGACCGCAAAATCCACTCCACTTACCTTTTTGGCCTCGCTGATGACCTCTTTGACGCTAAATCCAGTGCCATAGCCCACATTAAAGACATTGCTATCGTTGGTTTGCAAGTATTCTAGCACCGCTAAATGCGCGCTCGCGAGATCCTCGACATGGATATAGTCCCTGATACAAGTGCCGTCTTTGGTGTCGTAATCATCGCCGAAAATATACATTTTATCGCGTTTGCCAGTGATTGTTTGGGTTGCGATTTTGATTAGGTGAGTGGCGTTTGGATAGTTTTGACCGATTAGTCCGTCGCTTGACGCGCCCGCGACATTGAAATAGCGCAAAATTCCAAATTTAAAATCCTTATTCGCAGCAGCTGTATCTTTTAGTATCCACTCGACCATAAGCTTGCTTTTGCCATACGGATTTATCGGAGCTTGCGGGCTTTCCTCGGTTACTTTGCCGTTTTCTGGCTCGCCGTAAGTCGCCGCTGTGGAGCTGAAAATGAAGTTTTTCACGCCGTATTTTTGGCAAAGCGCGATTAAATTTATCGCGTTTGCGGTGTTGTTTAGATAGTATTTTATCGGGTTTTTCACACTCTCGGCAACCTCGATAAACGCCGCGAAATGGATAATCGCGTCAAATTTTCCTTTTTTAAAAATTTCCTCGATTACTGGCAAATTTTCCAAATTTTCTTTGATAAATTCGAACTCGCCCACGCTTCTAAGCGCGTCGATTGCCTTCATTGAGCCTTTGCAAAGATTATCGACAACCACGATTTCATGGCGATTTGATTCTAAAAGTTGCTTTAAAACATGTGAGCCGATGTATCCAGCGCCACCTGTAACTAAAATTTTCATATCATTTTCCTTTTAAAAAAATTTTTTGATTATACCCTAATTTGTTAAATTGCGGGTTTCAGGCGCAAAAATGTAGGAAATCTAGGCTTTTTTTCACTTGTTAAATTTTGGTATTGATAAGTGATAATAGTGCCGATTTTAGGGGGTTTTGCGCGCCACTCATCGCTCCAACCAGACCCTATTTTAAACTTCACTCCACTTTTTATATCCACGCAAGTTACCGAGCCCATTTTGCCCTTGTTTTTGCCGTATCCCGGATTAATTCGTGTAATTTTACACTCGCTATCACACATTTTTTTGTATTTTAAGATATTTGCGCTACGCCCACTTTCATACAAAGCATACGGATTTCGAATAACCAGCCCCTCACCGCCATTTTCTACGACCAAATTTAGCATTTCTTCGATTTGTTCGTGCGAACTAACCGGAGTTTGCGGGATTACGACTAAATTTTGTACGCCATTTTTTTTGATGAAATTTGATAAAATTTTCATCTTTTCAAACAAATTTTTTCTCTCATTTGGCATATCAAAAATATAAAATTTAATCTCGCTCCAACGCTCATCTGAGCTGCCTTTACTCACAATCGAAGCGATTTTTTCAAACTCGCCTCGCCTGCTCCAAAGCTCGCCTTCGATCATAAAATTTGGAAATCCTTTTGTCCAAGATTCGGGAGCATTTATGATTTTGCCCTTGCGCGAGCGAAGCGTCTTGCCGTCCCATACGGCGCGGATTCCGTCGAGTTTTTCGCTTACGACCCAGCCTGAGATATCCATACCTTTTTTGTATTCTTTCAGTAGCATTGGGCGAAATTCATCGCCAAAAGCCAAATTTGCGAAAAATAAAAAAATACAAAAAAGCGTTTTTGCAAATTTATTCATTTTTAAATTTCTCAATCTCGCGCGCAATAAATTCGCAAAAAATCTCGCTATACCCCATATCGGCGCACTGTTTTTGCAGATACTCGCTCATCAAATTTAGATTATCCAAATAATCATTTAGCAAAATTTTACCACGCAAAAGCTCGTATTTTAGGAAAAGCCAGTATGTATTTAGCGTGTCGCTCTGGCAATATTCGTCGATTTTATCGCCCTTTTCGTCATAAAACAGCTCCAAAACCTGATCGCCATGCACATCGTATTTGCCAGGCAGTCCCAAAGACGCGCACAAAAAATCGAGTTTGAGCCCCCTAACAGAGCCAAAATCGCAAATATGATCGAGCAAATCTAGGTGAAAAACCCCGTCATATCGCGAGCGATAATTCGTCCATTTATCCTTGTTCGCAAGCTTATCATCGGTGCAAAAATACTCGCTGGCGCTGATATTATGCACCATTGCGCGCACCATAATCATCGGCAAATCAAAGCCGCGCCCGTTGAAGCTTACAAGGCGCGGATTGTGCGAGTTGATAAAATCAATAAATTTTTTGATTTTGCCCTTTTCATCGTCTGCTTGCAGGGTGCTTACACGCACAAATTTGCCAAATTCATCAGCCAAAACCGCGCTGATACTTACAACTTTGTGGAAATTTATGGGCAAAAACTCGCTTCCTGTTTTTTCCTTGAAATGCGCCATTGCCGCGATTGAGAGCTTTTTGTGGTTTAAAATTTTGCTTTTATCATCGTTAAAAATCGGCTCATCGCCGTAAATTTTAGGCAAAGTGTTTGAGACGCTATCGTTTTTGCTCTGAATTTTCGCATCAATTCCAGCAAGCAAAATTTTGGCATATTTTTTTTTGTCAAATTCATCATAGCACTCATTAATGATTTCTTTGTCTAAAATTCGAAGCAAAGCCGCAGTATCAGGCACAGTTTCGCAGTCAAAAACGCAAATGTAAGATTGTTTTTTATTCATAAATTTTCCATAAAATCAAGCTAGTTTATCCGCCAAAACGGCGGATAAAAGGATTAGTCTTTATCAATCGCTAGGATTGTGTTGCCCTCGTCATCGGTGGCGATGTCGCCCATGCCCATTATGTTATAACCGCAATCGACATAGTGGATCTCGCCCGTAACTGCGCTGGCAAAGTCGCTAAGCAAATACGCGCCAGATTTGCCGACTTCGAAAATATCCACATTTCGTTTGAGTGGGGCATTTTTTTCGTTGTATTTTAGGATTAGGCGAAAATCGCCGATTCCACTAGCTGCGAGAGTTTTAATCGGACCTGCTGAAATCGCATTTACGCGAATTCCACGCTCACCCAAATCGTGCGCTAGGTAGCGAACCGAGCTCTCTAACGCTGCTTTTGCTACGCCCATGACATTGTAATGTGGCACAAATTTCACGCCACCAAGGTAGCTTAATGTCAAAATCGCTCCGCCGTCATTTAATAGCGGTTCGACTGCATTTGTAAGCGCAATCAGCGAATAAACCGAAGTTTGCATAGCGATATTAAAAGCCTCTTTTGTAGTGTCGATAAATTTGCCATCAAGCGCCTCGCGTGGGGCAAACGCCACAGCGTGAAGCACAAAATCAAATTTGCCAAAATCTTTTTCTAAACTCGTGCGTAAATTCGCCAAATGCTCGTCGTTGTTGATATCTAGCTCATAAATTTTATCGCTTCCAAGCTCTGCCGCAATCGGCTCGACGCGCTTTTTAAGAGCGTCATTTAAAAATGTAAAAGCTAGCTCCGCTCCCTGCTCGTGGCAAATTTTCGCAATGCCATAAGCGATAGATTTGTTGTTTGCAACGCCGACGATTAGCCCTTTTTTACCTTTTAGTATCATTTTGCTTCCTTTTCTAAATTATCTAAATATTTTTTTGTTTGAGAATTTAATTTGTCATCATTTGTAAAAATTATAGGCAAACACTCAAAATCTCTGTGTAAAACATACCATTTTTGTTCCAATTTTTCGAACCAACCAGAATTAGCTTTAATTTCAGGCTTAAAGAGACCTGCTTTTACTATTTTTGATGCGACAACATGAAAATCATTTGATTTTAACTCAACGCCAATAGTTGTGTTAGTATCATATTTCTCAAATGTTATTTCGTATCTTTCCGGCTTTAAGTGCAATCTCATATATCCATATTCGATTTGTCCGATATATTTTGAATTTAAATAAATCTTTGTATATTCATTTTTATTAATTTTAATCAAACCATCAAATATTCCAAAATATAAATTTTCTCCGTCTGGAATTGGTTTTGTTGAACATTTGCCACGAAAACCTGTTCCTAATATATATAAATCGCTTAAACCATCTTTTATTTTGCTTGTCAAATTCTCTTTTGATAAATCGTTATATTTTTGCCAAATTTCCAATTCTTTTTTTAAAGAAGGACTGGCTTTGTCCCATGCAGCTTTTAATTCTTCATTTTGTTTGTTATAGGCATTATCTAACATCATTTGACCAGGTGTTCGACAGCCATAAAATAAAGAAATAATTATTGCAAAGAAAAAAGAAAATTTAATAATTTTCATTTTGCTTCCTTGATTAGATTTATGAAATTTTCTGCTTCCCAGCTAGCAGTTCCCACTAAAACGCCGTCGCAACTTGAAATCTGCGAAATTTCGGCGATATTTTTGAGATTTACGCTCCCGCCGTAAAGCAAAGGCGCCTTTGTTTTGGTGCGCAAAAAGCTTAAAATTTCATCAATTATCGCGCTAGTTGCAGTATTTCCCGTGCCAATCGCCCAAATCGGCTCGTAAGCGATAACCAAATTTTGGTAATCTAAATCGATTTTTTCTAGTTGCGAATTTAGGAATTCCTTTGTTTTGCCACTTTTATACACAGTCTCGTTTTCGCCGATACAAAAGATGATTTTATAGCCCTCTGCCTTTGCGAATTCAAATTTTCGCGCGATTAGTTCGTCTGTTTCACCCAAAATTTCGCGTCTTTCGCTATGTCCGATTAAAACGCAAGAAATGCTAAATTCATCTAGCATTTCTTTGCCGATTTCGCCTGTGAAACTGCCGTTTTGGCATGGATAGAAATTTTGTGCGCCTTGGATAAATTTGTGATTTCCCAAATTCAGAGCCACACTTGGCGGAAATACCAAAACTTCGTGCTTTGATAAAATTTCATCGCCTAAATTTGCATTTAAAATTTCGCAATAACGCTCGAAACTAGCCCTAGTGTGATTGCATTTTAAATTTGCGGCTAGTATCATTGCTCGCTATCCTCGATAGTTAGGACTTTTACGCCAGGAAGCTCTTTACCCTCGATTAGCTCCAAGCTAGCCCCGCCACCTGTGGAGATAAATGTCATATCATCGGCGTTTCCGGCTCTTTCGACCACATCGGCTGTATCGCCACCGCCCACGACGGTCGTAGCGTCGCTATCAGCGATGAAATGCGATATACGCATACTTCCGCGCGCAAATTTATCGATCTCAAACACGCCCATAGGGCCGTTCCACCAGATAGTCTGCGCATCATCAAGTGCCTCTTTAAAAAGCGCCACGGTCGCAGGTCCGATATCTAGCCCCATCCAGCCAGCTGGGATTTCTTGGACCGTTACACGCTTCATAACAGAATCTTGCGAGCAAGCAGGGGCTGCGATAGTATCGACTGGGATATAAATTTTAACCCCTAATTCCTTACCTTTGCGCAAGATATTTTTTGCTTCTTCGATCAAATCCTCTTCCAAAAGCGAATTTCCGATATCATATCCGACAGCCTTTAAAAATGTAAAAGCCATACCGCCACCGATAATGAGTTTATCGACTTTTGGGAGCAGATTATGCAAGGCTTGGAGCTTGCCGCTGACCTTGCTACCGCCAGTTACAGCGACGAAAGGACGCGCTGGGCGTTTGATCAAATCAGCGGCGAATTTAATCTCTTTTTGTAGCAAAAATCCAGCCGCTTTATGCTCGTTGTCGAAAAACTTAGTAACAGCCTCGACGCTTGCGTGCGCTCTGTGGCATACGCCAAATGCGTCATTGACATAAAATTCAGCGTAGCTAGCTAGTTTTTTGGCTAATTCAGTATCGTTTTTGGTTTCGCCCTTTTCGAAACGCAAATTATCCAGTAATAAAAGCTCGCCCTTTTTTAGCTCGCTAACTGCCTTACTAGCGCGCTCTCCTACGATATCATCGACAAATTTGACCTCGCGATCAAGTAATCTGCCAAGTCTTTTTGCCACAGGGCGAAGGCTAAATTTCTCCTCGTAGCCGTTTTTTGGGCGACCAAGGTGGCTTGCTAAAATCACGCAACCACCATTATCTAAGCAGTAGCGAATCGTAGGGATTGATGAGCGGATTCTGCGATCGTCTGTGATATTGCCAAACTCGTCCATAGGCACATTAAAATCGCATCTGATAAAAACTTTCGCACCGTCTGTGAAATTCAAATCCTTAATATCTAAAATTTGGCTCATTTTAACCCCTTTTTGACGCTGCGAAAACCGCTAAATCAACCAATCTGTTACTATAACCCCACTCGTTATCATACCAGCTTAGCACTTTGATTAAATTTCCGCCAATCACCTGCGTGCAATCGCTCGCCACTGCTGTCGAAAATGTCGAAGTGCAAAAATCGCTTGATACGCGTTTGTCATCATCGACGACCAAAATTCCCTTCATTGCGCCACCGGCATATTTTCTAAAAATTTCATTTAGCTCGTCAGCTGTGGTCTCTTTTTTGGTCGATACAGTCAAATCTACCATTGAGACATTTGCTACTGGCACGCGCACAGCTTGTCCGTGCATTTTGCCTTTAAGCTGTGGCAAAATCAGGCTGATTGCCTTGGCTGCGCCTGTCGTAGTCGGTATGATATTGCACGCTGCCGCACGACTTCTGCGGAAATCGCGTGATTTGACATCGACTAGGCTTTGGCCATTTGTATAAGCGTGGATTGTAGTCATCAAGCCCTTTTCGATACCTAGCTCATCATCTAAAATTTTAGCCACAGGGCCAAGTCCGTTTGTGGTGCAGCTAGCGTTTGAAATCACGCTCTCGCCTGCGTAGCTTTCGTGATTTACGCCGATTACATAAGTCGGAGTATCGTCCTTAGCAGGGGCGCTCATAACGACAAGTTTAATGCCGTTATCCAAAAATGGTTTGCATTTTTCTGTGGTTAAAAATGCTCCCGTGCATTCTAGCACAACTTCTGCGCCAAGCCCAGCGAAATCGAGCTCGCTAGCGTCTCTGGTGCTATAAACTCTGATTTTTTTGCCATCTACTGCGATGTAATCGTCGTTTATGATTTCAACTTTTTTATTAAATTCCCCATGAACTGTGTCGTATTGAAGCAAGTATCTAGTAAGGTCGCGTTTAGCGGTATCGTTGATAGCCACTAGCTCCACATCATCGCGATTTAGCGCGATTCTGGCTGCACATCTGCCGATGCGTCCAAAGCCGTTAATTGCAATTTTTGTTGCCATAATTTTTCCTTAAAATGAAATTTTAAAAATCTTATAATATTACAAAAATTTGGGTTAATTAACGGTAAAATGGATTAAAATTTAGCTGTTTTTGACGCTAAATTTCACGCCACTATCAGCAAAAACGCTTAGCAAAATTTCATAAAATTCGCCAAATTTGTCTTTTAAAATTTGGCCATTTTCTATGATAAATTCAGCGTCGTTTCTCTCGGTTAGCGCGTCATAAAGTGCGTCTAGATTTGTAATATAATCAGGCTCGAATTTTAGGCGTTTGGCGATGAATTTATAAAGCCCTGCTTTGCTTTTTACTTTGGCTGCGTCGATTGTGATTTGCTTCATTATTGCACCCTCTCAAAGCTCTTGTAATGGTCTTTTGTGTAAAAAATCAAGCCGTCGTTTGAAAACACTAGCCGTTTTTTACCCCTAGCACCACCCCTGTAATCAATATCAGCCTCTGTGTAAATTCTGCCCTTTTTAGCAGGAAGCGCGCGCTCGTAATTTCCAAATCTATCGCCACCGATCGATTTATCCTTCGCGTATGCGTGCAGATCGCCACCGCTCCAACCAAGAGCGTTTGCCTGCTTTTTGGTGATGAAATTTGAAGGCAGTTCTCCGTGCGCTTTGATATGCTCGCTCACGCACTCTTTGCTAATGCAAAGCTCGCTTACTGGCGTTTGTGCGCCATTATCTTGCGCGCTTTGCGAAATAGAATTTTTGCCATAAAATAAAAATAAAGCTAATGCTAAAACCCCGAAAATCAGGGCAAAATTTAGAAATTTTTTACTCACTTTTGATTCTTTTTTTGGTTGCAAATTTAAAATAGCAAATTATCGCTGCTACAACCAAAGCAAGGATTAGTGGCGCGATATAAGGTTTTTCTTTGATATGAGAGTAAATTTCTTGGACGAAATCCCCAGCATAAAAGCTCAAAAGTCCGATGATAAGCGCCCATACAAGCGAACTAACCGCGTTTAAAATGCTAAATTTCAAAAACGAGTATTTTGTGATACCAATGGCGATTGGAACCAAGGTTTTTAGCCCATAGATGAATTTTTGGATTAAAATTATCCTATCGCCGTATCGTTTGAATAAAATTTGCGACAAAGCCAAATTTCGGCGCTGTTTTTTTAGGTATGGCATGATATCTTTTTTGTTGTAGCGACTGACCCAAAACAGCCCCGTATCGCCCAAGAAATTTGACACGCAGGCTACGGCTATACAAACCCAAATATTAAGTTCGCCTGTAAAGCTTAAAATTCCAGCAGCCACCAAGGCGATAAATCCACCGCCCAAAGTGTATAAAAAAAGTAGTAAATATCCCCAAGTATGGAGGTTTTCAAACATAGAATCCATGAAATTTACCCGCTTAATCTAGCCTAAAAATTTCGCCCTAAAACCTGCATTAAAAGCCTGTATTCTTGTGTGGAAGTATCGAAAGCCACGCTATTTTTGGTCTCTATGACAGAGCCACCTAGGCTAACACCTGCGAAAAATCCACCCTTGCTTGTGAAAACATACATATCTTTATTTATCATATCAAGTCTGCCAGAATCCGCGCTGTAATTGCCAACCACGGCTGTCGCGTCGCCTGAGAGGGTGATTTGGGATTTTCGCATTTTATTTATCATAGCCTCACTCATCACGAAAATTACCAAATAATTATCCTCATAGCCTATTTGTAGCCCGATACTAGCGTTTGAAATATCCACAGCACTTACCTGACCGCCCTTATAGACGATGACGCCCTCGCCATACATTCCGCCTATGATAAAGCCTAGCTTTTTCACACTTGGGAAAATCAGCACAGCCTCGGCCTCATTAGCTAGGTATTTATACGCAGAGTTGCTTTTCATCACAGATGAATACGCACCCGCGCTATTTATCAAAAGCTCGTCCTCTCCAAAAAGTGCGCCCACAAAAAGCAAAAGTGAAAGTATGATTTTTTTCATTTTTTATCCTTAGTTAAATTTATTTAGCGATTTCGACTGCGCGCAGTTCGCGTATGACATTTACCTTGATTTCGCCCGGGAATTGCACCTTGTCTTGGATTTCTTCGGCGATCTCTTTTGCGATTAGCACAGCCTCATCATCGTTGATTAATTTTGCATTGGCAATGACGCGAATTTCGCGTCCAGCGTTGATTGCATAAGCTTGTTTTACGCCGTTTTTACCAAGTGCGATTGTCTCTATATCATTAACCCTTTTTAGGAAACTTTCCAATACTTCGCGCCTTGCCCCAGGTCTAGCCGCACTTAGCGCATCAGCTGCGCACACAGCGGCACTTTCTACGCTTGTAGCCTCCTCGTGTCCGTGGTGAGCGAAAATCGCATTAATCACGACTGGGTGCTCTTTATATCTGCGACAAACCTCTGCGCCCAAATCCACATGCGAGCCCTCGTATTCGTGTGTAAGAGCCTTGCCGATATCGTGCAAAAGTCCGGCTCTTTTGGCTAGTTTTGGATCGCCACCTGTCTCAGCTGCGATAATTCCTGCTAAATGCGCTACTTCAAGCGAGTGCGCAAGGGCGTTTTGACCATAGCTTGCACGGAATTTTAACTTTCCAATGAGTTTTAAAATTTCTGGGTGCAGTTTGCCAATGCCTAGATCCATAACGATATTTTCGCCCTCTTCTAAAATGCTCGATTCGAACTCATCGCAAACTCTTTTATAAATATCCTCGATTCTAGCTGGCTGAATTCTGCCATCTTCAATCAAAAGCTCGATTACGCGCACAGCGATAGCCCTGCGGTAAAGATTGTGTGAGCTAACGATAATTGCATTTGGCGTATCATCGATGATGACATCTACGCCCAGCGTCATTTCCAAACTTTTGATATTGCGACCCTCTTTACCGATAATTCGGCCTTTTAGCTCATCGTTTTTGATATTTACGACATTTATTAGGCGTTCAGCCGCAAACTCACCAGCAAAACGCGAAGTCGCCTGAGCGATGATATAATTTGCCTTTTTTCTAGCCTCTTTTTTCGCCTCTTCCTCGTGTTTGCGCACGATATGAGCGATATCTATGCGTGATTGTTCCTCGACCTTGCGCAAAATTTCATCTCTTGCCTCACTTTGCGTAAATCCAGCCACACGCTCTAAAACTTTCAGCGATTCGGCTAGTTTTTCCTCGTAATTTTTCTTTAAATTTACGCCCTCATCGTAGAGAAATTTAGCTTCATTTCTAGCATTTTCTACATCTGCTTTGCTGTTTTTAAGCACCTCTTGTTCGGTTAAAAGAGCCTGTTCTTTTTTGTTCAGTTCGTTGAATTTTTGGTTGTAATCTTTTTGGAGATGATTTGACTTTTCCTCGTATTTCTTTTTAGCCTCTAATTCAGCCTCTTGGACTGAAATTTTAGAATCCCTAAGCACGCCCTCGGCTTCGAATTCTATGGCTTTTGCCTTTGCTTTTGCTTGTTCAATCAATACATCGTAATTTGCGTTATTGATTTTTCTAGCTACCCCATACCCTATGCCAGCGCCCACCGCAAGAGCGCACAAGGCGATTAAGATCTCTATCATATTTTCCTCTTTTAAAGTAATTTTTGTTCGGAGTAATGTAAAAATCACCTACCACATCATGACTCAAAGATAAAATTTCATCTGTGAAACAATCCTCTAAGCTCACAAAAACCACGGCAGGTTTGTGTTTTAGACCTGAAAAAAACATATCATAATATCCTTTACCATGTCCTATTCTAGCGAGCCTTCCATCTACTCCAACCACTGGAATAACCGCTAGATCCACCTTGCCAAAATAGCCGTTTTGGGGCAGTGTTTCACGCAACCCAAAATGCGATTTGACAAAAGGAAGTCGCAATTTTACCATTTTTAGATTAATATCCGTTATACGCGGAAGATAAAATTCGCATTTTTTACCCATTAAATTTTTCAAAAACAAAATTTCGGGCTCGTATTTTAGTGGCAAAAAAATTAAAATTTTGCGCGCACCAAGAGCGCGGATTAAATTCGCAATGCGCCTAGAAATGATATACGAAGTGCATTTTGCTGAAATTTTGGCACGAAATTTAAGCCTAGATTTGCAAATTTTCCTAAATTCATTTTTTTCCACGATTTTAACTTTGTATTAAATTTTAACGGCTATTTTAGCAAGTTTAAGTATAATTCCACATCAAAATTTACAAGGCAACAAATGAAATTTAAAATTTTACTAGCTCTGTTTATGGGTTTTTTCGTCCTTGCTGGGTGCGAGAAAAAGGACGAGCAAAGCGCAAATAGCGAGCCAGAGATAACCCAAAGCGCCGAAAATGAAAATATCCCCGCAGAAAGCACCATTGGCACCAATTACACTGCGCCGTTTTCGCTCACATTTACAAATAATCAAATTTTAAATATGCAAAAAAACAAAAATGGTTTTAGCATAGAAAATGGCGGCAAAACCACGCTTTTTGCCTTTTTTGCTTCGTGGTGTGATGCTTGCACAATCCAAGCAAGCGCGCTTAATACGCTCGTGGAAAAATACGGCGATAAGCTCGATGTAGTGGCTGTTTTGATAGCTGATGAGATTTCATTAGACGAGCTAAAAGAGTATGAAAAAAAGGTAAAAGCCAAATTTAAAATAGCCTATGGCGAGGCAAATGATTTTTTCACAGGCACGCTTGGAGGCATTTCAGAAATCCCGTATTTGGTGGTTTATGACAAAAAAGGCGAGTTTAGCGCTCAATATTTCGGCTTGATTCCCGAAGAAATTTTAACACTCGAAATGGAGAAAATTTTATAATGTTTAATTTTTTTAAAAAAGGTCTTAGCAAGACGATCGAGGCTATGAAGGAGGCCCGCGGCAAAAGCAAAATTTCAAAAGATGTGCTTGAAGAAATGCTTTTAGAAGCCGATGTGGATTATGAAATCATCGAGGAAATTATATTTTATCTCCCGCCTAACGAATTCGTCGAAAAGGCCGATTTAAAGCGTGTAATGAAGACATATTTTATGTATGAACACGAAAATTTCACCCCTGCTAAGCCTTATGTCGAGCTAATCCTTGGCGTAAATGGCGCAGGCAAGACAACCTCTGTCGCAAAACTGGCAAATTTATACAAAAAATCTGGAAATAGCGTGATTTTGGGCGCGTGTGATACATTTAGGGCGGGCGCAGTCGAGCAGATAAAACGCTGGTCGCAAATCATAAATGTCCCTATCATCGCTACCGCGCAAGGCCACGACCCTGCGGCTGTGGCATTTGACACCATTAGCTCGGCCGTCGCTAAGGGGCTAGATCGCGTGCTAATCGATACAGCCGGCAGACTTCAAAACCAAAAAAACCTAGCAAACGAGCTAGAAAAAATCGTGCGTATCTCAGCCAGAGCCTGCGAAGGTGCGCCACATCGCAAAATCATCGTGCTTGACGCGACGCAGGGAAACAACAGCGTAATTCAGGCAAAAGCGTTTAATGAAATCACAAAACTTGATGGCATAATCATCACCAAACTCGACGGCACGCCAAAAGGTGGCGCGCTTTTTGGGATTGCGCGCGAGCTAGAAATCCCGATTTTGTATGTCGGCGTGGGCGAGAGTATGGACGATTTGATCAAATTTAACCCAGATGAGTTTGTCGATACCCTAGTCGATGGACTTTTTGAATAAGAAATTTCACCTTAAATTTGCAAATTTATAAAGCAAAAAATGCGAAATAAAATTTATGGGCGAGTTTTACTCGTCCATAAATTTACAATCACATAATGTGATTTGAAATTCTAAATTCACAAATTTTATCACCAAATTTTATTATTTTTTTTAAATTTAATCATACTATAAGGGGGGGGGATATAATGGTTTCTTTATTTCAATTTTAAGGAAAAAAATGAAAAATTTAACAAAACCATTATTAATTCCGCTATTTATCGGTTTATTTGGAAATGCTGCGGATACTATAAATCCATCAATATTAAAACCAAAAGCAAATAAAAACAATGTAATTCAAAATATTTTTACCTACGATATGCTCGGCGTAAATATTAAGTATTTGGAACAATTTACTGGTATTGCTAAAAAAATTTACGATTACGACGGAAAAAAGATTAGAGAATACCAAGTTAATAATTGCATCCTTTCAGCTTATGTAAGCAATAATGTTGTTAGATCGCTAGAACTTAATTTAAGTGATCAATGCACTTTTAATATCAACAACATATCTAGTGTGTTTGGAAATATGTTTGCGCACGAATTGACATTTGGTAAAATATTTAACAAAATTGGCGAAGATAGCGTAATATTCGCTACTGATTGTTTTGGAACTTGCGGAAATTTAGCTGAACCTTTAAATTATATATATTATGAATCACCGCGTTCAGATAATAACTTACAAATGAAATTTACAGGATATGGTAGCGAAGAATTTGACGGCGATATAAATAATATATTAGATTATAGTAATGCAAAAGAAGGAACAGATTATTTTATTGGAAACAAATTTTATTTTAATCCACAATACAATAAATACATACACGAAGAATTCAAAAATATCTACATAGATAAAATACATATAGGCTATGACATATTTTCAACAACATTATAAATAAAATTTGATTTATGAACGAGCTACTGCTCGTTCATAATTGATAAAAGTTCTGCGTTGTTTTTGGTTTTTAGGATTTTTGGGTATAAAAATTTCAGTGCCTCGACATCGTCCATAGTAGAAACCACAGAGCGAATAGCCCAAATTTTCTGCAAATTTTGCGCACCTTGGAGCAACTCTTCTTTTCTCGTGCCTGATTTTGTGATATTAATCGCTGGGTAAATTCGGCGATCGCTGATATTTCTATCTAGGATAATCTCGCTATTTCCAGTGCCTTTAAATTCCTCGAAAATCACATCGTCCATACGAGATCCCGTCTCGATTAGCGCAGTCGCCACGATAGTAAGCGATCCGCCGTTTTCGATATTTCGCGCCGCTCCAAAAAAGCGTTTTGGTTTGTGAAGCGCGTTGGCATCGACACCACCGCTTAGCACCTTACCGCTAGCTGGGGTTACGGTGTTGTAAGCGCGCGCAAGGCGAGTAATGCTATCGAGCAAAATCACCACATCTTTGCCGATTTCGACGGCGCGTTTTGCCTTTTCGATCACGAGTTCAGCCACGCGCACATGGTTAAACGCAGGCTGATCGAAAGTCGAGCTAAACACCTCACCACGCACACTGCGCTCCATATCGGTAACCTCTTCTGGTCTTTCATCTACCAAAAGCACTAAAAGCTCGACCTCTGGGTGATTTCTCGTAATTCCGTTTGCTAGCTCCTTCATAAGCTCAGTTTTACCTGTGCGAGGCGGAGCTGTGATAAGCGCTCTTTGACCCTTGCCAATCGGCGTAAAAAGGTCTAGCACACGACCAGTTAGCTTCATCGGATCGTATTCGAGCTGTAATTTTTCAGTCGGAAAAAGTGGAGTAAGGTTGTCAAAAAGCGGTCTTTCTCTGGCTTCTTGGATTGATTTGTAATTAATCGCTTCGATTTTTAAAAGCGCGTAATATTTCTCTTGATCTTTTGGTTCTCTGACCTGTCCTGTGACGATATCGCCCACACGAAGGGCAAATTTGCGAATTTGGCTTAGGCTGACATAAGCGTCATTTGCGCTGTCGCTAAGGTTTGAGTCGATTCCTCGCAAAAAGCCGTATCCCTCAGGCGTAACCTCTAAAATTCCAGTAAATAAAATAAATCCGCCCTGTTTTGTCTGCATGCGAAGTATCTCAAAGACGAGCTCTTGGCGGCGAAATTCGCGAGAATTTTCCACACCTAGCTCATCAGCGATTGCGACAAGGTTTTCTAAATCCATAGCGCGAAGCTCTTCGATTTGATATCCCTCTACTGGGACATGAGTTTTAGCATGAACTTTTTTCGTGTGATTTGGTGCTTGTGGGGCGGTTTGGGTTTGTTGGGTTGAATTTTCCTTAGTGTTTTCCATTGTTCCTCTTTGAAATTTGAAGATTTAAAATTTGGCGGTAAAAGGTAGCTGTAATTATAAAATTTTATTCCTTAAACGCACCAAATTTTAGAATTTTTTGTTGTCTGCGAGTGATAATCTCATCGATTGAGAGATTTGCTAGCTTGTCAAGCTCGGCTAAAACATAGTTTCCTAGCAGTTTCGCTGTGGCGTCTCTGTCTCTGTGAGCGCCCATTTTAGGCTCTTCTATGACATCGTCGATTAGATTAAGCTCTTTTAACTCCTCAGCGGTAATCTTTAACGCTTTTGTCGCTGCTTCGCTTTTTTCTGGATCGTTCCACAAAATCGCCGCACAGCCCTCTGGCGAAATAACTGAAAAGATTGAGTTTTGTAGCATTGCTAATTTATCGGCTACGCCGATAGCTAGTGCGCCACCGCTTCCGCCCTCGCCGATAACTACGGCGATTGTTGGAGTGCGTAGATTGCTAAGCTCGTATAAATTTCTCGCGATTGCCTCGCTTTGTCCGCGCTCTTCGGCGCCGATTCCAGGATATGCACCCGGAGTGTCGATTAAAAATAAAATAGGCAGATTAAATTTTTCGGCTAATTTCGCCACTCTTAGAGCCTTTCGGTAACCTTCTGGGTGAGGCATACCGAAATTTCGCTTTAATTTATTTTTTGTGCCACGACCCTTTTGTTCTGCGATTACGACGATTTTGCGTGTGCCGATGATACCTAGGTAGCACACAATCGACGCGTCATCGCGATACGCGCGATCGCCGTGGATTTCGTGAGCGTCTTTTAAAAGTGCTCTGATATAATCAATCGCATAAGGACGATCTGGGTGGCGGGCTAGTTGCAAGCGTTGGTATTCGCTAAGATTTTTGTAAATTTTAGCGACCTCTTTTTCTAAATTTTTGTTTAAAATCTCAACCGCGTCCTCATCGCCACGAATTTTTGCGTTGGCGATATCATCATCTATTTGTTTAATAGATTTTTCAAAATCAAGATAACTTGCCATTATTTCACTCTTTTGAAGATTACAGATCCGTTTGTGCCACCAAAGCCGAAATTGTTGCTCATAACGCAATCAATCTGTGCTTTGCGCGCAGTATTTGGGACATAGTCCAAATCACACTCTGGATCTTTTGAAATTTGATTGATTGTAGGAGGGATAATTCCACTTTCCATAGCTAGTAGGGCAACCGCTGCCTCGATCGCACCAGCTGCTCCAAGACAATGCCCGATTTGACCCTTTGTAGAGCTTACAGCTGGAACATTTGCACCAAATAGCTCTTTTAAAGCTGCTGTTTCGTTTCTGTCATTTACCGCAGTAGATGTGCCGTGAGCGTTGATATAATCAACCTTTGGTTCGCCAGCCATTTTGTAGGCCTTTTTCATAGCGCGAAGCGGACCATCAAGCGTAGGCGAAGTGATATGATACGCATCACCACTAGAACCATATCCGATAAGCTCGCCATAAATTTTAGCCCCTCTTGCAACTGCGTCCTCGTAAGTCTCCAAAACAAGCGCAGCCGCGCCCTCTCCCATAACAAAGCCATTTCTCTCCCCATCAAACGGTCTGCTTGCATGCTCAGGATCGTCATTTCTGGTAGAAAGTGCCTTCATAGCGGCAAATCCACCGATACCGACAGGGCAAATCGCAGCCTCAGCGCCAACGACTAACATTTTTTTCGCTTCACCGACTTGGATAGTTTTCGCCGCCTCGATGATAGCGTGAGTAGATGCCGCACAAGCTGTAACACTGGCCAAATTTGGACCTTTGAGATTGTGATAAATAGAAATAAATCCGCCTAGCATATTTACTAGTGCAGACGGGATAAAAAATGGAGAAATTCTCCTAGGACCACGCTGCAAACAGACATTTGAGTTGATCTCAATATTCGGCAAACCGCCGATTCCAGCGGCTGAGCTGATACCAAACTCATCAGCGTCAAATTCGCTAAATTTGGCGTCCTGCATAGCCTCTGTGGCAGCTTTTAGTCCTAGTTGAATAAATCTATCCATTTTCTTGATCTCTTTGCCGTCTTCGACAACCACGCTAGGATCGAAATCCTTAACTTCGGCTGCTATGCTAACTGGAAATTCGCTCGCATCAAAAAGTGTAATCTTGCCTACTCCGGTTTTTCCGCTGCAAATGTTTTCGAAACTACTTTTTTTATCAAGGCCAAGGGCTGTAATCATGCCAATTCCGGTTACTACGACTCTTTTCAAGATCAATTCCTTAAAATTTAAAATTTAAATTATTTATTTAAGCTTTCTACATAGCTTACGACATCGCCGATTGTTACTAATTTCTCTGATTCGCTATCTGGAATTTCGATGCCAAATTTCTCTTCCAAAGCCATTACTAGCTCAACTACATCTAATGAATCAGCGCCCAAATCTTCGATAATTTTTGCTTCTGGTTTTACTTGATCAGGTGCAACGCTAAGTTGCTCCACAACTACATCTCTTACATCTTCAAATGCTGCCATTTGGAACTCCTTTAAAAAAATAACTCGTTATATTATAATAAGTTTGCTTAAAGTATCGAAATTTAAACATTTTTACTATAATACGCGCCCTGACATTATAAAATTTGGAGTTAAATTTTGAGTAAAGATAGCTCGGTCAAACGCGTGATCGAAATCATATATGATTTGCAAAAAGGTAGTGTGCTAAATCTGGCGAATTTAGCGGATAAATACAGCGTCAGCGAGCGCACGCTAAGGCGAGATTTGGAGGTCATTAAAGAAATTTTTGGCGATATTTTCGTGCATTTAGGGAGTGGAAATTACCAAAGCTCGCAAAAAGCGATTTTTGAAAATATGCTAAATTCGAGCGAATTTTTTATGCTTAAAGAAATCATAAAACTCTCTCACAAATCCAGCCTAGAAATTTCGAAAAATTTAAGCAAATCCATGCAAGATAAAATTTTAAAAAACCTAGATGAAAGCCCATATATCTTTAAACACAAGCCTTATGAGGAAATTTTTGCTAGACGGGAAGTGTTTAAAATTTTAGAGCGCGCGATAACTTATAAAAAAGAAATTTCGTTTAAATACACAAACGCGGGCAAAATTTCGCACTTTACAATCCAGCCGTATAAAATAATGTTTATGGAGCAAAATTTCTACCTCGCAGGACTGCAAAAACGCCCGCACAAGCACGCGCATGTGATTTTTCGAATCGCGATGATGAGTGAGGTCAAATTTAGCGGGCGCGAGTTTAAGCGCGACCAAAATTACCTAGATTTTTTGCATTTCATAAACTCGCCATGGGCAAGCTATTCGCCGAATTTCAGGGCGAATTTAATCAAAGTAATTTTGCAAATCCCGCAAGAACACGCCAAGTATTTCAGGCTCAAAAAATTCTACCCCACCCAAGAAATCATTTGCGAAAACGACGACGGGAGCATAAATGTCGAATTTAGCGTGACAAATTTCGCCGAAATTTTAAACATCATCAAGCAGTGGCTTCCGCGCATAAAAGTCCTAGCCCCGCGCAAACTAGAAGGTATGGTAAAGGGCATAGCTAGGGATTTTTATGAGAATACGCACGGAAATTTACCGCCACAAAAGGCGAAATTTTAGCCGAATTTAAAAGGCTAAATTCAGCCAAAATTCCCTACGCAAATAGGCGAAATTCTGTTTCATTTCTGCCCCCAAACTACCGCCCTAGCGAGCATATCAGCCTAGTCCAAACAAGCAAGATCAAGGAAAAAACTTATAAAACCTTACCTAGGATTTTAAATAACTTTAAGGCGCGCAAAACTCGCCAACGCCATAAAATTTCAACTTTGCGAAAACTAAATTTGAAATTTAATCTTTACATTTTAAACTATAAATTTTGCACTTTAACCCACTCAGGTTTCAAGCCTGATTCTGGTTATGAGCCAGATGAGATACACAGTCTCTAAAAGATTTAGCAGATCTTTATAGTTTGTTAGCGCGCCGTTTTTGCCAAGTGGCGCTTTCTTGGTCTCCTTTTTCGCTCGTTTTCGATATGCTCGCTAGGGCGGTATCAAATCTCAAATTTCGCCCTATTTCGCAAACCTGCGCGAGGTTAGATTTCAATCATTGTTTTGGCGTTGATTTCCGAAAGGCTCAAATCAATCTCGCTTAAAAGCGTG
Organism: Campylobacter sp. VBCF_04 NA7; assembly: GCF_027737405.1. Lineage (NCBI taxonomy): Bacteria > Pseudomonadati > Campylobacterota > Epsilonproteobacteria > Campylobacterales > Campylobacteraceae > Campylobacter > Campylobacter sp. VBCF_04 NA7. The sequence continues at coordinate 314,522 of NZ_JAOVTT010000001.1, forward strand.
ACTAGCTCGTCTTTTTGCGCGATCGCTTTTTCCAAAGTAAGTGGCGAGATAATTTCGATTTTATAGGCATCGCGGAAACTTTTTAGAGTTTGTTCGATCGTATCTTTTGGCAAGGTATTTTTGGCTGTGCCATAGATAGATTCTAGCGTTTTTTGCGCCTTTTCCTCGGTTTTGGCTTCCTCTTTTTCCTTGATTTTCGCCGCCTCATCAAGGTAAGCAATCATCATAGATAATTCATCGATCCAGGCGCTCACAATGCCCTTGTATTCGATAGCCTCGATGATAGATAGCTCTTCTTTGCCGATTTTAATGGTGTTTTGCACATTTGCCTTAGCAACTGCGCTTTTTAGCGCGCGTTTTTTCTTGCGCAAATCCGCCCTGCTATCTAGCACGCCATTAGCGTATTTTAAGAAATCTTGCGGAGTTTGGTTGCTAGCATTTACCAAAACGCCGTTTATTGCGACTTTGGCTAATTTGTAATCCCCGCCTTGCAACTTTTTATCAATCAACTTAATCTGGGCCAACGCTCTTGTGAGTGAAATTTCCATTTTTTGCTCCTTGTTTTTGATTTGGAGCAATTTTACATGGATTTTTTGTCATATTGTGTCAAAAAATAAAAATGTAGAATTTTAAGAAGAAAATTTAAAATTTTGCCGAAAATTCGGCAAAATTTGGTTACATATACAATCCGCCGTTGATTTTAAGCACATCGCCAGTGATATAGCTAGCATAATCGCTAAGCAAAAACGCCACGCCGTGCGCCACATCTTGCGCGCTTCCGAAGCGTTTGAGCGGGATATTTGCCTCGTAGTTCGCTCTGACCTCATCGCTTAGAGCGTCTGTCATATCAGTAGCGATAAAGCCCGGTGTCACGCAGTTAAAGCGCACTCCGCGACTCGCGCCCTCTTTGGCGAAACTCTTGCTCATCGCTATCATACCGCCCTTGCTCGCGCTGTAATTCACCTGCCCTGCGTTGCCCATTTCGCCGACGATTGAGGCGATATTTACGACTGCGCCGAAGCGTTTTTTGCTCATTACTTTTAGCGCCTCGCGTGAGCCGATGAAAGCCGAAGTGAGATTTGCGTCGATTACGCCGGTGAAGTCTTCTAGCTTCATACGAAGGGCTAGTTTGTCGTTTGTGATACCTGCGTTATTGACGAGGTAGCTTAGCTCGCCGTCGCTCTGAATTATCACATTTATCGCTTCGATAAACTCAGCCTCGTTTGTCGCGTCAAATTTCACCACAGCGCCCTCGCCACCATTTGCTCGAATTTCTTCTAAAAGCGCGTCAGCTAGCTCAGGCTTTGAGCGGTAGTTGATCCACACTTTAAGCCCCATGCTGGCTAGCACTCTGGCGATATCTGCGCCGATTCCTCTACTTGCGCCTGTGATTAAGACATTTTTTCCACTAAATTTCATTTTTTATCCTTTCTTTGAATTTCAAATTTTAAAACAGCGGCTCGTCCATTTGCGCTGGAATTTCAAGCCCCATTAGCTTTAAGATAGTTGGTGCGACATTGCTAAGCCCAAAATCCCTCTTTAACTCGCTCACGCCCTGCGCGCTTACGAAGCAAAACACATCAAAAGTCGTGTGGTTTGTGAGAAGCTCGCCCTGTGCCCCTCGCATTTGCTCGCAGTTGCCGTGATCTGAAATTTGCACATAAGCGTAATCAAATTCCTTTGCCTTAGCGTAAATTTTACCCAGACACTCATCTACCGCCTCGACTGCCTTAACCGCAGCGTCGAAGTTGCCTGTGTGGCCGACCATATCGCCGTTAGCGAAATTTACCACGATAAAATCCTCGCCCCCCTCGATACCCTTTATCACAGCCTCGCACACAGCGTGCGCGCTCATAGCAGGGCATAAATCATAGGTCGCGACTTTTGGGCTGTCGATTAAAATGCGGGTTTCGTTCTGCACGCACTCTTCGCTGCCGCCGTTGAAAAAAAATGTAACATGGGCGTATTTTTCGGTCTCGGCGGTGTGGAGCTGTCTAAGTCCCGCGTCCGCGATGACCTCGGCAAGAGTATTTTGTAAAATGTCCTTTTTGACAATGATCGGAAATGAAAATTTCGCGTCGTATTCTGTCATGGTGATTAAATTTCGCACGCAAAATTTACGCTCAAAGCCCGTGAAATCCTCCATACTCAAAGCTTGGCAAATCTCACGCGCCCTATCATTTCGGAAATTTACAAAAATAATTCCGTCATTTTCTCTAATCCCGTCAAATTCCCCAAAAATCGCTGGCTCGATAAATTCGTCCGTAATGCCCTTCTCATAGCTTTTGCGAGCATACTCGCTTGGGGAGATTTTTTGCTTCTCACCCTCGCCCATTAGCGCAGCATAGGTCTTTTGCACCCTTTCCCAGCGATTGTCCCTATCCATAGCATAAAACCGCCCGCAAACACTTCCTACGCTAAATTTCGCTTCCAAAGCTTCCAAAAACCCTGCCCCGCTTGTGGGACTTACATCGCGTCCGTCAGTGATAGCATGGGCAAAAACCTGCGCGCCAGCGTCTTTTGCTATCTGGCAAAGCGCGTCGAAATGGCGCATGTGCGAATGCACGCCACCGTCGCTATAAAGCCCTATGACATGCACCCTAGGGCAAATTTTTAGCAAATTTACGATTTCTGGCGCAGTTTTTAGGGTGTCATTTTCTATCATTTTATCAATTTTGACTAGATTTTGATACAGCACGCGACCGCTTCCAATCGTCATGTGCCCGACCTCAGAGTTTCCCATTTGCCCCTCAGGCAAGCCCACTGCAAGCCCAGATGTGCGAAGTAGCGTATTTGGCACGCATGAAAAAAGCATATCGTAAGTCGGCTTTTTGGCTGCGGCAAAGGCGTTGAATTCGGCACTTTGGTTGCAACCTATGCCGTCAGTTATCACAAGAATTGTTTTTTGTTTCATAATTTTCTCCTAAATTCAATGCGGACATTGAAATGTCGCATTATACTTTTTTTTAGCAAAAATCACAAAATTTAAAATTTAAAAGCTAAATTTTACAAAGAAAGTATTAAAATAATCGGTTTTAAAATAAAATTTAAAAGGCAAATTTTGTTATATTATATCTACCAAATCACAAATATAAATTTCTTTCAATACACCACAGCGCGCGCTGGAATCGCGTTTTTCATAGCTTTTATTTTAAGCGTGTATCTAATGCCACGCTTCATATCTTGGGCCAGAGCCAAAAACGCCTCCCAGCCTATCTACGACCTAGCCCCGCAAACGCACCAAAAAAAGTCCAAAACCCCCACAATGGGCGGACTTGTCTTTGTTTTTTCAGCGATTGTGGCGAGTGTTTTGTGCGTGAAATTTAGCATTTTCACAATCTGCGGTTTAATCACGCTAGCTGGGTTTTGCGCGATAGGATTTAAGGACGATTTGTCTAAAATTTTGGGTGCCTCTAACCACGCAGGGCTTAGCCCACAAACCAAACTTTTACTCCAAAACGCCCTAGCTTTGGGGATTTCATTTACGCTGTATATTTTCAGTCCGCTTGGTGGCGAGCTGTATTTGCCTTTCGTGAAAAACCACATAATAAATTTAGAATTTTTCGCCATTGTATTTTGGATGATAGTTTTCAGCGCGAGCTCAAACGCTGTAAATTTAACCGACGGCCTTGACGGGCTAGCCACAATTCCCTCTGTTTTTTCGCTAGCTAGCCTTGGTATTTTTGCCTATTTGTGCGGACACGCGATTTATGCGCAATACCTGTTTTTGCCAAAAATCGCAGGTGTGGGCGAGCTAAGTATCATCATCGCAGCCCTTATCGGCGCGCTTTTTGGGTTTTTGTGGTTTAACTGCTACCCAGCCGAAGTTTTCATGGGCGATAGCGGAAGCCTGAGCGTGGGGGCGTTTTTAGGATACTGCGCGATTGTTACAAAAAATGAATTTTTGCTAATTATAATCGGATTTGTCTTTGTAATGGAGACATTGAGCGTGATTTTGCAGGTTGGAAGCTTTAAAATGTTTAAAAGGCGAATTTTCCTTATGGCGCCTATTCATCACCATTTCGAGCTGAAAGGTTGGAGCGAAAACAAAATCATAATTCGCTTTTGGATAATCGCGCTAATGGCAAATTTAATCGCGCTAACTTCGATAAAATTACGATAAGGAAACAAAATGAAAAAATCACTCTTTGGACACGGCACCACTACAAAAGCGTTAGCAAAAAGCGGCGGTTGGGACATTTATGATGATAATTTCAAAGCAGGCGAGACCAAATTTGACGAATTTGGCAACGCGCTTTTGGCCCCTTGCCTTTTTGATCCCGCAAAAAGCGAGCTAGAAATCCCAAGCCCAGGATTTCCCAAAGAGCATAATCTAATAAAAACCGCTAGGAATTTAATCAGCGAGTATGATTATTTCGCAAATACTGCGCCTTTTAAAATTTGGATTAGCGGGACAAACGGCAAAACCACAACCACGCAGATGACACAGCACCTCCTAGCCCGCCACGGCTCGCTTATGGGTGGAAATGTGGGCACGCCACTTGCGCTTTTGGATAAAAATGCCAAAATTTGGATATTAGAGACTAGCTCATTTACGATTCACTACACACGCACCGCGCACCCTGGAATTTACGCGCTTTTGCCAATCACCCCAGATCATCTTAGCTGGCATGGCAGTTTTGCTGAATACGAGCGCGTCAAACTCTCGCCACTTCTAGCTATGAGCGAGGGTTCAGTCGCATTAATCCCAGCCGTGTATGCCAGTAGCGAGGCTGTGAAAAACTCGCGCGCAAGGGTGATTTGCTACGAAGATGAAAATGATTTGGCGGCCAAATTTGAAATCGAAATTGAAAAAATTTCATTTAAAACGCCGTTTTTGCTAGACGCTATCTTAGCCCTTTGTATCGAAAAAATCCTCACAGATCACGCTAGTGTGGAGCTTTTGAACGAATTTGTAATCGAGGCAAACAAACTAGAAGAATTTTTTGATACAAAAAAACGCATGTGGGTAAATGACACAAAAGCCACAAATATCGATGCTTGCGCGCAAGCCCTTAAACGCTACAATGACAAAAAAATCCACCTGATTTTGGGTGGCGATGATAAGGGCGTGGATTTGGAGCCACTTTTTGCGAGCTTTGCGCCGTATGATTTGCAAATTTATGCGATTGGCTCAAACACCGATAAACTCGTAAATTTATGCGAAAAATTTAAAATTCCGTGCATTAGGTGCGAATTTTTGAAAAACGCAGTCGCCAAAATAGATGAAAATTTCTCTGGTGTGGGCGAAGTCGCACTTCTAAGCCCAGCTTGTGCTAGCCTAGATCAGTTCAAAAGCTACGCCCAACGGGGAAATTTATTCAAAGAATATGTGGCAAATTTAGCCCTTTAAACACTGCGCCGAAATTTTTGCAAATTTAGAAATTTTAAATTTCTTACTCGTAGATTACTTCGTCGCTTCGCTCCTCGCAATGACAAATTATTAGGCAAAATTTACGCCGAGTTTGTCATTGCGAGAATTTTGCATAGCAAAATTCGTGGCAATCTACGACTTTAAAATTTAAATTTTGCAAATTTGCTGTCATTGCAAGAAAACGAAGTTTTCGAAGCAATCCAGTCAAACGGCGAAGCTATTTATTAAAAAGCAAATTTACAAATTTAAAACGCTTCACGGCATTGCTGGATTGCTTCGAGTTTTTCAAACTCTCGCAATGACAACGAAATTTACAAAATCATAAATTTAAAAACAGAATTTCGTATCGTGTATAAACGATACGACCTGAATTTAAATTTGCAAAGGAAATAAAAGGATTAAAAATGAAAAAGAAAGTTAAAATTTTATCGAGTGTTTTATTTGTGATTTTGTTGATACATTTATCGCTATTGTATTTATTAAATTTAAAAGTAAATATAGCCGATACATACTGCTATAATTTAAGCGATGAAGAAATAGTGCAAAATTTTCTTAAAGATTCGTTTTTGCAAAAAACAAAAAACGACGATATTGAACCTAAATTTTATTTAATTGGCGAAAATCCAACAACACAAGAAGTTTTGCAAAAACTAAAATATATTGTGGAAAATGATACCAATAAAACCCAAGAAATAATCGAACGCAAATATAAAGACGCAACAAAAAAAGTTATTATTAGTGAGAATTTAAATATTTTACAGGCTTTAAATAAGCATTATACTTTAAAAAACATTAGCGAAAATATTGTTTCATTTTCAAGAGAAAAGTGGCGTTGGGTTGTAAGTGATGTTCCGCTAGATACAGCAATGACTGTCGGCGATTATTATACCGATATAGAAGAAGGAAAAGGTGTAATTTCTATTTATGGCTCAGACGCTTTTATTTTTCATAAAGAAAATTCGTCCGTAGAAATAAAAATGTATAAATTTTATTACCCAGATTATCCAAATTATATTGAATATATGATAGTAAATGGCAATATAAAAAAGAAATATGAAAGTTTTGAAATAGATGATTTAAAAAAAAGAATAAATTTAGATTTACAATACTATTTAGAAGACTATCTAAAAAATGGAGCAAAATCAAATAATTCTTACAAAAACTTTCACCACGATTACATAAAAGTGAATAGTTGCGGTATTGCAAAAAACAAAAAACAAAATTCTGTTATTTATTAAATTTTAATAAAAATTAATTTTTTGTTACAGCTTCGATTTTTTATAAAATTCTTGCAATGCCAAATTTAGACATTGCAAGAAAATCTATTTAAGCGAAATCAAATCTAGCGGGTTAATGTGGTAGTTTTGTTGCGTTACTTCAAAGGTTAAATCCGAGCTAATTCTGCCGATCGTGTAGCCCTTTTTGACCGAAGAACCCACGCGCACAGTGTTTGGGATCTGATTTAAATGCGCATAAATCGTGTGGATTCCGCCCGCATGCTCGATGATGACGACCTTATCTAGCACGGCTGTTTCTTTTGCGAATACGACCTTGCCAGCTAGCACCGCTTTTACCTGCGTGTCGCCACTTTTCGAGCCTAGCACGATATTTTCGTTAAAAAGCTTGATATTATACACAGGATCGCTGTAATTGCCAAATTTACGCTTCACATACGCCCCGTCAAGCGGTGCAGAGGTTTTCGCGCCGGTGTATTTTTTCACACGAGAGGATTGGTAGCTAGATCCATATTGTTTGACCTTGGTGTTGATTTTGCTAACTCTCTCATCAGCTGGCTCGCTAGGCTCAGATTCAGGCTCTGGCTCAAATTTAGGCGCGGGCGGAGCTTCTTTGCCAGCTTTTTTGGCGGCGGCTTTTTGCTTTTCATACTCTTTTTTCTTGGCTTCAAGCTCTTTTTGTTTGGCTTCTTTTTCTTTTTTCTTTTGCGCTTCTAGTTTGGCTATGCGTTCCTTTTCCGCTTTTTCAGCTTTTTCGCGCTCCTCTTTGTCATTAATGATTTTAAGCTCGGCTAAGGTCTTGGCAATCGCGTCTTGCTCGGCGTTTAGCTTTTCGAGCTGGGCGATATAGCTATCTTTGTTTTTTTGCAGGCTAGCTACTTTTTCTTTTTGTGCGTTTTGCTTTTCACTCAAATTTATCTTTTTTTGGCTATAACTTTCCATATTTTCGTTGATTTGAGCGATTTTTTTGTTTTGTTCGTCGATGAAATTTTTATTATTTTCATAATCCTTCATTAGCTTATTTAGCTCGCTATTCATCACACTCTCTAATCCACCCAAAACCTCGCTAGCCACGATAGAATCAGGCGTAACGCTGGAATTTGTATCGCTGATGAGATCAAATGAGAGCTCTTGGGAGATGATTTGAACAATTTTGTTTTCTAGCTCGCTTTGCACGCTAAGCAAGGTTGCGTTTTGCTTTTTGAGATTTTCTAGCTCTTGCTCTTCGTTTGCGTATTTTTCTTTTAGCTCCTCGATATTTTGGCTAAGCTCTTTTATCTCATTTTCACGCTTTTTAAAATCGTTTTGTTCTTGCACGATTAAATCAGCGATTTCATCGATTTTTTTAGACAGCCTCATCTCCTCTTGCTTGGAAGTTTTCAGCTCTTTGTTGCTTTGGGCGATTTTTTCCTTCGTAGTCGGTGCGCCGTATGCGAAAAACGCAAGCGCGCACAGTATCATCAAACGCTTCATTGTGATTTTTTACCACTTACTTCTAGCATTACAAATGTAACTGCGATAAATGTCAGCCCCACAGCGATACCAAACAAAATCAGCGGTTCATACGGCAAAACAATCGTCTCACTTAAATTTGTGATTTGGCTCACGGTTTGCATGAAAATCGGCCAGTTTGGAAGCGCTAGATAAAACGCCACCACAATTAGCGTAGCTAGCACGCTATCGGCTAGTGCCATGCGGTATAGCCTGCCACTTTTTATCATAAAACTAGCGCCGAATAGCTCCATAATCTCGATTCGCTCTTTGTGCTCATAGACCCAAATTCGCATTTGGCGGTGAATTAGCATGAGACCCAAAACCACGATTAAAAGCGCAAATCCATAAACCAAACTTTTAATCAAAAGCAAAATTTTAAAAATATCATCGTGGGTTTTTTTGAAAATTTCAACCCTGCTAAGCGAACCCATGCTTTTTAGCGCGCTCTCTATGTCCTCTAAACGCGCGCTGTCTGGGAAGTTTTCGAGCTTAATGCTATAAAATTTAGGCAAATTTTTGCTAAGCTCGCCAAAGGCTGCTTCTGAAATTTTACCCTTTAATCTATCTGTGATATTATCAGCTGGAATTTCGATGATTTGGCTGATATCGCTGACCTTATCTTGCACTTCCTCTAAGCTTAGCGCCTTTTTTGAGACAAGGACGATGTTGTATTCGTTTTGGATAGATTTTTCGTAACTTTTGGCTAAATTATTTACAAAAATTCCAAACTGCACTGAAAACAAAAGCGCCACAAGCGAAAAAATAACCCCAAAATGCGTTTTAATCGATCTCAGTGACATGGGAGTCCTTTATCTCAAAATGTCTATGCGCAAAACGCAAAGTGCTAGGCATTTTGTGCGTTACGATGACCACGCAAGCGTTCCACGCCTCGCAGGCTGAGCGCAATAAATTCCAAATAATATCGCTTGAATAATCGTCCAAATTTCCCGTTGGTTCATCGCAAAGTAGCAAGCGTGGATTGTGCGCCATAGCGCGCGCTAGGGCGACGCGCTGCTGTTCGCCACCGCTTAGTTCTAGTGGATATTTGCCCATTTTGTGTCCAAGCTCGATATGGCGGAGCAGTTTTTTGGCCTGATCTTGGCAGACTTGCTCATTATAGCCCATAATCATCAGCGGCAGCATGATATTTCGCTCAATCGTCCATTCATTAATCAGCCTGTAATCTTGAAAAATTATGCCGATTCTTTGGCGCAGTGCGCGCAAATCACTGCGACTAATGCCGTTTAAATCGCACAGGCAAACATTAAGTTCGCCACTTTTGATATCCATATCGCCGTAAAATGACTTTAATAGCGTGCTTTTGCCACTTCCGCTTTTGCCTGTGATTACGACAAAATCCCTTGCGCCTATGCCAAAGCTAGCATTTTTTATGACCTCACCGCTATCATATCCCAGTGTAAGCCCCTCGGCGGTGATTATGTTATTATCAGCTCCTATGCCTGCCATAACTCAAAAATCTCCATTATTTTTTTGTGTGCTTTGTAATTTTCGCTTGTGGCTAGCGGAGTTTTTAAAAAATACTCCGTCTTTGCCCCGATGCGAATAAAGCATTGTTGCGGGAAGTCAAACGCCCCAAACGAGGTCAAAATCAAAACCTCATCGCTATCATCAAATTTGTAAATTCTCTCAAAATGGACAAAATATCCATCGCCTTTGATAGTTAAATTTTTGAAATTTTGCTCCATTTTTTGCGGGTTAAAATTTGAAAAATTCATATCAAATTTCGCCGGTTCTTCGCCGTTTTCATCGCTATTAGTAAAAATCAAATCAAAGATATTTTTATCCATTTTGCGCCAGCGATCCTCGTATTTCGAGCTAACGCTCAAATCTCTGTTTTTAAAATGCTCTATCGCGCCACGCCCTGCATTTTGCGCTACGCCAAATTTAGCCAAAGCATACTCAAAATACATATCGCTATCTGTGCGAAGCTCAAATTTCGCCCCTTTTTTGAGAGTTCGCACGCATTGATGAACAAACTCATCGCTAATGACTCTGCGATGTGGCGCATCGTCCCACGGAACTGGAAAATGCAAAAATATGCGAGAGAGCAAATTTGCTGGCATTAGCGAAAGCAAAATTCGCGCGTCAGTGTTTATCAAAGCGACATTTTCCAAACCATCTTTAATCGCTAGTTTTGCGACCTGCTCGATACTAGGCTTGTAAATTTCGATTCCAATCACCAGCGTTTGCGGATTTGTGCGAGCCTGATAGAGCAAATGTCTGCCCGAACCAAAGCCGATTTCGACGAAAATTTGGCTAAATTTCGTGGTTTTGAGTAAATTTAGCATTTCATCTTCGTCTAACACTAGCGGAGTTTTTTGGGTTAGGGATTTGCTTTTAAAGGCAAATGCGCTAAAAATCACACCACTTGCGAATTCTTTCTCGTAAATTTCAAGTGCGCGTTGCAAAATACCGATTTTGGCTGGTTTGGTGGTTTTTTCGCCTTTGACTACGACTTTGTCTTTGGCGTATTTGAGAGTGACGAAAAATTCGTTATCAAAGCACTTTGTGCGCACGAGCGTGCAACTCTCATCGCTAGCAGACTCCAAAAGCTCCACGCCCTCCTTGCTAAATGGAAGGCGCGGTAGTTCTACGCTTTTTGCAATAAAATTTGGCAATTTATTCCGCCATTTGACTTACTTGGATTGGCGCGCTTGGAAGCGAGAGCATGCCTGTTTGCGATTTTGCGATTATGCGGTATTCGTATCCTGCGGTGTAATTTACATAATCAATATACTCTGCGCTAAGTCTGCCTGCGATATCTTTGACGCCACTCCACGAATCAGCGCCTTTTACCCTGCGCTCGATAGTGTAGCTTGCCACGCGCAAATCAGGGTGCGGACGCCAGATGATTTTCACGCGATCTGGCAGTGCGTAAGCCTGCGCAAACGGCACAGAATCAATCGTCTTTGTCGTGCTTACAATCGCAGCAGGCGAGCTTTCGCCCACGCCATTTATGCCATAAGCGCGCACGGTGTATTTATACGATGTGTTTGGCTCTAAGCGAGTATCGGCAAAGTGCGTAGTGTATGGATCGGCTAGGGTGGCGATTTTTTTCGCTTCGCCACCACCCATATCAGCGCGATAAACCACAAATCCTAAAAGGTTAGGATATGAGCCGTAATTTGGCCACTCTAAGCCGATTTCGTTCGTACCAGAGATACTTTTAATCCCCTCGACGCGTGGCAAGCTTGCGTCATTTCCGCCCGGCACGCTATGAGAAGAGCAACCAGCCGCTAGTATCGCTAAACTCGCGCAAAATGCTACTTGGTAAAATTTTTTCATAAATTTCATCCTTTTTATCGTGATTTTGTATCAAATTCTCAAACTCCACCGGCAAAGGTGCCGTAATCTGCATACGCTCGCCACTTCGTGGGTGCGTGAAATACAGCACATAAGCGTGAAGTAAAATTCTTGCTATTTTATCTTTTTCGCTCTTAAATCCGTATAAATAATCGCCGATAATATGGCGATTAATCGAGCCCAAATGCACGCGGATTTGGTGTGTGCGCCCAGTAAAAAGCTTGGCTGCGATTAGGTTGATTTTGCCAAATTTATCGCTGCTATTCTGGCTAAATTTCGCCTGCCCCCAATCATCGCTAAAAATCGTATAAAACGCACTTTTTGCCTCGCGACCGCCCGGAATTATCGCCTTTTTTAGGCGGTTGTTTGGGTTGCGATCAATCGGGCGATCTATCACGCAGGGCTCTTTTAGGGGCAAATCCGTTAAGGCTAGGTAAATTCGCCCCATGCTTTTGTCGCTTAATTGCGCGCTTAGGGCTTGGTGAGTGGCGTTGTTTTTAGCCACGACCAAAGCCCCGCTAGTGCCCTTATCTAGGCGATGAACGATACCTGCACGGATTTGACCATTTATCGTAGAGAGCATAAAGCCTTTTTGCCTAAGCCACTCTACAATCGTGGCTTCTTTGACACTTGGGGCTGGGTGAACGACCACGCCAGCGGGCTTATTTAGCACTAGTAAATCATCGTCTTCGTATAAAATTTCAATCTCGCCCTCAAAGCTAAATTTCGCCTCATCGCTATGAGTAGGCGCAGGGTAAGCGACACTCACCTCATCGCCTAAATTTAGCTTTTGCGATGATTTGGTTATGATTTTTTGGTTTATAAAAACACTGCCTGATTTGATTAAATTCGAAATTTGATTGCGCGAAATGCCCAATTTTTCGCTTAAAAAAACATCGATTCTCGCCACGCAATCTGCTGTAAAATTATCCAAATTTATACCTTTTTTTGTTATTATCGCCCAAAATTTATTAGGACTTACTTTGAAATTTGACAAAAAGATTTTATCATATTTTGATTATATTCAACCTTTGCTGATTTTGCCGATTATTATTTTTTCATACCTTTTAATCAGCGAGGCAAATACCGCACTTGGCAACAAACAGCTTGTTTATTTTGGGGTTGGTTTTGTTGTTTTTATGGTCTTTTTTTTGTTTCCGATTCGCAAATTTTTGTATTTGATTCCGCTGTTTTACTGGGTGAATATCGCCTTGCTTTTAAGCGTGGAATTTTTCGGCATTAGCAAGCTTGGCGCGAAGCGTTGGTTGGAGTTGCCGTTCGTGCATTTTACCCTGCAACCAAGCGAGATTATGAAGCCAGCATGCATGCTAATGCTAATGTATCTAATCCACAAAAATCCGCCACCGCCCGATGGTTATGGCGTGAAGGACTTCGCTAAATTTAGCTTTTATATACTTTTGCCATTTGCGCTAATCGCCAAAGAACCAGACCTCGGAACCGCGCTAATTCTTTTTTTAATGGGATTTGCGACGCTTTTTATCATCGGCGTGAATAAAAAAATTTGGATTGCGCTGGTGCTAGCTTTTAGCGTTAGCTCGCCCGTGCTTTATAATAACCTGCACGATTACCAAAAAAAGCGCATTACGGATTTTTTGAGCGAAGAGCACAACTATCAGGTCAAACAAGCTGTCATCGCTATCGGAAATGGCGGAATTCGTGGTAAGGATTTCGAAGAAGCCACCCAAACTCACTTTAAATTTTTGCCAATTGCCACGAGTGATTTTATCTTTGCCTATATGGTAGAGCGCTTCGGATTTGTCGGCGCACTCGCGCTCATCGGCTTTTACGCGCTTTTAATCATGCACCTGCTTAGCCTAAATTACGACTTTGGTAGCGATTATCTCATACGGGTTTTTACCTCGGCTCTGGCGGCGCTGATTTTTATCTACGCTGGGGTTAATATCTCCATGGTCATCGGATTTGCCCCTGTCGTGGGGGTGCCGCTGCCGTTTTTTAGCTACGGGGGAAGTAGTTTTATCACATTTATGATTTTGTTTGGAATTTTGCAAAATTTGCTAACTTTTAGAAACAAAGACAATTACAAAACGATAAGTATTAGGCTGTAAATTTGAAAATTTGGCTAAATTTGGGCTAAATTTAGCGTGTAAATTTAGCCCAGATAAATTTAACTCTCTTTTAGAAGTTTCGTCGCTAAAATCGCGCCGTCATCGTGTTTGCGTGCAGATTTGTAAATTTTGTTAAAGAAAATTTCCAAATATTCGTGGTTATTAATGCGCTCTGCTTCGTTTGCCACGCTAATTGCGCTATATTCGCCGTCGCTTCCAAGCTCGTAAGCAAGCTCGGTATCGCTAAGCTGTAATTTTAAAATTTCTTTTAATTTATTTTGCAAAGCCTCGCTATAAATCGGCGTCATAAGCTCCAATCTGCGCTCTAAATTTCGTGGCATCCAATCCGCGCTTGCGATATATAGGCATGGTTCTGCGTGTTTGAAATAAAAAATTCTAGCGTGTTCTAGGTATTTGCCGATGATTGAGCGGACTTTGATATTTTCACTTAGTCCCGCCACACCCGGGCGCAAACAGCAAATTCCACGGATTATGAGATCGATCTTAACCCCAGCTTGGCTCGCTTTATAAAGCGCCTTTATCATATCGCTATCGACGAGGGCGTTCATTTTAGCGATGATTCTGCCGTCACTTCCCTTGCTCTCTTCGACCTTAATCATCTTTAAAATTCTCTCTTTTATCTGCATTGGCGACATTGAGAGATTGCCTAGTTTGCGGTTTTTGTTATAACCTGAGAGTATGTGGAAAAAATTCGTCGTATCCTTATCGAAAGTATCTCCGCAAGTAAAAAAGCTCACATCGGTGTAGATTTTCGCACTGCTTCCGTTGTAATTGCCCGTGCCTAAGTGGATATAAAATTTAAGCTTGCCGTCTTCTTTTTTGATGATTTGAGTGACTTTGGCATGGACTTTGAATCCTGCGATTCCATAAATCACATGCGCACCAGCGTCTTCTAGCGCCTTTGCCCAGTGCAGGTTGTTTTCCTCATCAAACCTAGCTTTTAGCTCGACCATTACGGTTACTTGTTTGCCATCGCTTGCAGCCTCGATTAGGCTTTGGACGATTGGCGAGTTTTTCTCCACGCGGTATAGCGTCATACGGATTGAGATAACTTTGGGGTCTTTGCTAGCTTCTTTTATGAGTTTTTGGACTGGATCGAAGCTCTCATAAGGGTGAAAAATCAAAATATCATCTTTTTCCATTGCGCTCATTACTGAGGTGTTTTCGTTAAAGGGAGGCAGTGTTTTTGGTAGGTATTGCGGGTGAGCTAGATAGGAAAAATCCTTGTTGCCAGCTATCTCCCAAAGCCCGTCAAGTGTGAGCGGGATCGAGCATTCGAAAATGTCTTTGTAGAAAATTTTAAGATGTTCGTTTAAGAAATTTAGCAAATCAGGGTCTGCGTTTTTGGCGATTTGAAGTCGCACGAAAGCCCCTTTGCGGCGCAGTTTAAGACCAGCTTCGAGTATCATCATAAAATCATCTGCTTCCTCTTCTTCGATTACGATATCGGCATTTCTTGTAACCCTAAACGCAGCCGAGCTGATTAGCTTATAGCCCGGGAAAATCTCCTCGGCGTGGCGATTTACGATTGAATCAATCGTTACATAGGTATTTTTTGCGACCTGCACAAATCTAGGAAGCACACGCGGGATCCTAATCATACCAAAATGAATCGCCTCTGGCGCATTTGCGTCGCAGAGTTTGACTGCAATCGAAAAGCTAAGGTTGTTTAGGTGCGGAAACGGGTGCGTCGCATCTACGGCGATCGGGATAATTACCGGCATGATTTGGTTGAAGAAAAACTCATCGGCACTTAGCTTTAAATCAGGGGTTAGCTCGTCGTAGTTTTTGATAAAAAGGCCGTTTTTGCTAAGCTCCTCTTTGATAGCGATATAGTGCGCTTCTAGCTCGTTTTGCTCTTGTTTGAGATATGAGCGGATCTCGCGCAACTGCTCCAATGGCGTCATCTCATCATCGCCACTAGCTGTTACGCCAGCTGTGAAAAGCTGTTTAAGCCCAGCCACACGAATCATATAAAACTCATCTAAATTTGTGCTATAAATCGCTACAAATTTCAATTTTTCAATCGGCGGAATTTGCTTTTGACACTGAGTTAAAACGCGCGAATTAAAGCGAAGCCAACTCAACTCTCTATTTAAAAATTTGCTTTGTTGCTCCATTTTATTTCCTTTTTTTTGGATTAAAAATTTTAAGATTATAACTCAAAAAAGATTAAAATGTGTTTTTTAATGAAATTTAATTGCGCTTTAAATTTTTAAAACAATTATCCAAATAAACGCAAAATTTCACGCCATTTAGATAAAAAATCCAACTTATGTAAATCCACAAAAAGAAAAACAGCGCCACCGAAAATGAGCCATAAATGCTAAGATAGGTTTTGTTATAAAACACATACTGCGCGAAAATAATCTTAGAAATCCACCATAATGTGGAGGCTACGAGAGAGGATATAAGCACGGCTTTGGGACGAATTTCGCGGTTTATCGCCGTAGCGTAAGTGATAGCAAAAATAGCCCAAATGATAACAAATGGCAAAACCGAGAGCAAATTTATCCACCTAGAAAATTCGGTTTTATCGAGTAAATTTTGAAGTTCTGAGCTGATGAAAAACGACGCACCAAGCCCCACGGGAGCCAGCGTCATAAGCGTCCAGTATGTGCTAAGGCCTTTGAAAAATCCGCGCTTTGGCGAGTGCGAAATCTGCGCGATAATCTCTTCAAAATCATCAAAAAACAAAATCGAAGTTACAAGCACCGCCAAAAATCCCAGTGCGCCAAGGCTTAGGCCATTTGCCATAAACTCTTCCAAATACGGAATCAGGCTTTCTTGGTTGGCTGGAAGCAGGTTTGAGAAGATAAATGCCTTGATTTTGGCGTAATAATCGTGGAAACTAGGCAGCTGCATAAATACGCTCAAAGATACCATAAGCACGGGCAAAAGCGCCAAAATAGTGTGAAAACTTAGCGACGAGGCGTAGTGCATGAGGTGCGGATCGTAAATCTTGCGCCAGGATTTGATAAAAATTTTAAATTCGTCCAAAAATATCTTTAAATTTTTCATTTCGCAATTTTAGCTAAAATTTTAAAAATTTGGGTAAAAATGAAATTTAGAAAGGTTAAATTTGGCAAAATTTGAAATTCTTTAAATTTGTGGAATTTATAAATTTTGATTTTTAAATTTGTAGTTTGCAATTCTAAATTCTGCAAAAATTTGGCATAAAAAACGGACAGGCGAACCTGTCCGTGGAATTTGGCAAAATTTAGAAAATCAAATCCTAGAATAATCCAAATTTGCCGTCTTTGCGTTTGTATAAAACGCGCATTTTAGCGTCCATATCGTTGAAAACTAGAAATTGATCGGTGCTTTCTTTTAATTTATTTAGCGCCTCGTCGATTTCTAGCGGTTTGTAAAGATCTAGCTCTGTTGGGACGATTTCATCGACATTATCGTCTAAATTCGGCTCGCTAGCCTTGATGATTTCATCTACTGCGCTTTGTTTCATATCATCGCGGTTTTTGTGCGAATTTACCTTGTCATGATAGCGACGAAGCACTTTTGCAAGGCGATTTGTTGCGTTATCTACCGCTGCGTATAGGTCTTTGTCTTTTTCGCGCACGACAATTGTGTCTTGGTGAGCCAAATTTAGCGAAAAATCCATGACGAAGCCCTTGCGACCTTGTTTTTCATCTGCTGATACGACAGCGCGACCTGATATAATGTCAAGGTTGTATTTTTTTAGACTATCAAACGCTTGTGCGATATAATCCTTAATAGCGTCTGTTAGTTCAAACTGTTTTCCTACTATACTTAAATTCATTCTTTCCTCCATTGAAATTAAGGTTTTTGTATTGTTCTTCTATGGTATCTGATTTGCGGTGAATCAAGAGCAGCGGTTGATGTAACAGTAACATCTACTAGTGCCGCATTACTTGGACGACCAGGTAGCGGAATTACACCTATGGTATTACCTGCGCCACAACCTAATTTTGAATCCAAATAATATATTCTAACATTTGCTATAAATAATGGATCGGCTGCATTTGGATATGTGATTGCTATACTATTTAAGCAGTTTATTCCATAGTCGTGCTTTTGCATAGCCAAAACAGCATACTCTGTCGCACTTTGCGCTAAAAGCACAGCTTGTTCGCGGTTGTGAGCATTATTTGTATCACGGGCTGTCATCGTAGCGATAGAAAGCGCAGTAATAGCCGTAGTGGCAACTAAAACGATAAAAAATATTGCGGCTATCAAGCCAAAAGCTCTTCTCATCTTTTTCATTAGTACACCACCTGAGATTTACACATAATCATATCTAATTGATTAGGGTCAAAATTTCTACCATTATCTCTCATACATAATTTCATAGCGACAGCACCACCATCATCTCTAAACAAAAACATAGAAACATCTTCTGCAATTAAAGAACTAGTGGTATTTTCGCCATTGTATGTTTCGCCATCCCAAGGTCTGTAATTATATGATAACATCAAGTCAAAATTTCTACTAGGTTGGCCACCATAACCAACAACCTGTGTCCCAACAGGATAAATTGCATACGCAGAGTGTGCTACATAGTATTGATCTGAAAATTCCCTTACCCAACCACCAGTATCATCTAAATGCTCTGGATAATTGCTAATAACCAATTCCTCATCATTTCCAGGTTCTCTTACGCTAGCCACATAGGCCCTATCTGCATCATTGCCAGTGCCACTATACCCATACGCTGTATTGATATTTGTTCCATCATAGTCATTAGCAAGTGTTGAAAACACCACGACAAAAGCACCATCAGCATGATTTCTGTCTATGTTTTTCAAAATGCCTGATATATTTCTTAAAGCACTTCCTTGCGTTGTGATATTATAATCCGTACCAGGTCGAGGCAACGGATCAGGTAAAGAATTATAATCAGCAAAGCCACTCCAACCAGGATTTCTATTGTTTATATCCTTAGTTTCTACGCTTTGTCCAATCCACTCTATAATGTCATAAGCTGGCGTAATACCCGCTAGATTAATAAAATTATTATCAGCCGCTATTCTACCAATCGTGCTACCATAAATTCGATATTCTAATCTATTTGATATCAAAGTAATCGCATTTTGTGTTCTTGATTCTAGCTGATTTAATGCACGAGTATGGACATAAGACCTATAAATCTGCGAATACAAATCAGCACCAAACATAGAGATTATGCCTAAAATCACTATGACCATTACTAATTCTATTAAAGTAAAACCCTTTTTCATATCATATTCCTAACCATTATTATCTATATACAGATCTTTTGTCTGGTCTGCTAGAACCTATATTAAAAGCATAATAGTTCAAAGCCACACTAGCACCATCTTCTGCCGAATTTGTTGATGTTACTCTTATCCATTTAACATCCGTAGGAGCTCCATCTGCAAAAACATCACTAAAATTTGCCACTAAATCTTGGCTATTAGCATAATCAGATCCGGCAGCTATCGGATCTGCTACATAATGAACAGCTACATTTGTAGTTGTTTGAAGAACAAAATCTCCCGTAACCAAATCACTAGTAGTCATAGTTCTGCTAAACAAATTAAAATCATCCATATCCTTATATAATCCGGTTCCGCCAAATGAGACATTGTTTTCTCCTATGCCAAAACTACCATATGGCGTTGGTGTCCTTGCACTTATATCTCGATTGGTGCCGAGTCGTATTTCTTGTGTATTACCAGCTGCTATGGTAACGCTTTGGATTACTGGGGCAATGCAGTTTTCGTCATCTATGCAATAATTGCTATCCCACTTCGCCGGCTGAATACGGCTCATCATAGATTTAGCATGATAAACAAGCTCCTGTTGCACAGCAAACATATTTAAATTTACCGTCTGAGCGACTATACGCGGTATGGCCATTGTAGTAATAGCCAAGATTACGATGGTAAAGACCAACTCAATCAGAGTGAAACCCTTTTTCATCTCGCCTTCCTTAAATTTTACTCATGGATACTCAATATCCACTGCTAGACGCATAATTATACAACGCAAAACCTTAAATTTGCTATTTTTACGCATACAAAATGAAATTTTTAAAATTTGAGTGAAATTTTGGTGTATATTTACCTAAATATTATAGAATTGCGGGTTAAAATTTCACAAGGAAAAAATATGCAAAATTTAATCAAATTTCTACTTTGTGCCTTATTTGTCGCATTTATCGGCGGTTGTAGCTCGAAGGGCGATGGCACACTTTTTAACCTCAGCCAAGAAGCATGGTATGCGCAAATCCTAGACGATTTAAACTCGCTTTCATACGATGACGCTGAGACGCACTACACGAGCTTTGCTAGCGAGCACATCGCTTCACCGCTTTTGGAAGAAATGACGCTGATTATGGCACAAGCCTTCGTCGATGACGAAAATTACGAAAAAGCAAACAAATATCTAGACGAATACATACGCAGATACGGCACCGCGAGAAAAATCGAATATGCAAGATACCTAAAAATCAGAGCAAATTTCGACTCATTTTCACGCCCAGGCCGCAATCAGCGATTAATGCTAAATAGCATAGACGAAATTCGCAAATTTATCATCGAATACCCTCAAAGCCAGTATAGACCGCTATTAGAAACCATGATGACCAAACTTCGCTTAGCCGAACACCAGCTCAATAAAGACATAAAAGACCTTTACGAGCGCACTGGCAAGGACGAATCAGCTAAAATTTACGAAAGCAGAATCGAAAATTCGCCGATGAACAGCACCGAGATTATCAAACCGCAATCCCCATGGTATCGCGCGATATTTGAGTAGGAAATTTCTAATGCAGTTATCACAAAATAAAAAATTTCCCACAGATTTGCCGATTTTGGTCGAGGACGAGCTGTTTTTATACCCGTTTATGATAACTCCACTTTTCATAAGCGATGAAAAAAACAAAAGAGCCATCGATCTTGCGATAAAAAACGAATCTATGATAATGGTAGTAAGCTCGACGCCCGAATTTAACGGCGACAGAAGCTTCGGCGGGATTTATCATATCGGCGTAATCGGCACTATCATGCGCACAGTGCCACTTCCTGATGGCAGGGTTAAAATTTTATTCCAAGGCTCCGCAAAAGGCAAAATTCTGCACGAAATTTCACAAAACCCGCTATTTGCCACTATCGGTATCGTCCATGATGAGCGAGGCGACGGAGCGAAAATCGACGCATCAATCAATGTTTTAAAAGAGAGAGTCAAAGCCCTAAGTAGCCTAACGCACTTTTTCCCAAATGATCTGCTTAAAACTATCGAGGAAAACACAGATGCATCGCGAATTTGCGATTTAACACTAAGCGCGCTCAGGGTCAAAAAAGAGATAGCGTATTCGTTTTTTTCGCAGTTAAATTTAGAAAAAAGAATTTTCGATCTCATCGCCTACATTGCCGATGAAATCGAATCTTATCGCCTCGAAAAAGAGATCAAAAGCAAGGTTCATAGCAAAATCGATCAAACAAACAAAGAGTATTTTTTAAAAGAGCAATTAAAACAGATCCAAAAAGAGCTTGGCTCAGATAGCGATAGAGAGGTCGAAATCGAAGAATACAGAAAAAAGCTAGACCTAAAAAAGCCATTTATCAGCGATGAAGCCTACAAAGAGATAAAAAAGCAAATCGACAAATTTGCACGCCTTCACCCAGACAGCGCAGACGCAGGGCTTTCGCAAAGCTATCTAGACTGGGTTTTGGAAATCCCATTTGAGCAAATGGCAAAGGAAAAACTCTCAATCCAAAGCGTAAGCAAACAGCTAAACAAAGACCATTATTCCCTAGAAAAGCCAAAAGAGCGTATCGAAGAGTATTTCGCGCTAAAAGAGCTTTTAGAGCTTCGCGGAAGCGTGGATAAAGAGGGCAAACGCGTGAATAACGGCGCGATTTTGTGCTTTTACGGACCTCCTGGCGTGGGTAAAACCAGCCTTGCAAACTCAATCGCAACTGCGCTAAAACGCAAATTAATCCGTATTGCGCTTGGCGGATTAGAAGATGTAAATGAGTTAAGAGGGCATCGCCGCACCTATGTAGGCGCCATGCCAGGGCGTTTGGTGCAGGGTTTAATCAGCGCAAAACAGATGAATCCTGTCGTCGTGCTAGATGAAATCGACAAGGTATCCACCTCGTATAAAGGCGATCCGACCGCTGTTTTGCTCGAAATTTTAGATCCAGAGCAAAATTCAGCATTTAGGGATTATTATCTAAATTTCGATATCGATTTAAGCAAGATTATTTTTATCGCCACAGCGAACGATATTTCTCAAATACCTGCCCCACTTCGCGACAGAATGGAGTTTATCGGGCTTAGCTCATACACTCCGCAAGAGAAATTTCAAATCGCAAAAAACTATCTAATCCCACAGGAATTAGAGCGACACGGGCTAAAACCAGCCGATATCAGCTTTCACTCTACTGCGCTTGAAAAAATCATCGCCGAATACACCAGAGAGTCAGGCGTGCGTAACCTGCGCCGCCAAATCGCTGCGATTTGCCGTAAAATCGCCGTTAGAATTCTAAAAGATAGTGAATTTAAAAAACTTGCCATAACAACCAAAAATTTAGAAGAATTTTTGGATAAAAAGGTTTTTGAAATCGACGCCGTGAAAAAAACGAACCAAATCGGCATTGTAAATGGCCTAGCTTGGACAAGCGTGGGCGGTGATGTTCTAAAAATCGAAGCGATTAAAATCAAGGGCAAGGGTGCGATGACGATTACCGGTCAGCTTGGCGATGTGATGAAGGAATCTGCTCAAATCGCATTTAGCGTGGTAAAAGTCCTAATCGATAATGGAAAATTAAAATTTGAAAAAAGCGCAAATTTGGCGAAAGACGAGCAAATTTATAACAAATTTGACCTGCATATCCATGTCCCAGAGGGCGCTACGCCAAAAGACGGTCCAAGCGCTGGAATCACGCTAGCAACGGCGATTGCGTCGATTTTAAGCGAGAAAAAGGTGCGCTTCGATGTGGCGATGACGGGCGAGATTACGCTAAGTGGGGCCGTGCTTGCAATCGGCGGTTTAAAAGAAAAGCTAATCGCTGCACACAAGGCCAAAATCACACACGCCCTAATCCCGCGCAAAAATTTCGAGCGCGATTTGGACGAGATTCCAGATGAAGTCAAAAACGCCATGCAAATCACGCCAGTCGATCACATAGAAGATGTGCTAAAAATCGCATTGGTCTGAATTTAGCCTTTTAAAGGAGATGAAATGATAAGCAAAACTAGAAAAACGAAAGAAACTGACATTAGTTTAGAACTTGAAATTTACGGCTCAGGCAAGGCTGAGATTAGCACAGGAATTGGCTTTTTCGACCACATGCTAACAGCGCTTTGCAAACACTCATTAATGGATATAAAGCTTGTTTGCAAGGGCGATTTGGAAGTGGATTTTCACCACAGCGTCGAAGACTGCGGAATCGTGCTGGGCGAAGCGATAAAAGAAGCGATTTATCCGATTCAAAATGTCGAGCGATACGGCGATAGCGTGGTTGTGATGGACGAAGCAGCGACTAGCTGTGCTTTGGATCTCTCAAACCGAGCATTTTTGGTTTATGAGGGTCTTAAAACTGGCAAAATCGGCGAATTTGACGCTGAGTTAATCGCTGAGTTTTTCAGAGCTCTTGCATTTAATGCAAATATTACGCTGCATCTCATAAATTTGCGTGGCGAAAACGCTCATCACATAGCAGAAGCGTCGTTTAAAGCATTTGCAGTCGCATTTAGACGAGCCGTCGCCAAAAATTCACGCACAGGAACTCCAAGCACAAAAGGTGTTTTGTAGAATTTTAATTTTTTAGGAAAATAATGAAAAAATTTATATTTTTATTGATATTTATTGTAAATTTTGGATTTTGCGAACCATATGAGCCATTTGATTTTAACAAAACAATAATTAAAACAGATGATGGTGGCAGACTTGATTTGGATAATCTCCATAAGAGTGTCGATAATATTTATAAACACTCTATGTATTATCCGCTACATTTTGATAATCAAAAAGACAAGGAAACCGCAAGAGCCGATTTGAGAGTGTTGTTAAGTATTTTTGATTGGTTGAGAGAAAATAAAAAATTTGAGACTATGTCGGCAAAGGAACAATTTTATCTTGATTGGCAAAATACTAGGCTTTTTGTAATGGCACATAACTTTGATATGGGTGAAAATTTTGCCAAACAAGCAGATGAGAGTTATGAAAGATTATTGAAATTCGATAAAAATGGTAAAATTCGAACCGAATTTGCTGATTTTTTAGCAAACAGCAACAGAATAGAAAGAGCCGAGAGCGAATTTGAAACAGCAATCAACGAAGGAAGCGAAAGCGCACATTATGGTCTTGCAATCGCATATATGGCACAAAATAAAAAAGATAAAGCTATAAAAGAATTACAAATTTATATATCAAAATTTCCAAATGATGATAGCGCAAAGAAAATGCTAGAAATTTTTAGCAACTCGGAAGTAAAAATTAATAAAAAATAAAACGAAAATATCGCCAAAATTTTAGAGCGGATTTTAAGCAACCAAGGTCAAGAAATCATCGAGCAAAGCGGATATGTGGGGGTAAAATAGTGTTTTTTATTTTTGTAATTTTACTAATAATAACGCTACTTTTTGGATTTATTGCATCTTTTGTAAATTTATGCAAAACTCGGACTATGGCAGATTTCGCCACTTTTATATTTTGGATTTTGTGTTTAGCTATTTTATTAATTTTATTTTCAAATATGACTTCACTTGGTATTTGAAATTTGCTAAATTTCAATCCCTCACCACGCTAAATCTTCCGCCGCCGCAGGCCAGCAAGCAAAGTGAAATTCCGATATAAAGGTATAAAATCTCCGCCTCAAATCCGCCGTGTTTTGATAATGCCAAAAAATCAGGGTGCGCTAGATAAAATATCACGCCGCACAGCCCAAGCACGATGAGCGCGCCCACGCGGGTGAAAAATCCAATGATTATCATCACTGGTGCGACGACTTCGCCCAAATACACGCCATACGCGATAAATTCAGGCAATCCCTTTGCGCCCAGCATGCCCTTTATACCGCCCACGCCGTTCATTATCTTTGCCACACCATGCATAAAAAGGCAGACTCCAAGCGTCAAACGAAGCATTAATAATCCGAAATTTGGAAATGATTTAGGCATAGATAGTCCCTTTTGTGGCAAAATTTTAAAATTTTAAAATTTGGCAAAATTCAAGAATTCTAAAATTTTAAAATTTAAAAAAGGGGCGAATTTCGCCCCCAAAATTATTTTTTAAGCTTGACTTCTTTATCTTTGTATAGACCAGTTCCGACTGGGATTATGTGACCTAAAATGATATTTTCCTTCAAGTCCTCTAATCTATCAAATTTCGCCGCGATACTTGCCTCGGTTAGAACCTTGGTAGTCTCTTGGAAGGAAGCAGCTGAAATCACGCTATCGCTTCCCACAGCCGCTCTTGTGATACCAAGAAGCACTGGCTCAGCGATTGCTGGCTCGCCACCCATTTTCATAATGCGCTCATTTTCTTCTTTAAACCTACGGCGGCTGATTAAATCGCCGATGATTAGCTTAGTATCGCCACTATCTATAATGCGGACTTGGCGAAGCATTTGAGATACGATGATTTCGATATGTTTATCGTTAATCGCAACGCCTTGTGAGCGATAGACTTGTTGAACTTCGCTAACTAGGTAGTAATGAAGCGCCTTTTCGCCTAAAATTCTAAGCACATCGTGTGAGCTAATAGAGCCGTCAGTTAGCCTTTCGCCAGCATGGACAAACTCGCCGTTTCTAACCTGAATTTGGCGAGATTTATCGATTAGATACTCAGCCACAGTGCCGTCCTCGCCCTCGATGATTACGCGCTCTTTTGAGCTCATAGGTTTGCCAAATCTCACAGTTCCGTCGATATCAGCGATGATAGCGGTATTTTTTGATTTACGCGCTTCGAAAAGCTCAGAAACGCGAGGCAAACCACCTGTGATATCTTTCGATTTCGCAGCGGCTTTTGGCGTCCTAGCTAAGATATCAGCAATCGCTACCTCATCTCCACTAGTTGCAAGAATTTGAGTTTTTGGTCCGATATTGTATTTCATCGGCTCGCCCTTGCTAGGTGTGATTACGATAGCTGGTTTTACGCCTTGTGGTAAATACTCATTAATCACCAAGCTACTATGTCCTGTCGCTTCATCGTATTGCTCAGTAGCAGTGTAACCCGGCTCGATATCCTCGTAGCTAACCACACCAGCGCACTCAGCTACCACAGGGGTAGTATATGGATCCCATTGAGCGATTACGGTGTTTTCTTCTTTTTTAGGTTTTGCGATGATATCATCAAATTTAACCTTACTATTATCGTTAAATACAAGCACAGATTCGCGTGGGATATAGTGTCTGATAGCCTCTCTGCCGTTTTCATCAGAGATTACAGCATACATACCTTTTTCGGTTACGATATTTCCCTTTTTGATATCTTTTAGACGCTCTAAATAATCACCTTTTAAGATGAAATATTTGATCTCACCAACTGCGCCTGATTTGATTTTTTGAGTTACAGGCTCGCCGTCTTGGACGCAAATTTCACTAGCAAACGGCACGCGAGCCGGGATATTCCAGTCTGTTTTGATGATTTCGACCAAACTCTCGTTTTCTTCGATATTATCGCCGTCTTTGCAAACGATATAGTATTTGCCCTCGACCTTACCGCTAACACCAGCTAGCTCGTTTGGTTTAGCCAAATCGTGGCGGCGGATATTGTATTTGACCTCATCTTTTTTGCTTTTTACAGAGATATTGACATCATCGTGAGTTACTTCTATGCTTACCTTACCGCTAAATGGAGCTTTGATTTTTGGTTCGACCAAAAGCACAGCCGCATTTCGGCGGTTCATTACGATATTTTTGCCATTGTTTTCATAAGTTTTGACATTGTAATATCTGATATAACCCTCATCGCTAGCGATAACCTTATCTGCTTGTTGATCAGTAGCAGCCGTTCCACCTGCGTGGAAAGTTCTTAGCGTTAGTTGCGTTCCTGGCTCGCCGATTGATTGAGCTGAGATGATACCGACAGCCTCGCCTGGTTTTACCAGTTTGCCTTCGCCCAAATTCACGCCATAGCATTTAGCGCAAACGCCCTTGTGAGCCTTGCAAGTAATCGGAGTTCTAATGCTAACTGATTTGATTCCAGCATCTACGATAGTGCGAACCTCTTTTTCGCCAAGAAGTGTGCCCTCGGTAAATAAAATTTCATTTGAAACTGGATCAATCACATCTGCACTTAGCACGCGACCCAAAATTCTATCGGCTAAATTCTCGACCAAAGTTCCGTTTTCGACGATTTCAGTTACTTCGATACCCTCGTGTGTGCCACAATCATGGATTGTAACGCGGACATTTTGAGCGACATCGATTAGCTTACGAGTAAGGTAACCAGCATTTGCCGTTTTAAGCGCAGTATCGGCTAGACCCTTTCTCGCACCGTGGGTTGAGATGAAGTATTCGTTCGCATCTAATCCCTCGCGGAAATTTGATGTAATCGGGGTCTCGATAATCGAGCCATCTGGCTTAGACATCAAACCACGCATACCAGCTAATTGGCGAATTTGCTCTGAACTACCACGAGCACCACTATCAGCCATCATATAGATTGAGTTAAAGCCGTCTTTGTCGTTTTTCATCAAATCCATCATCTCATCGGCTAGTTTTTTAGTCGTGCTTGTCCAAATTTGAATCGTTTTATTGTATCTCTCGCCCTCAGTTAGCAAACCGCCAGAGTATTGGTTTTGGACTTCGCGGACTTGATTTTTCGCGTCCTCGATCAAATTTGACTTAGAATTTGGCACGATGATATCTGAAACAGCGATTGAAATTCCAGCTTTTGTAGCGGATTCGAAACCTAAATTTTTAAGATTATCTAGGAATTCAGCACTTACTTCCAAACCGCCATTTTTATAGACATAATCGACTAGTTCTGCGATATCTTTTTTCTTTAATTTTTTATTCCACAATGTATCTGGGATAAAATCAGGCAAGATCGATTTGATGACCAATCTACCAGCTGTCGTAAAGATAATGCGACCATCGACCATAGTTTTGATTTTAGCATGGATATCGAGAGAATTCGCCTCCACAGCGACCATAACCTCATCAACATTGGCAAAAATTTTGTTTGTGCCTTTTGCACCAGCTTTTTCAAGGCTAAGATAATAAATTCCCAAAACCATATCTTGCGAAGGCACAGCCACAGGCTTACCGCTAGCTGGAAGCAAGATATTCATAGAACTTAGCATTAAAATTTTGCACTCTGCGATTGCCTCTTGGCTTAGTGGGACATGCACGGCCATTTGGTCGCCGTCGAAGTCAGCGTTGAAAGCCGCACAAACAAGCGGGTGCAAACGAATAGCCTTACCCTCGATTAGGACCGGGTGGAAGGCTTGGATTGACATTTTATGAAGTGTCGGCGCACGGTTTAGCATGACAGGGTGGCCTTTAACGACCTCTTCTAGACACTCCCAAACCTCATTTACCTTGCCCTCAATCATTTTTTTGGCTTGTTTTACGGTTGTTGCATAGCCTTTTTCTTGAAGTCTAGCTATCAAATGTGGTTTAAATAGCTCTAATGCCATTGTTTTTGGCAGACCGCATTGATCCATACGCAAATTTGGACCTACGACGATAACTGAACGACCAGAGAAATCGACGCGTTTTCCAAGCAAATTTTGTCTGAAACGGCCTTGTTTTCCTTTGATAATCTCGCTTAGAGATTTTAGCGGGCGTTTGTTTGCGCCTTTTACAGCGTTTGCCTTTCTGCCGTTATCAAATAGAGCATCGACAGCTTCTTGGAGCATGCGTTTTTCGTTGCGAATAATAATCTCTGGCGCATCAAGCTCTAAAAGTTTTTTAAGGCGAGTGTTACGATTGATAACTCTGCGGTATAAATCATTGACATCTGAAACCGCAAATTTACCGCCGTCAAGGCTAACTAGCGGTCTTAAATCCGCTGGTAGGACTGGTAAATTTGTAATCATCATCCACTCTGGTTTGTTGCCAGAATTTAAAAAGCTCTCTACGACTTTTAGGCGTTTGATTATATTTTTTTTCTTTAATTCTGAATTTGTGCTAGCCATTTCCTCTTTCAAATTTGAAAGAATTTCGACCAAATCAAGATCTGCTAGCATATCTCTGATAACTTCACCACCCATTTTAGCCACAAAACCAGTCTGCTCGAATCTCTCGCGCAAGCTTTGGTATTGCTCTTCGTTTAATACATCGTATTTTTCGACTTTTTTAGTGTTTTCGTTATCATAATACGCACTACCAGCGCTCTCTACGATATACGCCTCGTAGTAAAGCACGCGCTCTAAATCTTTCATTTTGATATTTAAAAGCGTGCCGATACGGCTAGGGAGCGAATTTACATACCAAATGTGCGCTACTGGGGTAACTAGCTCGATATGTCCCATGCGTGTGCGGCGAACCTTCGAACTAGTGATTTCCACGCCACATTTTTCGCATTTCCAGCCTTTATAGCGCATTTTTTTGTATTTTCCGCAAATGCACTCATAATCCCTTACTGGACCAAAAATTTTAGCGCAAAACAAGCCGTCTCGTTCAGGTTTTAGCGTGCGATAATTGATAGTTTCTGGCTTTTTAACCTCGCCGTGGCTCCAATTTTTGATTTGCTCAGGGCTAGCAAGTCTTATGGCAAATACATCAAAATCTTGAACTCTACCGTCTTCTTTAATTTCAATTTTTTCTAAGCTATTGTTTTCGCTCATTTCTTTTCCCCGTTTCCGTAAATTTCAACATCCAAAGCAAGTGATTTAAGCTCGTTTGTTAAAACAAAAAATGTCTCAGGAATTCCTGTTGTTGGAACATTTTCGCCTCTGGTAAGTGCTTTATACGCCGCCAAACGACCATCGACATCGTCTGATTTGACAGTTAGCATTTCGCGCAAGGTATATGCCGCACCATAAGCTTCAAGTGCCCAAACTTCCATTTCTCCAAATCTTTGACCACCAAATAGCGCTTTACCGCCGACTGGTTGCTGTGTAACAAGGCTGTAAGGGCCTGTGCTTCTAGCATGGACTTTTTCATCGACAAGGTGGTGGAGTTTGAGATAATACATACAACCCACATTTACGCGCTCTTTAATCTTTTCGCCCGTGCGTCCATCATAAAGCTCGGTTTTGCCATCAGCGTCGATTTTTGCCATTTCAAATAATTTCGCAAAATCCTCAGGCACGATTCCCTCAAAAATCGGAGCTGCAAATCTAACGCCCTTGCTCCAATCTCTGGCGTATTTCAAAAGCTCTTCATCGCTGATTTTTTCTAGCGTTTTCTTCGCGTCCATAAGCTTAGAAACATTTGCAATCTCAATCATTTTAGCGCGAAGTTCTTTTAGCCACTCGCCAGTTTTTTGCTCTAAAATTTCAGCGATTTGCTCGCCCAAACGCCAGCCTACTAGACCTAAATGGCTCTCCATGATTTGACCGATATTCATACGGCTTGGAACGCCTAGCGGATTTAGGACGATATCTACTCTTTGTCCATTTGGAAGGTATGGCATATCGACCTCTGGGACGATATTTGAGACAATACCTTTGTTTCCGTGGCGTCCAGCCATTTTGTCGCCGACTTTTAATTTGCGTTTAGTTGCGACATAGACTTTGACTAGTTTTACTACGCCACTTGGCAAGATATCATCTTTTTCTAAAATTTCGATTTTTTCATCATGCTCTTCTTTAAGCTTTCGTTTTTCGTTTTGGAAGTGATTTTTCAAATCCTCATACTCTTTTTGAATTTTCTTAGAGTAACCTTTGATAAACGAATTTAGCGTAAAGCGGTTTGAGCTTTCAAGCTCTTCTTTGCTGACAATATCGCCTTTTTTATACTCTTTTTTGTTTAGGCTTTGTGCGCTTTCTAGCTTGCTTTTTGATAGCAAGGCTACGACTTTTAGCATTTCTTCGCGATCTAACATCAAAAGTCTGTCGTGGTGCTCGCGCTCTAACTCTGTCTTTTCGTCCTCATAAGCTTTGTTTGTTCTAGGATCTTTTTCATAGCCTTTTTTAGTGAAAATTTTGACATCGATTACCACGCCTTCCATAGAAGCTGTCGCGTAGAGTGATTTATTTACCACATGTCCTGCTTTTTCGCCAAAAATCGCTCTTAAAAGTCTTTCCTCTGGGGTTGGTTTAACCTCGCCTTTTGGAGTTACTTTTCCTACCAAAATCATACCAGGTTTGACATGGGTTCCGATTTTGATAATTCCACTCTCATCAAGGTGAGAAAGCTCTTCTTCCTTGATATTTGGGATATCTCTGGTGATCTCTTCTACGCCGTCTTTTAACTCTCTGGCTTCAATCTCTTTCTCATAAATATGCACGCTTGTGTATTCATCAGCGCGAATCATCTTCTCGCTCATTACAACGGCGTCCTCGTAGTTATAACCATGCCATGGCATAAACGCGATTAGAGCATTTTTACCGATAGCTAGCTCGCCGCCGTCCATGCTAGGACCATCTGCGATGATTTGTCCCTCTTTGACACTATCGCCTTTGCGCACAATTGGGTGCTGAGAAAATGTAGTGTTTTGGTTAGTGCGTAAATTTTTCTCCATTGAGTAGTGATCGATAAACGGACCTTTTTCATCTTCGCCTAAGATAAAGATATTTTTGTTATCTACTTTTTCGACCACGCCGGCTCTTTTAGCCTTAATCGCTTCCCAAGAATCCCTAGCGATAGTCGCTTCCATACCTGTGCCTACAATCGGAGCAGTTGCGTATAGAAGTGGAACTGCTTGGCGTTGCATGTTTGAACCCATTAGCGCGCGGTTGGCGTCATCGTGCTCCAAAAATGGAATAAGTGAAGCAGCCACACCAGCAATCATACCAGAGCAAAGGTCGATTAGAGTGATATCCTCGCGTCTAGCCATAAGGTTTTCGCCGTCTTTTCTAGCTTCTAGCATTTCCTCGATAATCGCGCCGTTTTCGTCTAATTTAGCAGAAGCAGGAGCGATTACATGACCCTCTTCTTGTGTAGCAGTTAGATAAACGATTTCGTCTGTTACCTTGCCATCGACAACCTTTTTATAAGGAGCTTCGACAAAGCCTAAATCATTTACTTTTGCATAAGTTGCAAGGGTATTGATAAGACCGATGTTTTGACCCTCTGGGGTTTCGATTGGACAAATTCTACCATAGTGAGTCGGATGGACATCGCGCACCTCAAATCCAGCGCGCTCTTTAACCAAACCGCCCTCGCCAAGAGCAGATAAACGACGCTTGTGAGTAACCTCGCTAAGTGGGTTTGTCTGATCCATAAATTGGCTCAACTGACCGCCTGTGAAGAATTCCATAAGGGTAGTTGTGATGATTTTTGGATTAACAAAATCATAAGGCATAAGCTCATCGATATTTCCGCTAATGCTTGCAAATTTATCTTTTATAGCTTTTTGAACCTTGATAAATCCAAGGTGCATTTCACTAGCCAAAAGCTCGCCGATAGAGCGAATTCTACGATTGCCTAGATTATCTCTATCATCGATAAAGCCTTCGCCATTTTTAACTTTTATCAAATATTTTGCTGTTTTTATAATGTCTTCGTTAGTTAGCACCGTTACATACTCTGGTGTTTCGTTGCCAAGCTTGTGGTTCATTTTCATACGGCCGACTTTTGTAAGGTCGTATCTTTCAGGGTTGAAAAACAGATCATTTACAAACGATCTCGCAGTCTCTTTAACCACTGGCTCGCCAGGGCGCATAACTTTATAAATTCTAATAGCTGCTAAATCGTTTTCATCATCAACGCCTTCGCTTTGTTGTAAAATTTTAAGAGCTTCACTATCTTGGGCAAATGAGTTAATGATAGAGGCATCGACACCACTAGCTAAATCGTTTGCGATTGTAAATTTTTTCTGTGAATTTGCAATAGCGACTAGTTTGGCTTCATCTAACGCAGCAAGTGAATCATATATAACCTCGCCACTATCTTTATCAAAAATCGCGTCTGCTAAGTGGCGCTCTGCTAAAATTTCAGCTGGATATTCTATAAGCTTTAACCCCTCTTCTGCCAATTTTTCAGCTTTTTTTAGAGTTAAACGCTTGCTTGCTTGGTGCAAAACCTCGCCTTTTTCGTTGATGATATCATAATCAAGTCTGCCAGCATACTCTTTTGGATCGAAATCTGTTAAGAATTTACCTTTTTTAACATAGATTGTTTTAATCGGATAAAATAGTTTTATAATGTCTTGTTTTTTATATCCAAGTGCGCGGAAAAGTATAGTAATAGGAACCTTGCGTCGTTTATTAATGCGCACATACAATACATCTTTCGCATCGTATTCGAAATATAGCCAGTTGCCGCGATCTGGTATGATTTGGGCTGTGTAGATTAGTTTGTTTAATACAGTCGGGCTCTCTTCTTCTTTGAAGATAACGCCAGGACTTCTGTGTAGTTGATTTACCACGACACGCTCGACACCATTAATGATAAATGAAATTCTATCGGTGATAAGCGGAATATCGCGAATATAAATATCTTGTTCTTTTATATCTTTAACGCCGATTTTTTCGCCTGTTTTATCATCTCGCTCATGCACGATTAGGCGAATTTTCATCTTTAAATTTACAGAATATGTAAGACCACGCTCCATACACTCTCTAATCGAGTATTTTGGCTTGGAAAGCTCGCTACTTACATACTCGATGCTTAGTCTGTTTTGAGCATCATGAATAGGAAAGATAGCACGGAAGACTTTTTCTATACCACTATCTGCATTTGAGTTATCAAGATTTAAAAAGTGATCAAAACTTTTTTTTTGTAATTGTAATAAATTTGGTATCTCTATATCTTTTGGGACCTTAGAAAAATCAACTCTAAGACGATTACCTGAATATAAGCTATTTAACATTCTACTACCTCGTAGTTGTATTTTAAGAAAGAAGTGTCGGCGCTTGCACACCGACACACATTATGATTTGCAAAACTAATAAATTTTGCGAGATTATTTAAGTTCGACCTTAGCGCCTGCTTCTTCAAGCTCTTTTTTAGCTTTTTCAGCATCTTCTTTGCTAACGCCCTCTTTAAGAACAGATGGTGTAGACTCAGTAGCGTCTTTTGCCTCTTTAAGACCAAGACCTGTAAGAGCACGAACGACTTTAATAACATTGATTTTTTTGTCGCCTGCATCAACTAATACGATATCGAATTCAGTTTTTTCCTCAGCTGCTGCTGCACCTGCTGCTGCACCTGCTGCGCCAGCTACCATAACAGGAGCTGCGCTAACGCCGAATTTCTCTTCGAATTCTTTAACTAATTCGCTAAGCTCTAAAACTGAAAGATTAGAAATGAATTCTAATACATCTTCTTTTGTAATTGCCATTGTTTTTCTCCTAAATTTTTATTTTATGCTGTTTGTTCTTTTTTTTCTTTAAGCGCATTTAAGCCGATCGTAAAATTTTGAATCGGTGCGTTCCAGACTTGAAGTAACATTGCGATAAGCTCGTCTCTGCTTGGCATTTTTGAAAGCGCGCGAACTTTTTCGATGCTAGTAACTTCACCATCGACATAAGCAGTTTTAAGTGCAAATGCTTCGTTTTTCTCTTCAAATTTAGCAGCAACTTTACATACTGAAAGTTGATCGCCCCATAAGAAAATATTTGTATCTTTGAAACTCATACCATCTTTTTCGGCGTTTTTCAAAGCGATAGCTGCTAATGTATTTTTGATAACTCTGACTTTTACATCAAGCTCACGAGCGCTATTTCTAAGTTCTTCTAGTTTTTTAACATCTAGACCTTTGAAATCAGATATAACAATAGCTTCGCTATTTTTGAAAGCTTCGCTTAGTTCTGCTACGATTTGTGATTTTTCATCTCTCGTCATTAGGTTTCTCCTTTCCGATCGGTGATTTCAAGCCAAGAGATTTAAATTTAAGCTAGTTAAATTTAAATCAATTAAGTCAAAGCGACCTTGAACTATCTCCAATCTAAGATAAAAATTTTAAATTTTTATTTTAAATCAATAACTTCTTGGCTATCAAGAGTAACAGCTGGGCTCATAGTTAGCGAAAGTGCTGCATGAGTCACATATCTACCTTTTGCAGTAGCTGGTTTGTGTTTGTTAATGGCTTTGATAAATGTTGTAACATTATCCAAAAGTTGTTCTTTGCTAAAACTTACTTTTCCAAGACCAGCGTGGATATTTCCTTGTTTATCAACGCGGAAATTTACTTGACCACCTTTTGCATTTTTAACAGCTTGTGCTACATCCATTGTAACAGTGCCTGTTTTAGGGTTTGGCATTACGCCTTTTGGTCCAAGAATTCTACCTACTTTACCGACTAATCCCATTAAATTTGGAGTAGCGATAAGAACATCGAAATTTATAATACCTTTTTGGATTTCCTCGATTAAATCATCTGCGCCTACGATATCAGCACCAGCCTCTTGTGCCTCAGTTGCTTTTGCATCTTTTGCGATAACAGCAACGCGAACGCTCTTGCCTGTGCCAGCTGGTAAAACGATAGAGCCGCGAACCATTTGGTCTGCGTGGCGTGGATCTACATTTAGTTTAAGAGCGATTTCAACAGTTTCGTCAAATTTAGCAGATGCTAGACCTTTTACTGTATCGATAGCCTCAGATATGTTGTATAGTTTATTAGAATCAACTTTTTTCAAAAGTTCATTAAATCTTTTCGAATTTTTTGACATATATTTCTCCGCAATTTTAAAGTGCTACCGCTTTTATTTAAATCTTAGCGGTCAAAAGATTAATCTACTATGGTAATACCCATAGAGCGTGCAGAACCAGCAATGATTCTAGCTGCTTGTTCGCGATCGTTGGTATTTAAATCAGCGATTTTTTTCTCAACAATTTCCAAAACTTGCGCTTTTGTTAAAGTCGCAACTTTTTTCTTCAAAGGATTGTCTGAACCTTTGTCGATTTTAGCTGCTTTTTTAATCAAATCTGTCGCAGGTGGTTGTTTTGTGATAAATGTAAAGCTTTTATCAGCATAAACAGTGATAACAACAGGGATATTATAACCTGCCATATCTTTTGTGCGCTCGTTAAATGCTTTACAAAATTCCATAATATTTACGCCTTTTTGACCCAAAGCTGGACCAACTGGCGGACTTGGATTTGCTTTTGTAGCGGCGATTTGTAATTTAATCTCACCAACAACTTTCTTAGCCATTTACTATACTCCTTATTAAATTTTTAAATTATCTTTTCGACTTGTGAATATGAAATTTCAATCGGCGTGCTTCTACCAAAGATAGAAACATTTAATCTAAGCTTGCCGTGAAGCATATCATACTCTTCGACAATACCATTAAAATTCGCAAATGGTCCATCGATAATTCTAACAGTCTCGCCCTCATCAAAATTGATTTTTGGTTTTGGTGCTTGACGATTATTGATTTTTTCAAGAATTATTGCGATATCTTTTTCCAATAAAGGAGAAGGTTTTTTAGCCTCGCCGATAAAGCGACTAACTTTTGGCAAAATTTGAATTCTATGCCACAAAGTAGTGTCTAAATCTAAATTTGCAAAACAATATCCAGGATATAAACTTCTCTCTTTGATAGTTTGTTTTGTATTTTTGACCTCGATAACATCTTCTGTGGGAACTAAAACCTCACCGATTTTATCTACAAGCATCTCATCAGCTTTTAGAGCTTCGATAGCATTTTTTACTGCCATTTCACTGCCAGCATAAGTCTGAATTGCATACCATTTATGTGCCATAAAAAAACCTTTCTATGCAGTAATTGCAGTAGACATTAGAAAATCTACCAAAGCCAAAAATAACGCTATGACCACAACCACAACAACTACTGAAATATAAGCAGTTCTTGTTTGCTCTTTTGTTGGAAAAATTACCTTATCTAATTCTATTCTTGCTTGTCTATAATATTCTTTAATTTTTTCCATAATCCCTATCCTCGTGGCAGGGCAAGAGGGATTCGAACCCCCAACCATCGGATTTGGAATCCGGCGCTCTACCGTTGGAGCTATTGCCCTATAAACTTATTTAAGCTTAACTTCCTTGTGAAGTGTGTGTTTTTTTAATCTAGGGCAGTATTTTTTAAGTTCCAATTTTTCTGTTGTTGTTTTGCTGTTTTTATAAGTGCTGTAATTGATATCTCCGCACTCAGAACATTTTAGACCAATTTTTACTCTACTTGAATTTTTTGCCATATTACTTCCTTAAATTTAAAAAAACAGACGGATTCGAAAATCCGTCTGTATAAAAATTATGCAATGATGTTTGAAACAACACCTGAACCAACAGTTCTACCACCCTCACGGATAGCGAATCTTGTTCCTTGTTCAAGAGCAACAGGAGCAATAAGCTCAACTGTGATTTTAACATTATCACCAGGCATAACCATCTCTGTGCCAGCAGGTAGAGTGATTGAGCCAGTAACATCTGTTGTTCTAACATAGAATTGTGGTCTATAATTGTTAAAGAAAGGAGTGTGGCGTCCGCCTTCCTCTTTTGTTAGAATATAAACTTCACCTTCGAATTTTGTGTGAGGAGTGATTGATTTTGGTTTGCATAGAACCATACCTCTTTCAACTTCTTCTTTTTTAGTTCCTCTTAGCAATACACCGACATTATCGCCAGCTTCGCCTTGATCCATCTCTTTTCTGAACATCTCAACGCCAGTAACTGTTGTTGTTTGAGTTGGTTTAAGACCAACGATTTCGATTGTGTCGCCTACTTTAACAACACCTTTTTCGATTCTACCAGTTACAACTGTACCACGACCTGAGATTGAGAAGATATCTTCGATTGGCATCAAGAAATCTTTATCAGTGTCACGAGTTGGAGTTGGGATATAGCTATCAACAGCGTTCATAAGATCCATGATTTTTGCTGACCACTCGCCGTCGTTACCAGCTTTTGCCTCTTCAAGAGCTTGAAGTGCTGAACCAGCTACGATTGGAGTATCATCGCCTGGGAAGTTGTATTCATTTAGAAGCTCTCTAACTTCCATTTCAACTAGTTCTAGAAGCTCAGGATCATCAACCATATCAGTTTTGTTTAGGAAAACAACGATGTATGGAACACCAACTTGGCGAGATAGCAAGATGTGCTCTCTTGTTTGTGGCATAGGACCATCAGCTGCTGAAACAACTAGGATAGCGCCGTCCATTTGAGCAGCACCAGTAATCATGTTTTTAACATAGTCAGCGTGGCCTGGGCAATCAACGTGAGCATAGTGGCGAGACTCTGTTTCATACTCAATGTGAGATGTAGCGATAGTGATACCGCGCTCTTTTTCCTCAGGAGCATTATCGATATTGTCGTAATCTTTAAGCTCAGCAAGACCTCTTCTAGAAAGAACAGCAGAAATAGCAGCTGTCAAAGTAGTTTTACCATGATCGACGTGACCAATAGTACCAATGTTTACGTGTGGCTTGTTACGAGTAAATTTTTCTTTAGCCATCATATCCTCCGTTATTAATTTGTGGTTACACAATAAAAAACTAAGCAATTTTCTAAATGGAGCTCATAGCGGGACTTGAACCCGCGACCTCTTCCTTACCAAGGAAGTGCTCTACCTCTGAGCCATATGAGCATTACCCCTGGCCAAGAGAAATCGCTACCTACTATCTGACAATGTAAGACGAAATTTGGATATAAAAGCGTATAAAAGCATTAAGTTTTTACAGCTCCCAGTAAAACCCAAATGGAGCGGGAAACGGGGCTCGAACCCGCGACCCTCAGCTTGGAAGGCTGATGCTCTAGCCAACTGAGCTACTCCCGCATAGATTCATGGTGGTGAGACGTGGATTCGAACCACGGAAGACATAGTCAGCAGATTTACAGTCTGCCCTCGTTGGCCACTTGAGTATCTCACCTAATGAAAATCTGGTCAAACACTGTTACAAAAAAATGGAGCTGGTGAACGGACTTGAACCGCCGACCCACTGCTTACAAGGCAGTAGCTCTACCAACTGAGCTACACCAGCATTTTGAAATTGAAGTTTGGATTATATCTGAAAAAAAAATCTTTGTCAAGGTTTTTTTGAAAATTTTAAGTCAAAATTTCAAATTTTACTCCCCTTTTTGCTGCGGTATTATGTTTCCGCATTTTTTGCACACCGCAAACGGCTTCGTGCAACTAAAAATAAAAATTTGCAAATTTCCACATTTTGGACATTTTACTAGCTTTGGTTTTCCTGGAATTATGCCGTTGATTTTCATTTTTTATCCTTTATAATCGATTTTTTGTTTTTCTCGCAAAAGCGCAGGTATCGCGCCGTCTCGCCCTATGCCTAAAATTCTGCTTCTTAGCAAATTTATCTCACGCAGGCTCGCCTT